>CAINZT010000181.1 GCA_903855705.1 uncultured Synechococcus sp.
AGGGAGGCGATCTGCATCACCGCATCGGGTCTGGCTTCGAAAATCACCCCCAGCACCCCTAGGGGCACGCTCAGCCGCTCCAGCACCAGCCCATCGGCCAGTTCGGTGTGGAGCTGGCGCCGGCCGATCGGATCGGCGAGGGCCGCCACCTGGCGCACCCCTTCAATGGCGGCAGCCAGTTTGCGGTCGTCCAGTTTCAGGCGGGCCACCAGGGCCGGGGCTAGGCCGGCGCTGGCGGCGGCCTCCAGGTCGGCCTGGTTGGCGGCCACGATCGTGGCCGCGTCGGCTTCGAGGGCGTCGGCCATGGCCAGCACCGCCGTCTGCCGCTCCCCATCCGCCAGTTGCCCCAGGGCCATGGCGGCGCGGCGCACCGCGGCGGCCCGTTGCAGCAGCTCGGGGGAGGGATCAGGAACGCTCACGGCCTGGGCTGGCTGCAGGGAAGCTCCATCTTCAGCCACAGCCCAGCCGGTCTAGGGCCAGCTTGGCGGCCCCCAGCCGACCGGCGCCGTTGCCGAGGGCGCAGGCTCGGATCTCCAGGCCGTTGCGGCTCTGGGCCAAAACGCGCCGATTCACCTCGTGCCACACCGCCGGTAAAAAATGGCGGCTGGCGGCGCTGAGGCCACCACCGATCAGCACCACCTCGGGGGTGAGTACGTAGAGCAGGGAACTCAGGCCGATCCCAAGCCACTGGCCGTAGCGCTGCCACACCTGGAGGGCTTCGGCGTCGCCCTGGTCGGCCAGGCGGCTGAGTTCGCCTGGTTCCAGGGGGCTGAGGCGCCCCAAGCCGGCGATGCTGCAGAACTGTTCGAGGGAGCCGTTGTTGCCGCTGTTGCAACTGGGACCCTCGGGATCGACACAGATCAGGCCCAGTTCACCGGCGGCGCCGCCGTGGCCGCTGAACAGCTGGCCGCCCAGCAACACGGCGCCACCGACGCCCGTGCCCAGGGTCAGCAGGATCGCGTCGGCTACTCCTTGGGCGGCCCCCGTCCAGGCCTCGCCGACCAGGGCGCAGTTGGCGTCATTGGCCAGGGTGACGCGTCGCTTCAGCCTCGGTTCGAGCCAGTCGGCCAGGGGCACCTCCTGCCAGCCGGCCAGGTTGATGGCGATGCGCGAGATCCGGCCGGTGCCATCCATGGGGCCCGGCAGGCCAATGCCGACCCGATCGGCCCGGTGGTCTGGATCGAGCAAGGCGATCGCCTCACTGATCGCCACCGTCACCGCCCCGGGCATGGCCGGTTGGGGTGTGGCCACCTGGGCTTCGGCCAGCAGCTGGCCCTGGCGATCGAAGCGGCCCAGCTTGATCGCCGTGCCGCCGAGGTCGACGCCGATCAACTGGCCCATGGCGAATGCTGCTTAGCAATCCACCCAGGCTAGGGCTGGGCTTTGCCGCCGATCGCGGCCACCAAGGCTCCGAGTTCAGAGGGATTGGCTCAGAACAGCCAACCCGTCAGCGCAACGCAAGGCCGCCAGCCCAGCAGCGTTCGATCCCCAAAGCCAGCCCCGCGATCCAGGGCGTGGAAGCCGGCCTAGACGATCAAGCCCAAACCAACTCAGAACCTGTAATAGAGCTGCATCTGGGTTTGCCAGCGGCCTTGGCTATCGAAGGATCCCTGCACACCAAGCCGATCACTGGCCTGGTAGCGCAAGGTCATCTGCGGTGGGATGTCGCTGCGGTTGGGGGCGGCGAGCACCGAGGCATTGAACCGCTCGCTCAGGTCGACGCCGATTTCGGAGCCCAGCACCAGTTGGGAGGGGATGCGCTGGGTGCCGCTTGAGCCCCCAGTTGGGGTTTGGGAGGCCGGCACCACGTAGGTGGGATAGAGGGCAAAGCTGAAGCGCTGGCCCATCACATCGGAGAGGGAGCTCACCAAGGGCGACAGCAAGGACTGGCCCAGAACCGTGGCCAGGGCAGCGCCAGCGTTGCCGTCGCTCAGGCCCGCCAGGGAGTTACCGCCGATCAGGCCCACCAGGCGCTCCTGGCTCATCGGTGGGGTGCTGCGGATTTGGAGCGACTCGGCCAGGCGGTCGGCCGGGCCACTCACCTTCAGCACCACCTTGACCAGGTTGAGTTGGTCGAAGCTGCCCGGGGTTCCGGCCTGGACCCAGTCGTAGATCGAGCTGCGATCACCCTGGTTGCTGCCGCGGCTGTCGGAGACCCGGGTGCGCATGGCGATATCCAGATAGGGCACCAGCCCCAGGGACGGGGTGAACACCGCCACGTTGGGGGAATCGGGATCGAGGTTGAAGGTGGTGGTGAACAGGCTGAGTCGGCCGCTCAGCAGCCGCACCACGCCGCTGGCCTGGAGGCTGGAATCGAGGTGTCCGTTGAGGGTGAGCAGGCCCTTGGTGTTGAAGTTGGCCACCGTGGGCACCACCACCCGCAGATTCGGGCCAAAGCGCAGGCGCAGGTTGCGCAGGCCCAGCATCGGCAGGTTCGGCACGGCCGCCCGCAGGGAGTGGCCGGTGCTGCTCTCCTGGTCCGAGCTGAAAACTTCCAGGGGCCGCTGGAAATCCCAGCCCTGTTCCACCAGTTGGGGCACGGTCACCGCCTGGCCGGGCTTGGCTCCGTTGGCTAGGGCGCTGAGCTTCACCGTGAAGGCGCCATGGCTAATCGCCAGCTCGCCGCCTAGCTCCGGTCGGCGCAGGCTGCCGGCCAGCGCGATCTCCCCGTCACCGACCCCGGCTAGCAGGGGCACCGAGAAGGGCGCCTTGCTGAGCACCAGCTTCAAGGGCCGTTGCACCACCCCGGTTTCAAATAGGGGAAGTTGGCCACTGCCGCTCAGCTGGCCCGTGCTGCCGACCCGGGCCGTGAGCTGCTGCAGGTCCAGATCCTGGAAATCGAACAGCACCATGGCCTGGAGATCGCGGATCGCCTGGCCGGCCACGGTGAGGGAGCCATCGCGGCAACGCAGGAAGCCATTGGCAATCGGCTCGGCCACGCTGCCCCGCACCAGCAGCTGCAGATCGGCGCTGCCAGAGGTCCAGCTCAGGCCATTGCCGGCTAGGGCCGTGAGGAAGCGCAATCCATCGCCGCGGCTGGCCAGGCGCAGTTCCAGCCCCTCGCGGCTGGCCTCTAGGGGGATGCGGCCCTTGAGATCGACGCTGTTGCTGGCCCCCTGGCTGCGCAGCGAGAGGTCGAGGGCGAGAGCTTGGTCCTTCAGCTCCAGGGAGCCCCGCTCTAGGGCCAGGGGCTGGTCGCCGAGGCGGCCGTTCTCTAACAGCAGTTCGGTCCACAGCTGGGGCCTGGGGCCGCCGAGCCGGTAGCGCCCGGAGGCGGCCAGCCCGCCCCTGAGCGGGGCCGGCAAGGGCCCGGCCAGGGCCAGCAGGGCCAGGGGCAGGTGGCTGAAGCTGAAGCTGCCTTGGCCATCCTGGAGCGGCCCCTGGAGCCGGGCGATGAAGGGCTCCTCGCCTAGGGCGCGATCCATCCGCTGGTCCCGCAGCCAGAGGTGGCCCCTGGCCTCCAGGTCAATCGTCAGGCGGGCGGGACTGGGGCCGCTCAGGGTCAGGTCGGCATCGACCAGGGTCTGCAGGTCGGCCAGGGCTAGCTCCTGGCGGCTGCTGGCCCCTGGCAGCACCAGGCTGTTGAGGCGCTGTTTGGCGAGGGCCAGGTCCGCCAGCTGGTCGCTGAGGCTGGTGCCGAGGGTGTCGATGGCCAGGCTGCCCAGGTCCTGGGCGGCTCCGCCCTTGAGGGGTCTGCTCTGGTGCCAGAGGCTCCAGGCCAGACGCAGGTTTTGCAGCAGCTCGGAGCCGAGACTGCGGCCCTCCAAGCGGCTCCAGAGGGCTCCATCCGGGCGGCGGCGCAGCTGGAAGGCCACCTGCCCCTGGGGCTTGGCCAGCCACTCGCCCTTGAGGCTGAGCTCGCCGCCGCGGTAGCGGGCCCGGGCCTGGAGTTGGCGGCCGGGCAGGCCGGGCAGGGCCGGATCGTGCAGCAGCACATCGGCCACCATGGCCAGGGGTTGGAGATCCAGGGCGCCCTGGCCGCTGAGGCGGCCCCGCAGGGGCAAGGGGCCAGGGGCCTGGGGCAGCCTCAGGCTGAGTCCCTCAAGGGGCAGGTCCTGGGCCATCCAGTGGTAATGGCGGGGACTGCCGGCCAGGGTCAGCAGGCCGCCGCCGCGGCTGAGGCGCACCTGCTCCGGTAGCCAGCGCCGATCGATCCGGGCGACCAGCTCTCCGGCCGCAGCGCCGCCCCTGGCCTGCAGGCG
>CAINZT010000182.1 GCA_903855705.1 uncultured Synechococcus sp.
GGCGATGGTGGATCCCGATCCCCGGGTGGCCGGCCAGGGCCTGGAGCAACTGCGCTCGGCCGGCGTTGAAGTGATCGCCGGTATGTGCGGCGCCGAGGCCAAGCAGTTAAACCGGGCCTTTATCCATCGGGTCAGCACCGGCAGGCCCCTGGGGATTTTGAAATGGGCCATGAGCCTCGATGGCCGCACGGCCCTGCCCAATGGCTCCAGCCAGTGGATCAGCGGCCCCGAGGCCCGCACCTGGGTCCACCACCTGCGCGGCCAGGTCGACGCGGTGATCGTGGGTGGTGGCACCCTGCGCGCCGACGACCCCCTGCTCACCAGCCGGGGCCAGGGCCCTCGGGGAGCCCCTGCGGGTGGTGCTGTCGCAAACCCTCGAGTTTCCCCCGCAACGCCAGCTCTGGGACCAGGCCCTGGCGCCGACCCTGGTGGTGCATGGCCCAGATGCCAGCGCATTGGGGCGCCAACTCCTCGATCAGCTGGGGGTAGAGCGCCTGGAGCTGGATCCCGTCAATCCCGTGACGTTGCTGGACGCCCTGGCTCAGCGGGGTTGTAACCAGGTGCTGTGGGAATGCGGCCCCCCTTTGGCGGCAGAGGCCCTCAAGCATGGCTGTGTGCAGCAGGTTGCGGCGGTGATTGCGCCGAAGCTTTTGGGGGGGCTAGCGGCGCGCACGCCCTTGGGGGATTTGGGACTGGTGGATGTGAATGAGGCGCAGCAGTGGGAGCTGCATGGAGTAGGGCGGTTGGGGGTGGATTGGCTTTGGGAGTTGGGCGTTCTTCTTGTTGATTAATTGTGCGGACACAGGGTTACTCGTGTTGCATCATCGAATCCCATCGTTCTGGTAGCAGATGGGCGGCTGCTCTGGTTTAACTAAAGCCAATCCCACCTCAGTGATTCTTGTTTGGATAGGGGGCCTCCTAAGGGCGCACAGGCCTAAAACAGATCCTTAAGCCTGATCGCCTCTGGCATTCTTTGGTTTGTCTAGTTTTCCGGCAGTAGTCTCGCTAGTGCTTGTAATTTTTGGCAAGGCCAATCTGGCGACTTGAGATCTATTTGCAGAGGGAGTGCGTTGGCTTGTGGGTGATTTCCTTTTCGAGCACCACTATCGAGTCGTGGATGTGAATCGCCGGGCAATGGGGGCTCAAGTCGGGGTGCTTGATTGGCATGTTGTGATACCAGTGGTGCATGTCATCGACCATGCTGCGAATCGTATTGAAAAAGTTTGAGGATGCTGCATAGCCGCCGCCCCAACCATGCCAGTAGGCTGTATGGAGGTCTTCAATCAGGTAGAGGCCGCCATTGTTGAGGCGGGGAAAAAGGGTCTGAAGGGTTGCCTTGATGTGCTTCATGTGATGGCTACCGTCATCAAGGATGACGTCAACCCCGCCCATTTCGTCCACCACGGCATCGAGGAAAGCCCGGTCGTCCTGGGAGCCGATCCTCACCTGTCCGGCGATACCGTCATAGGCCTTGCAGGCTGGATTAATATCGATGCCATAAATGATCGCTGCTTCGCCAAAATATTTGCGCCACATTTGCAGGCTGCCACCTTTGGAAACTCCGATTTCCAGGAATTTGACGGGAGTTTGCCGAAAGCGACTAAAATAGCGCTCATAGAGTGGTAAGTAGTGATGCCACTTGTGAACCGAAGCTTTCAGTTCTCCTGAGTAGAGATCTAGTAGCGGGCCGTGATAATCCAGGCGATCTTCAATGTCGCGCCGGATGTCTTCATCGTCAGGGAAGGCAAGCGCTGAAAAGGGATCTCCTTTGACAATGCCTAAGCGATTTAAGATTGCCGGCGGTGCGACCTGTCTAATCAATGATTTGGTCGAATCTAAGAGTGATTTCGTCGGCACTTATTTGTTCGGTAAATATTGATAGATCCTAGGTGATTTCACTGGCTTGTTCCCGTAATTAGGCTGTATTGCTTTGGCGCTGCTGCGCATTTGCTGCAATGAATTTCGGCACGCGTTGCTGGTTGCTTGTTTTTAAAAGTGTTGCTGCGCCTAGTTCTGCTGGCCTGCGTGATAGCTACTACGCACCAATGGCCCACTGCGCACCTGCCCGAATCCCATCTCCTTTGCTAGGGAGCCCAGCTCCTCAAACTCTTCAGGACTCCAATAGCGCGCCACCGGCAGGTGGGCCAGGGAAGGCCGCAGGTATTGCCCGAGGGTGAGCCGTTGACAATCAACCCCGCGCAAATCGGCCAGGGCCTCCACCACTTCCTCCCTGGTTTCGCCCAGCCCCAGCATGAGGCCTGATTTGGTGGGGATCTGGGGTGCCAACTCCCGGGCAGTCGTTAGCAGGGCCAAGGAGCGCTGGTAAGTGGCGCCGCGGCGCACCTCCGCCTGGAGCCGCCGCAC
Source organism: uncultured Synechococcus sp. (assembly GCA_903855705.1). Classification (GTDB taxonomy): domain Bacteria; phylum Cyanobacteriota; class Cyanobacteriia; order PCC-6307; family Cyanobiaceae; genus BAIKAL-G1. Next base: position 2,365 of record CAINZT010000182.1, read on the forward strand.
CGTTTCCAGGTTGTGGTTGAAGCAGGCCGGTTCGGCCGCCAGCACGCTGGCCAGGCGCTGGCGTTGGGCCAAGACGCCGCTCACTTCATCGCGCTGGCCGCCCCAGAAATCGGGGGTGAGCACCTCGATGGCAACCAGGGGATTGCGGTGGCGGATGGCGGCCATGGTGGCCGTAAACAGGCTGGCGCCGTGGTCGCTTAGGTCGTCGCGGGCCACGGCCGTGAGCACCACGTAGCGCAGGCCTAGATCGATCACCGCCTCGGCCACTCGCTCCGCTTCGGCGCCATCCACGGGGCTGGGCGCCTCGCCCTTCTCCACCTGGCAAAAGGCGCAACTGCGGGTGCAGATCGGCCCTCCCAACAGGAAGGTGGCGGTGCCGCTGGCGTAACACTCGCCCCGGTTGGGGCAGCGCCCCTCTTCGCAGATCGTGTGCAGCCGTTGCTGCTTCACCACCGTTTGCACCCGTTCCAACTCGCTGGCAGTGCCGATCGGCATCCGCAGCCAGGCCGGCAGGCGCTCGGCCGGGGCGATGGCGCTGTAGCGGCTGGGGCGACGGACCATGGTGTGGGGGTAGCGGTGTCCGGGTGTCCTGCAGGCGTGGGGCTGGCCTACTCCATGCGCCGGCGGCCCTCCAGGGCCCGGGCCAGGGTCACCTCATCGGCGTACTCCAGTTCGCTGCCCACGGGGAGGCCGTAGGCGATGCGGCTCACCTGGGTAAAGGGCTTAAGCAGCCGGGCCAAATAGAGGCTGGTGGTGTCGCCTTCGACGCTGGGGGTGAGGGCCAGGATCACTTCGGTGATCTGTTCGCGATCGACCCGGGCCACCAGGGGCTGGATGTGCAGCAACTCCGGCCCCACCCCATCCATTGGCGAGATCAGGCCCCCGAGCACGTGGTACTGGCCCTTGTATTCGCGGGTGCGCTCCAGGGCGAGCAGGTCGCGGGAATCGGCCACCACGCAAAGAATGCCGGTGTGGCGCTCCTGGTTGCGGCAGATCTCACAGAGGGGTTCGGCCGAGAGGTGGAAGCAGCTTTGGCACTGGCCCACCTGGCTGCGGGCGGCCAGCAGGGCATCGGCAAAGCTGTGGATCTGCTCCTCCGGCTGGCGCAGCAGGTGCAAGGCCAGCCTCTGGGCCGTGCGCGGACCAATGCCCGGCAGCCGCTCGAACTGGTCGATCAACCGGGCCAGGGGGCGCGTGAAGCCGCTCAGGTGGGGTCTCGCAGTTCAACGAAATCTAAGAGCGCCCGGATCGTCCGTTGGGGCAGTCGGGACGGGACAATGGCTCCAATCCCCCCAGTCTTCCCCCATGGCCAGCCTTCGCACCCTGGTGCCGCGTTTGCTGGCCGCCCTGCTGGCCGTGGTGCTGGTGGGCTGCAGCGCCGCCGCCGCCGGACTCAATTCCTTCCAGAGCCCCGATGGGCGCTACGCCTTCCTCTATCCCACCGGCTGGACCCGGGTGCAGGTGAGTGAGGGGCCCCAGGTGGTCTTCCACGACCTGATCAACAGCGATGAAACCCTCAGCCTGGTGATCTCCGATGTGAATGCCACCAACGACCTCGAGAACCTCGGCAGCGCCGTGGCGGTGGGCGAACGGCTGGCCCGGGTTGTGATTGCGCCCGTGGGTAGTGGCCGCGACGCCACCTTGGTGGAGGCCGTGGAGCGCCAGGACGGCAGCCACACCTTCTACGACCTGGAATATGCGGTGCATCTCAACGACCGGGACCGCCACGAGCTGGCCACCGTTGTGGTCGATCGCGGCCGGCTCTACACCCTGGCCGCCAGCACCAACGAGCTGCGCTGGCCCAAGGTCAAGACCCTGTTTCACCAGGTGATCACCTCCTTCACCCTGCAGATCTGAGCGGGGTGGTCCCGGCATTGGTGTGATGGTGATCGGCTGATGGTGATGGGCTGATGGTGGAAGGCCAATGGTGGTAGTGATCGGCGCGGGCCTGGCCGGCAGCCTGGCGGCCCTGGCCCTGCGGGAGCGGGGCCTGCCGGTGACCCTGCTCAGCCAGGCGCCGGCGCCAGCCACGGCCAGCCAATTCAGCTATGGCGGCGTGCCCTATTGGGCGGCGCCGGCCCTGAGGCGCGCGCCCGAGCTCTGGCAAGCCCTCGAACGGCGCCATGGGCCCCTGGGCTGGCAGCGCTGCAAGCTCACCCTCCATGGCGGCTCGGCCAATCCCCCTGGGGCGCTGGGCTTCCCTGGCCCCGACCTGGCTGCTGGGCTTGATTCGCGCGCGAGCGCTGACGCCCCCTCCGCCGAGAGCGAGTCCGACCCCACTGCCGACCCCACGGCCAAGCCCAGTGTCGACGACACTGCCAATCCCCAGGGCCTGGAGGCGGCCCGCTCTGGCCTGAAGGCCCTCCTATCGGCGGCGGGACACGGAGTTCTGGAGCGGCTGGGCACCTCAGGCCAACACCTGGCTTTGGAGCTTCCCTATGGCCGGGTCGATGGCCGCGTGCTGGCGGCGGCCCTGCCTGCTGCCCTGGAGCGGGCAGGGGTTGGGCGGCGACCAGGGCGGGCCCTTTCCCTCGAGTCCCCGGGGGGATCGCCCTGGCGGGTGCGGCTGGCGGGGGGGGAAACCCTTGTGGCGGAAACCCTTGAGGCGGAAACCGTGCTGCTTGCTGCGGGGGCTGCCACTGCCCAGCTCTGGCCATCGTTGGCACCGGAGCTGGCCACCAGCTGGGCCGGAGTGTTGGCCCTCAGCGGTGCTGACCTGGACCCCAGCGACCTGCCGCCGGGGGCAACCGCCGGCATCGTCATGCCCCTGCTGGGCCAGCGCCAGGCCTTGGAGCAGCAAACCCCCAGCCTGGGGGAGGGCCGGGCGGTGGTCGATGCGGGACTGGCCCCCTGGGGCGCCGACTGGCTGCTGGGCCAGATCAGCCTGGTGAATCCCTATGGCCAGTTCGATCCCGAGCCCGATCCAGCCTGGATGGAGGCTCGCTTGCGCTCCGGCCTGGCCCGGGTCTGGCCCCAGCTGGCCTGCCTGCCCGCCACCTATCACCAAGTGCCGGTGAGTTTCACGGCCAGCGGGGTGCCCCTCGTCGGGCCGGTGGCCCAAGCGCCGGGACTTTGGGTCTGCGCCGGGGTGGGCGCCCCCTTTGCCGCCCTGCTGCCCCGGCTCGAGAGCCTCGCCGATCAGCTGGCGGCCGGAGTGGGGTCCTAACCGCCAGGCTTTGCGGCAAAGGGCGTTATGACAGCCGACTCCCAACAGCATGCTCCGACCAACCGGTTTCAAGCAGCTGGCTTGCAACAACCGGCTTTGCAACAACCGGCTTGCAACAGCTGGCTTTGCAACAGTCAGCCCAGCGGCTGGCCACAGACCCCGCTGGGCCCGACCATGGGGAGGTGATGCCCCTGCACCTCACCCCAGACCTGGAAGCCCTGCTGCGCATGGGCCTGGCCGTGCTCTGCGGCCTGGCCATGGGCCTCAACCGCTCCCATCCCTCCTCCGGACCCCAGCCCAACCGCCTGCGGGTGCATGTGCTGGTGGGCCTGAGTGCCTGCCTGATGGTGCTGGCGGCCGGGCCCGATCTGGGCGCCCGCAGCCGTGCCATCCAGGGGGTGGCAACGGGGGTTGGCTTCCTTGGGGCCGGCGAAATCCTGGTGGATCAGGGCAGCAAGAAGGGACGCAACCCCCAGGTCCATGGCCTCACCAGTGGGGCCTCGATCTGGTTCACCGCCTCCTTGGGGGTGACGGTGGCCGCCTCGACGCCGGTGCTGGCGGCGGTGGCCCTGATCCTGGCCCTGGTCACCCTCTCCCGCCACGAACCCAGCGGCTGGGAGCCCGGCAGCCTCGACGGGGCCGAGCGGGGCGACCATGACGACCCTCGCCAGGACCCGAAACCCCATGGTTGATCCCAGCTCCGTTGAGCCCAGCCCCTTGGAAGCCAGCGCCGACACGGCTACGGACCTAAACCTCTGGGCGCTCAAGCCCTGGTGGTGCCAGCCCTGGTCGATCGTGCTAACGGGAATTGCTGCGATCGCCGGCAGCTGGGTGCTGCTGGGCCGGCTCTGGATCACCATTCCCGGCGCCGTTCTGGTGCTGCTCTGGTGGTGGTTGTTTCTGGTGCTGGTGCCGGCGGCCTATCGGGCTGAGGCCAGTGCCGGGGGCCAGCAAGAGTTGCCTTAAGCGCAACCCTTCTGTGCTTATTGAATCAAGGCTAGCTATTCCATGCCAGGGTGATTGGTTCGATCAGGCTGGCTCTAACCCAACCAGGCAATTTCAGAATAAAAAGCGATAACGGTTGGTGGCGTTGTCGCTGCTGGTGCTTTCTGGCGCTGGCCACTTCACATCCCAATAACTGATGCCGTTGCGGTAGTTGGGCACCCCGGGCAGCTGTTCGATCTCCAGGTGGGTGCCGGCCATGGCCGTTATTAAGCCACCGATTTCCATGGGGCCCAGGTCGGTTTTGAGATCCTTGCCGGCCAGTCCCATCAGCTGGGGCAGGCGCAGGATGTTTTCGGGCCGGGTGAGTTTATTGAAGAGAGCCTGCACCGCCAGTTTCTGCCGTTCTAACCGGCCGATGTCGCCCATTTCGTCGTGGCGGAAGCGGAGGAATCCTTCTAAATCTTTGCCCTTGAGGGTTTGGGGGCCGGGCTGCAGATCGATGAACAGCTTCTGGCTGTAGTCGTTGTAATACATGCGTTTCGGCACCGTCACCTCCAGGCCGCCGAGGGCATCGCCGAGGCGGCGCACCAGGGCCAGGTCTACCAGGATGTGGTGGCTAATCGGCCGGCCCAGGTGGCCGGCTAGTTCCGCCTTGACGGCCTTGGGGCCGCCCAGGCTGTAAAGGGCATTGATCTTCAGGGGCCCATAGCTGGGGGACTCGATATAGGTGTCCCTCGGCACCTGGGTGATCTTGGTTACGCCGTCCTTGATGTGCACCGTGGCCATTACGTCGGTGTTGGTGCCCATGTCGGTGCCCATCACCAGCAGGTCCTGGTCGCCGGCCCCCATCCAGGCACTGAAGGGGTTGAGCAAGTCCTTGCCCTTGCTGAAGACATCGGCCTTGAGCAGGTCGCTCAGGGGTCCAGCCAGCACCAGACCACCGCAGAGGCCGATGCCAATGGCCACCAGCACGGGCAGCCGTTGGTCGCGGCGACGGGGCCGGGTCAAGGATTGCTTCATGCGTCCTGAAAGCCTGCGGGGAACCTATGGCAATTCCCTAGACGACCGGCTCCGGTCGCGGGCAACACAGGTCAGTTTGCCGGTTGACCAGAACGGCCCTGCCCCCTCGGCTCACTGACGGCTGGCGGCGAGGGCCTGCAAGCCCAGGCGGATGTGGGCCCCTAGGGCCCCGAGCGCCATCACTTGCTGGGGATGGCGGTGCTGCTCCAATGCGCTCCCTTGGCGGCTGAGCTGCTGCAATAGCCGCTGGCCTAGTTGGTCATAGGCCCCCAGGAGTTGATCCAGTTCGGCCAGCTCGGCGCCGGGGGTCTGGGGCTGGCCGAGGTGATGGAGCCCGGGGCTAGGGCTTGGGCCCTGCAACTGGGTGGACAAGGGATCGGCGGAGCCCTCAGAAGGGCTGGAGGTCCGACCGGCCTCGATGGCGCTTTGGCGTAGGGCCGCTAGCTGGCGGAAGCTGATGGCCTCCGGCGTCTTGATGGTAGGGGTATCGGCCGGTTGGGGGCCCTGGTTGAGCTCGGGGCTGTAGCCGGGCTCAGGGCGGACATTGGGGCCATCCATGGGCAGGGGGGAATCGGAAACGTCCCTTGAGCCTATGGAGATCGTCTCGGGGCTCCAAGGGGTGCCCGTGGGGGATTTCCCGCTCCAGCCTGGTTCGGTTCGATCGCCTCTCTGGCGCGGGCTCATCGAGCCATCGGGCCCCCATCCGGAGCGCCAGCCCCAGCGGGGCCTAAATCCCCAGGGCCTCTCCGGGCCGCAGGCCAGCCTGGACGCGCCAGAGGTTGGCGTAGGCGCCACCGGCCCTGATCAACTCCTCATGGTGGCCCGTTTCGACGATGCGGCCCTGTTCCATCACGACGATGCGATCGGCGTGGCGCACGGTGCTGAGCCGGTGGGCGATCACCAAGGTGGTGCGCTGGGCGGTGATCTGGTCGAGGGAGCGCTGGATCGCCGCTTCGGTTTCGTTATCCACGGCGGCGGTGGCCTCATCGAGGATCAACACGGGCGGATTTTTCAGAATTGCCCGGGCCAGGGCGATGCGCTGGCGCTGGCCGCCGGAGAGGCGCTGGCCCCGTTCGCCCACCACCGTGTCATAGCCGTGGGGCAGGGCCTCGATGAAGGGGGCCGCTTCGGCCTGCTGGGCCGCCCGCTCGATCGCGCCGCGGCTGGCCTCGAAGCTGCCATAGGCGATGTTCTCGGCCACGGTGCCGTGGAACAGAAACACCTCCTGGCTCACCAGGCCGATGGCCCGGCGTAGGTCGTCGAGGCGCAGCTCCCGGATCGGGATCCCATCGAGCAGGATTTCACCCGCCTGGATCCCATAGAGCCGCAGCAGCAACTTCACGATCGTGCTCTTGCCCGACCCCGTGGCGCCGACGATGCCCAGGGTGCTGCCGGCGGGGATGCGCAGATCCAAACCCTGCAGCAGGGGTTCGCGGCCCTGGTAGGCGAAGGTCACCTGGCGAAATTCGAGCTCGCCGGCTACCTGGGCCAGGGGCAGGGTCCGATCGCCGCTGGGGATGGCGATCGGGGTTTCGAGCAGGTCCAGTACCCGCTGGGTTGAAGCCATGGCCCGCTGGTAGTCGTCCAGGGTGCGGCCCAAGGTGGTGAGCGGCCAGAGCAGCCGCTGGGTGATGAACACCAGGAAGCTGTAGCTGCCCACGGCGATGGTCCCTTGCCAGGCCTGGAGCCCGCCGATCACCAGGATCGCCAGGAAGGCAAACAGGATCGCGAAGCGGATCAGGGGGATGAAGGCCGCCGAGAGGCGGATGGCGCGGCGATTACTAGCGCGATAGGCCTGGCTGTCGCGGCTGAGCCGCTGCTTTTCCCAGGCTTCGGCCGCATAGCTCTTGATCGTGAGCATGCCGCCCAGGTTGTTGGCCAGGCGGCTGTTGATGTCGCCGGCCCGTTCGCGCACCTCCCGATAGCGGGGGCTAAGCCGTTTCTGGAAGGCCAACGAGCCCCAGAGAATCACAGGGATCGGCAAAAAGGCGACGCCTGCCACATGGGGCGAGAGCCAGGCCATGGCCCCGCCCACGGCCAGCACGGTGGTGATCAGCTGGAGGAGGTCGTTGGCGCCGCTGTTGAGGAAGCGCTCCAGCTGGTTGATGTCGTCATTGAGCACGGCCATCAGCCGGCCGGAACTGCCCGCCTCGAAATAGGCCATCTCGAGGTGCTGGAGGTGGTCGTAGGCCTCAATCCGCAGCTCGTGCTGCACGGTCTGGGCCAGGTTGCGCCAGAGCAGCTCGTAGAGGTATTCGAACAGGGATTCGGCGCTCCAGATCACAAAGGAGAGCGCCGCCAGCACCCCGAGCTGGCCCGGCACCGAGCTGACGCCAAAGGCCGCCAGCCAGGAGTGCTGCTGTTGCACCACCACATCCACCGCCAGGCCGATCAACACCGGCGGCGCCAGGTCAAACAGCTTGTTGAGCACCGAGCAGGTCACCGCCAGCAACACCTGGCGCCGGTGCGGGGGCCAGGGCTCCAATCAGCCGCGCCAGGGGCGGCCGTGACGCGGCAGGCAGCGGACCCGGGAGCCGCTGCCCAGGGCTGGGCCACTCTGCCGCTGGCGGGTTAGGGGTCAGGGAAGCCATGGCGAACAGGGGGCCTGGGGGGTGGGTCAAGGAGAACGGAACGCCAAGGGCCTGCTGGCTCCAGGGCCTGGCGCTAGGGCCCTGGCCAGTAAGGCAGCAGGGCGACTCCTGGGGGCAGGCTGCCCCAGCAGCAGGAGCCGCAGCAAGCTGGGCCAGGTGGAGTCGGTAGTCGGAACTACTTGAGCACCGCTAAGTAGGCAGATAAGCAGGCAGACCCTTCCGATTCGGGGGGCGAAAAAACTAGAGCCAGGCGAGGCAAGCCAAACCAAGCGGAGCAGGCAGGGCGAGGAGGGGGGAGGTAGGCCAGGGGGGGCCAATAAAAAATCCTGGAGTCCTCCAAACAGGAGACACCAGGACAGGGGATTGGGATTTAATTCACCAGCAAAAGGGAAGAAGGAACCTGAAGGATCAGGCCCCGCTCCGCTCTCACCAGCGGTTGCCGCCGCCACCGCCGTAGCCGCCGCCGTCGTCACTGCGACCGCCGCCGCCACCGCCGCCGCCGCCATAGCCGCCACGGCCACCGCCGCCGCCAGCACCACCACCGCCGCC
>CAINZT010000183.1 GCA_903855705.1 uncultured Synechococcus sp.
AGTGCTGCGGGGCGTTCTCGGTACGGCGGCCCTCTATTGCGTCTACGGGGCGATCCAGGCGTTGCCCCTGGGGGTTGCCACGGTGATCCAGTACCTCCACCCCACCTTCACAGCGCTGCTGGCCTGGCTGCTGCTGGGGGAGCGGCTCTCGGCCCGAATCCTGTTAGCGATCGCGCTGGGCTGGCTGGGGGTGGGGCTGCTCACCCATCCGCTGCACCTTGGTGCGCCCCCTCTAGGCGGGATCCAGGCGGGCCTGGCCCATGGCGGCCTGCCCCAGGAGGCCGTGCTGCTGGCCGTGGCCGGCGCCCTGCTTACGGCCCTGGCCTACGTAAGCGTGCGGGCCCTGGGCCGCAGCGAAGACCCCCTGGTGGTGATCTTTTATTTCCCCCTGGTCGGCCTGGTCCTAACCCTGCCGCTGGTGCTGCTCAACCCGATCCTGCCGACTGCCCCGGAACTGGTCGCCCTCGGGGGTGTGGGCCTGTTCACCCAGCTGGGCCTCACCACGGGGTTGATGGGCCTGCCGGCGGCCCGGGCCACGGCCCTGAGCTACGTGCAAGTGCCCCTGGCCAGCCTCTGGGGCCTGTGGTTTTTCCACGACAGACCCAGCCCCGACAGCCTGGTAGCAGCCCTGCTGGTGCTGGCGGCCACCGTGATCAGCCTGCGCTCTCGCCCGGCAGCGGCAACGGATCGATGAGCCAGTCCAGATTGGTTCCGGCCTGGTCGGTTCCGGCCTGGTCGGTTCGGGCCTGATCGAGTCCGGCCTGGGCAAGCCCGCCTGGATCCAGGCCGGCCTGGCCGCTCCCGCGGGCGGCGAGGGGTCGGGCCAGGCGCCACACCTGGCCCCGTTCCCCCCGCTGCAACCAGAGTTCAAAGGGGCTGTCGACCCGGATCGGGTCATTGGCGAGGCGCCAGTCGAAGCGGCCGCTTAGGTGCAGGCCCCGGCCATCGGCGATGGCCACCTCTTCCTGGCGCTCCACCCGCACCCGGCTCACCTGGGGCAGCCCGGCGGGCTCCAGGGCCAGGGCGGAGGCGATCGAGCGCTGGGTGAGGGCAATCTGCAGGCCCAGGGCCCGCAGCAACACCCCCTGGGAGGGCTGGCCGATGCCGGAGCACCCCGCCAGGCCCAGGCCGACAACCGCGCCCAGCAGCAGGGCCAAAAGGGCGGCCCGGGGGCGACGCAGCCAGCCCAGCGACGCCAGGGGCAAGCAGGGGGGCGACCACCAGGCCGGCAGCCAGGGGCGGGCCGGGGTCGGCGGGGTGGGCAGCATGGGTGACCTTGGATCGACTCCCATGATCGGCTGGCTGCAAGGGCAACGGGCCGAAGCCTGGCAGCAGGCCAACCGCTGCGGCTTACTGCTGGTCTGCCAGGGGGTGGGCTACGAGGTGCAGATCAGCCGGCGCCAGTGGGAGCGGCTGCCACCGGAGGGCAGCACGGTCTGCCTGCACATCCACTTGGTGGTGCGCGAAGACCAATGGACCCTCTACGGCTTCGGTGAGCGCAGCGAACGGGACCTGTTCCGGGAACTCGTCGCCGTCAGTGGCGTTGGCCCCCAGATGGCCCTGGGCCTGCTGGGCCTGCTCACGGGCGAAGAGCTGGTGCGCGCCATTGTCCAGGCCGATCTACGCCTGCTCTGCCAGGCCCCGGGCGTGGGCAAGCGCACGGCCGAACGGCTCTCGGTGGAATTGCGGACGCGGCTGCAGGAGCGCTACGCCGCAGACCAGGAGCTGGCGGGCGGCAAGGCGGCCAGCCCAAGCCAGGGCCTGGCGGATGACCTTCTCGAGAGCGGCGGCCCGGGCCTGCCGGACTCGGCCCGCGACGAGCTGCAGCTCACCCTCTCCGCCCTGGGCTACGAGCCCCTGGAGATCAACCGGGCCCTGCGGGCCGTGGCCGCCCTGGGGCTGGCGGAGACTGCCGGCAGCGACGACTGGCTGCGGGAATGCCTGCGCTGGCTCTCCAATCGGCTCAGCTGAGGAGCCCCCGCAACCGGCAGGGTAAGTTGGATCTTTGCTCCGTCAGGGCCAGACGCCGCGCATGTCGCTCGACACCATCAAGAAACAGGAACTGATCAATAGCCATCAGACCCACGGAACGGACACCGGCTCGGTGGAAGTGCAGGTGGCGATGTTGAGCGAGCGCATCAGCCAGCTCAGTGGGCACCTGCAGAAAAACATCCACGACTTCTCCTCCCGCCAGGGGCTGCTGAAGATGATCGGGCGCCGCAAGCGCCTGCTCAGCTATCTGCGCAGCAACAGCGAATCGCGCTACAGCAGCCTGATCCAGAAGCTCGGCATCCGCGGCTGAGGCCCGATCCCATGGCAGCAAAGGGCATCCGGCCCAGTGGTTCCGGCAAGGCGGGCGGCCCTGGCAACCCAGGCGAAAGCCCCAAGGCGGCAGCTGCCGGCAACGGGACTGGAGCGGCTAAGGCCTTTGGCTCCAAGCCCGCCCCTGGAGCCCAGAAGGCCCCGGGGTTCGACAAACCGGCGGTCAAGGCGCAAGGCACCTCGGCCAAGGGGGCTGCCAGCACGAAGCGCCGCTCCCAAGCGATTCCCGAGGTCGTCACCAACCGCATGGCCCGGCGCATTGCCATTGCCATGGGGATACCCAGCCTGCTGGGCATGGCCAGCTTTGTGGTGAGCTACCTGCTGGTCAGCCGTGGCATCCTCGACATCCCGCCGGCAATCACCCTGGTGACCTCCGGGGGCTTCTTCTTGCTCGGGCTGGTGGGCCTGAGCTACGGCCTGTTTTCAGCCAGCTGGGAAAGCCAGCCGGGCAGCCTGCTGGGGTTTGAGCAGATCGGCGTGAACCTGGCCCGGCTCAAGCAATCGCTTAAGCAACCGCCAGCGGCGAGCTGAGGCTCGCCTTGAAGGCCTGGCCGTTGAGGGTGGTTAGGGCGGCGCCGGCGTCGTTAACACAGAACTGGTGGCCCAGGCGCACGTAGCGCGATTCGCTCTGGTGCAAGACCCGGGCCACCACCGGCACCCGCATTCCCCCCTGCTCCAGTTCATTGCGGTGCAGCTGCAGACATTCGCGCAGGCGATGCTGCACGGCGATATCGCTGGCCTCTTCGGCCAGCAAGTCCACCATCAAGACCTTGAGGTCATCGATGGCGCGGCAGTCATCGACGATCAGCTGCACCCGCTCGTCGCGGCGATCGACCGAACCCCAAACCACCAAGCGGGCATCGACCATCAGGTGGTCGGCCAGGCGGGCATAGGTCTTCGGAAACACCACGGCCTCGCAGCTGCCGCTGAGGTCTTCAAGCTGGAGCACGGCCATGCGGTCGCCCTTGCGGGTGGTGACCTGGCGGATTTCCGGCACCATCGCCACCACGCTGACCCGGGCTTTGTCCGCCTGCTCCTCGAGGCTGCCCAGGCCAACGGCCGAGAGCAGGCGGATCGGCCGGCCCAGCTGCTTGAGCGGGTGGTCGGAGAGATAGAAGCCCACCAGCTCCTTCTCCAGCCGCAATTTCTCGGTGGGGGGGTAATCGGCCACGGGGGCCGCCTTCGGTGCCGTGCTGGTGTCGCCCGGGCTGCCATCGGCAGCGGCATCAGCCGAACCGCCCAACAGATCAAAAAGATTGCCCTGGACACTGGCCCGATCCTTCGCCCGCGACGAGGACCAATCGAGGATCAGATCGAGGTCGGCCATCAACTGGGCCCGGTTGGCCTTCGGCTCCAAGCTGTCGAGGGCGCCGGAATGGATCAGGGATTCCAGGGCGCGGCGGTTGAGGGTTTGGCCCGGGATGCGATCGCAGAGATCGGCAAGCGAGTGGAACGGTCCATCGGCCTCGCGGGCGCTGATCAGGTTGCGGATGGCGCCATCGCCCAGGTTGCGCACCGCCGAGAGGCCAAAGAGGATGCGCTCGCCTTTAGGGGTGAAATCAACCCCGGAAGCATTCACATCCGGTGACATCACCTCAATGCCCATGGCATTGCAGTTGGAGATATAGCGCTGCACCTTGTCGGTGGTGCCGGCATTGACCGTGAGCAGGGCGGCCATGTAGGCCACCGGATAGTGGGCCTTGAGGTAGGCCGTCTGATAGGTAACAGCGCCGTAGGCGGTGGAGTGGCTCTTGTTGAAGCAATATTCGGCAAACAAAACCATTTGGTCAAACAGGGCATCGGCGACGCTGCTGGCCACACCCCGTTCACTAGCGCCATTAACAAACAGATCGCGATGCTTCTGCATCTCGGACACCTTCTTTTTACCCATGGCCCGCCGTAGCAGGTCGGCTTCACCGAGGGAATAGCCGGCCAAATCCTGTGCGATCCGCATGATCTGCTCCTGATACACCATGATCCCGTAGGTTTCCTTGAGGATCGGCTCTAATTTATGATCCACAAAATCAATCGCCTCGCGGCCGTGCTTACGGTTGATGAACTTGGGGATCAGGCCGGCATCGAGAGGGCCTGGCCGGTAAAGAGCAAGAATTGAGGAAATATCCTCTAGGGATGAGGGCTTGAGATCGCGCACGATCTGGCGCATGCCACTCGATTCCAACTGGAAGATGCCTTCGAGATCACCGCGGGCCAGCAGGGCATAGGTTCCCTCATCGTTGGCAGGAAGGTCGTCGGGATCAATACGAACTCCACTATTTTTCTCGACCAGATCGATGGTTTTTTCGATCATGGTGAGGTTTTTGAGGCCGAGGAAGTCCATCTTCAACAGCCCCATCGATTCCACGTCCTCCATGAAATACTGGGTGATCACCTGGCCGTCGTTATTGCGCTGCAGCGGCACTAATTCATCCAAGGGTTCGGCCGCAATCACCACGCCGGCCGCGTGCACACCGAAGGTTTTGTTGGTGCCCTCAATACGCATCGCCATATCCACCCAGCGCTTGACATTGGCATCTTTTTCATATTTCTCGCGAAACTCAGGCGCCGGCGATTCAGGGCCGATCATCTCCTTGAGCTTGGCCGGTTTACCCCGCACCACCGGAATCAACTTGGCGAGCCGATCGGCATCGCCGTAGGGAATATCGAGCACCCGCGCCACATCTTTGAGCACCGCTTTGGAGGTCATGCGGTTAAAGGTGATGATCTGGGCCACCTTGTCCTCGCCGTAGCGGCGCGTCACATAATCGATCACCTCGCCGCGGCGCTCGATGCAGAAGTCGGTATCAATATCCGGCATAGATTTGCGTTCCGGATTGAGGAAGCGCTCAAACAGCAGGCCATTGACCACCGGATCAATGTTGGTGATCCCCAGGGCATAGGCCACCAGGGAACCGGCGGCCGAACCGCGGCCCGGCCCCACCGGGATGCCATTGTCACGGGCGAAACGGATGTAATCCCACACCACCAGGAAGTAGGTAGGGAACCCCATCTGCTCCATCACTTGCAGCTCAAAGGCCATGCGATCGCCATAGGTGGGATCGATCGGATCGCCAGCGCCCAGGTGCAGCCGATCACGCAGGCCCGCTTCGGTGACCTCCGCCAAGTAAGTGACCGCCGTGTGGCCCTCGGGGATCGGGAAACGGGGCATCTGGTAGCGGCCGAGGATGTCGTAGTCCTCCACTTTTTCCGCCACTAGGGCCGTGTTCGCCACCGCCTCGGCCACCACCTCTGGCTCCAGGTGGTCGGCGAAAAGGGCGAGCATCTCCGCCTCGCTCTTGATGTATTCGGTGCCGGTGTAGCGCAGCCGCTTCTCATCGGTTACCAACTTGCCGGTGAGCACGCAGAGCAGGGCGTCGTGGGCCTCGACGTCGTTGCGGGTGAGGTAGTGGGCGTCGTTGGTGGCAATCAGGGCGATGCCGAGTTCGGTGGCGATCCGCACGATCTCGGTGTTAACGATTCGATCTTCCGGCGAGCCGTGGTCCTGGATCTCCAGGTAGAAGTCCTCGCCAAAGCACTGCTGATACCAACGGGCCACCTCCCGGGCCACGTCCGGACGGCCCTTCAGGATTGCCTGGGGAATCTCACCGCCCAGGCAGGCCGTGGCCACGATCAGGCCTTCGCGGTGCTGTTCGAGGGTGGCCTTATCAATGCAGGCCCGCGCAAAAATGCCGCGGCCGCGCATGCCGCGCAGGTGGCTGATGCTGGTGAGCTTCACCAGGTTGCGGTAGCCGGTGGCGTTCTTGGCCAGCACCACCAGGTGGTACCGCCGCTCCTTCTTCGGCTGGGGATCGTCGATCGAGCCGTTCACCACATACATCTCGTTGCCGATGATCGGCTTGATGCCGGCGCCCTTGCAGAGCTTGAGCAGCTCGATGGCGCCATACATGACGCCGTGGTCGGTGAGGGCCAGGGCCGGCATGCCGAGCTCCACCGCCCGCTCCACCATCTGGGGCAACTGGGAGGCCCCATCGAGGAGGCTGTAGTCGCTGTGGTTGTGGAGCGGAACGAAGGCCAAAGACGGGATCCAGGGTCCCCCCACGCTAAGGCTCGAACGCAAGATTCAGGGTCCTAGGCGCCAAAAACAGGCTCTGGCACACCACATCTAGTGGAGGTCCCCAGCCCATGGCAGAGCCATCCGAGGAGCGGCCGGGGCGCCGCCAAGCCACCGGGACAGCGCAGCGCCCCTAGGGCACCAGGGCCGCCACGGGCCGCGACGCCATCACCTGGGCCGCCTGTTCGTAGTGGTGGGCCACCTGCAGCAGGCGCGGCTCCTGGAGCACGCCTGTAATCAGCTGCAGGCCGATCGGCAACCCCTGGCCATCAAAGCCGCAGGGCAGGCTGATCGCCGGCAGGCCGGCCATGTTGGCGGGAATGGTCAGCAGGTCGGCCAGGTACATGGCCAGGGGGTCCTCGGCGTGGGCGCCAAAGGCGAAGGCCGTGGTCGGCGAGGTGGGGGTGAGCAGCACATCAACGCCCTGGAAGGCCGCATCGAAATCGCGACGGATCAGGGTGCGCACCTGTTGGGCCTTCTTGTAGTAGGCATCCACATAGCCAGCCGAGAGGGCATAGGTGCCGATCAGGATGCGGCGCTGCACCTCATCGCCGAAGCCCTCGGCGCGGCTACGGGCCGTCATCTGGGCCAGGCTGTCGCCGGCCGGATCGCTGCCGCTGGAGCGGTAGCCATATTTGACGCCGTCGTAGCGGGCCAGGTTGGCCGACGCCTCCGAGGGGGCGATCACGTAGTAGGTGGCGATGCCGTCGTTGAAGCGGGGGCAGCTGACATCGACCAGTTCACAGCCCAGGGCCTGGAGGGTTTCGGCGGCGGCCATCACGGCAGCAGCCACCTCGGGGGCCAGCCCATCGGCGCTGAAGCATTCGCGCACGATCCCCACCCGCAGCCCCTTGATCGGCTGCTCCAGGGCGGCGCGGTAATCGGGCACCGGCGCCTGCAGGCAGGTGGCATCGCGCGGGTCAGCGCCGGCAATCACCTGCAGGAGTTCGGCCGCATCGGCCACCGAGGTCGTGAAGGGCCCCACCTGGTCGAGGGAGCTGGCGAAGGCCACCAGGCCCCAGCGGCTGACCCGGCCATAGGTGGGTTTGAGGCCAACCACACCGCAAACAGAAGCGGGCTGGCGGATCGAGCCACCGGTGTCGGAACCGAGAGCCGCGATCGCCTCGCCGGCGGCCACGGCGGCGGCACTACCGCCGGAGCTACCACCGGGCACCCGCTCCGGGTTCCAGGGGTTGTGGCTAGCGCCAAAGGCCGAGGTCTCGGTCGAGCTGCCCATGGCGAACTCGTCGAGGTTGGTCTTGCCGACCAGCACCGCACCGGCGTTCCAAAGGCGCTCGGTGACGGTGGATTCGTAGGGGGGAATGAAGTGTTCCAGCATGCGGCTGGAGCAGGTGGTGCGCACCCCCTTGGTGCAGAGGTTGTCCTTAATCGCCAGGGGGATGCCGGCCAGGGGCGGCAGGTCGTCGCCGGCGGCCCGGGAGGCATCGATGCGATCGGCATCGGCGCGGGCCCGCTCGGCCGTGACCTCCAAGAAGGCATGGACACTGGGCTCAACCGCCTCAATGCGCTTGAGGTGCTGGTCGGTGAGCTCCCGGGCGGACAGCTCGCCGCTCCTGAGTTGGTCGCGCCACTGGGCGATCCCCATCAACCTTCCCTTCAGCACGCGCTCTCCCAGACGCTATCAGCCGGCCCTGGCCCTCCCGATGGGGCCGCGCCCGGCCTGGGAACGTCGCCCTGGGGCTGGGAGCGGAACGCTGGGCGGGGCGTTGACCTAGGGAACTGTCCCCCTAGGCCCGGACCAGGACTGCACCCAGGCGGGCCAGCCGTTCAGACCTGGCGGCCGTCGATTGTGAGCGGTTCGCCGCGGCGGGCGCGCAGCACCTCATGCTCCAGGGAACCGGGCGCCTCACTGCGCAGATCATCCAGGAACGGTTGCAGGGCGGCATCGAGCTCCTGGCGGCGCACGAAGGGCCCAAACCAGTAGGTCATCTCGGGGTCGTGGGTTTGCACCCGCGCCCACCAGGCCATCCCAAGACCGTTGGCAAGACTCCGCAGGGGCCAGAGCAGCGGATTCATGGGATCGGTCCGTTGAACGCCCATTGTGAACAGCCGAGGGGACCCCAGTCCATCCATCGAGACAACCCTTGCGCCGCCAGGCCCACCCACGGAGGGGCCCCGGCATCGCCCCAGGCTGGAGCGGCGCTGGCCCTAAGGGGGTTGATCAGGGCCTGGATTAAGTCCTGGACCGGGCCCCGAGCAAGGGCCATAGCCCGGGAGGGGACCCGCAGCGGCAAGCAGCTCACAGCAGGATGTCCTGCTCGAAACCACCTGCCTGCTCAGGCGTCAGGCCCAGGACTAGCCCCTGGGGGGCCGGCTCAGGGGCCTGGCTGGCCGGGTCGTCCGGCGAGGGAGCTGGTTCGGCCTGGGCCAGGAGGGGCTCCGTTGCAGCGGCGGCTTCAGGGGCGCCAGCGGCAGGGGAGGGCCCTTCAGGGGCAACGCCTTCGTTGCTGCTCCCAGACGCATCGGACGGGCTCGAGAGATCCGGCGCAGGAGCTTGGCGCTCTAGCACTGGCTCGGACGCGGCGGGCCCACCCCCGCCCCCAGCCGCTGCGGATGCGGCGACAACGGCGACGGCTCCGCTCAGGTCGGTTTCCGACTCGATCTCGACCTCGATCTTGGACCCGATCTCAGACCCGATCTTGGACTCGGTTTCGGACTCGATCTCGGACTCGGCTTCCGACACCACCCGCCGGCTCGGGTTGGGCAGGCTGGGACGCACGATCCGGGGGGCCGGCGAAGATCCTGTAATCGTCTTCATCCAGCCCCGACGCGCCACCTCATAGAGCAGCAGGGCCGTGGCCACGGAGGCATTGAGGCTGGGGGTGGCACCGCGCAGGGGGATGCGCACCAGCTGGTCGCAATGGCGTCTGGTGAGCATCGAGAGGCCACTGCCCTCCGACCCCGTCACCACCACCAGGGGGCCATCGAGATCCGCCTCAGCCAGGGTGACGCTGCCCTCCTCGGCCAGACCCACCACCCGGTAGCCCTCCTGCTTCAGGGTTTCCAGGGAGCGGTTGAGGTTCACCACCCGGGCCACGGGCAGATATTCGAGGGCGCCGGCGGCCACCTTGGCCACCGAGCCCGTGAGGCCGGCGCTGCGGCGCTGGGGCAGCACCAGGCCATGGGCGCCGAGGGCCTCGGCGCTGCGCACGATCGCCCCCAGGTTGTGGGGATCGGTGAGGCCATCAACGGCCATCAGCAGGGGCGGTTCACCGATGTCACGGCAACCGCTGATCAGGCTGTCTAAGTCGAGGGTTTCGGCCGCCGCCGCCTGCAGGGCGATGCCCTGGTGCACGGCGCCACCGGTGAGCTGGCCCAGGCGGGCCCAGGTGACCTCCTCGACGAGCACCCCGGCCGATTTGGCTTCGCGCAGCAACTGCAGAAACTTGGGGGTGAACCGCATCTCGGCGGTGCACCAGATGCGGTGGATTGGCCGACCGCTCTCCAGGGCCGCCAGGGCCGGATGGCGGCCCCAGATCATGTCGTCAGCAGGGGAGGAACCAAAGGTTTCGGACTCGCCCGTGGGGGCATCGACCACCACGGGCCGATCGGACCGGGCCGGTTGGAAGGAGCCGCGCTGACCCGCTCCGCCTGGCCGCGGGAAAGGGGGGCGGCCTGAGGGCGAGCCGCCAAATGCGGGCCTGCCAAAGGACGGACGGCCATAGGCCCCCCGGCTGGCACCGGCACCGGCAAAACGACGGCCTTCCGGGCGCGAGGAACTGAAACGGCCTTCCGACGCGGGCTCGCCGGGACTGAAGGCACCGGGGCTGCGCTCGCGCCGGCCGGCGCCATCGGGGCGAGCAGCGAAGGGACGGGCCCCCGTGAAGGGGCGGCGCCCCCCGGGGCGACCTTCGCCCAGGGAGCCACTGCCGTCAAAACGCTTCGCGCCCGGGCGGAAGTCCCCTGCCCCCCCCTCGCCAGGACGGCCTTCGGGACGGCCGCCTTCAAAGCGGGGCTTCTCAAAACGGGGACCATCCAGGCGAGGCCGACCGGGCCGCGCGATGCCAGGCCGGCCGCCACTGGGGCGAGGGCCGGCAGGACGGCCGCCTTCAAAGCGAGGACCATCACTACGTCCTCCCTCGGGCCTGGCCCCCTCAAAGCGCGGACGATCGGGCCGGTCCGAGCGGAAGCGATCGGGGCGGGGCCGGTCCGAAGACGGGCGGCCTGCGTCTGGGCGACCAGCAGAGGCCCGGTCAAAGCGGGGGCGCTCAGACCCGCCAGCCCGCTCGGGCCTGGGACCGCGCTCGGGCCGGGATCCCCGCTCCGGACCTGAGCCCCGGTCGGGGGGACCTTCGGCGCGCCATTCCGGGCGCGGGCCAAAGGAGCGGGAACCCCCACCCCCTGAGAACCGGGAGGCCCCAAAGGAGGGCTTGCCAGGGCGGGCCGGGCGGCCGCTGCCACCACCGCGGGCACCTCCGCCGGCACCGGTGCCGGACCCGGAGCCAGAGCCCTGTCCCTCGTCCCGGCGGCGATCAAAACGGGGGCTCATGGCAAACAGGCAAAGGGTTATCGGGCTTTCTCCTCCAGTTGATCCAGCAGCTCGGCAAGCCGCGATGGATTCTGCAAAAAGAGCCAGCCCACCATTGTCTCAAATCCCGTCGCCCTGCCATAGACCCCGGCCTCGCCGGCCCGGGGTCCGCGGCCGGCCCGGTTGCGGCCGCGCCGCACCCAATCGAGCTCCGGCTCTGTCAGTAGCGGCTCCAGTTGCTCCAGGGCTAGGGCCTGGGCATCAGCGCGAACCGCTGCCACCACGGCCCGGTGCAGATCGGCACTGCGACCCGGGCGCTGACATTGGCGCAGACGCTGATGCAATTCCCACACCGCATCCCCGAGCCAGGCGAGCTGCAGGGGACCCAGCTCCGAGCCGGCATTGGCGTGTGGCAATCCTGACAAGCCCGCCAGCCAGGCTGCTGTGTTGCGGCCAGAGGTGGCCCTGGCAGCGGGCGAATCGCCAGCTGCTGCGAGCTCAGGCTGGGAGGGCACCGAGGGCCGTCGCGAGATCGGGCTGCAGATGGAGAAACTCCTCAAGACGCACCAACTTCACGGTCTGGACGACGCGAGCATTCCCCACCACGAGGAACGGAATGCCGGCGTCCTGGCATTGCTTCGCCAACTGGACCAACACCCCGAGACCGGAGGAATCAATGAAATCAATCCGGCTCAGGTCAATCACCACCGGCAGGGGGCTGGGGCCGCGCTGCTCGCTGATGAAGGTCAGGAACTGTTTGTCGGAATAGGCATCCAACTGACCTGTGAAGCGGAACAGCAGGCAACCCAGCTGCTGCTCGTAGCCGCCCCTCAGGGAAACGGTCAATCGCTGCAGATCAATGATCGGTCCTGCCCCCAAAATGCTTGAAGCGATCGAAGTGTAGGCAGCGATCTGAAAACGGGGGTACTCGCAACAAAAATGCTGGGAGCCTTCCTCCAGGTCCTGGTCCCGATCGGACCACACTCAATGGCGGCGCTGCTGCATGAAGGCAACGAAACGGCCGAAGTGGTGGTCGGCGTCGTGGGGGCCGGGGCTGGCTTCCGGGTGGTATTGCACGCCGAACAAAGGCTGGTGGCGGTGGGCCAGGGCAGCCACGGTGCGGTCATTGAGGTTGTAGTGGGTCACCTCCACCAGCTCACCCGGCAGGGAGGCCCCATCGAGGGCAAAGCCGTGGTTCTGGCTGGTGATCTCCACCAGACCGGTGCTACCGCAGGGGTGGTTCAGGCCCCGGTGGCCGTAGCCAAGCTTGTAGGTCTGGCCGCCTAGGGCCAGGCCCAGGATCTGGTGGCCCAGGCAGATGCCGAAGACCGGCAGGTTCACCTGGTCGACCAAACCACCGGCCAACTCGATGCCACTGGTGACAGCCGCCGGATCGCCAGGGCCATTGGAGAGGAACACCCCCTCGGGCTGCAAGGCCAACACCTGCTCCAGGGTGGCTGAAGCCGGCAGCACCGTGACGCTGCAACCGTGGGCCACCAACCGCTCGAGGATGGCTCGCTTGATGCCGAAGTCGATCGCCACCACCCGGTAGGGGCGCTCAGGGTTGGCCATGGTGCGCTGGTCAAACAGCGCGGGGCAAAGGCTCTGCCAGGGGTAGGGCTCGGCCGTGGTCACCGTCGCCGCCAGGTTTAGGCCCGCCATCGAGGGGGCTGAGCGCACCCGCTCGAGCACCTGCTGGGGCGAACTGCCATCGCTGCAAATCGCCCCGTTCATGGCGCCGGCCTCGCGCAGGTGGCGCACCAGGGCGCGGGTGTCGATGCCGGCGATGCCCACTACCCCATGGTCCTGGAGCCAGGCGGGCAGGGTTTGTTCTGAGCGCCAGCTGCTGGGCCTAGGCGCCAGCTGGCGGGCAATCACGCCGCGCACATGGGGCCGATCGGCTTCCTGGTCCTGGCCATTCACGCCCGTATTGCCCAGTTCCGGGTAGGTGAAGGTGACGAGCTGGCCCGCGTAGCTCGGGTCGGTGATGACCTCCTGGTAGCCGGTCATGCCGGTGTTGAAAACCACTTCACCGATGGCGCAACCCCGGGCCCCAAAGGCCTCACCGCGCAGCACCAGGCCATCGGCGAGCACCAGCAGGGCCGCATCAGGGCCGCTCTGCTGAGCCACCTGCGGGGCCTGGGCTTGGGGAGATGGCGCCACTTCCATCGACACGTCCATAGGGATGATCATCACCCAAAGGGGTTTGGGCCAGAAGGGGTCTGGGTGAAAACGGCTCAGGCCGGGGTAGCCAGGGCCTGACGCAGGGCCACCAGCCGCTGCCAGGGTTGGCCCGCAGCCAAGCTGCTGCGGGCCTGGGCCACCCCATCAACGAGCTGGTCCGTAAGGCCAGCGGCCCAGAGCACTAGGGCCGTGTTGAGGATGACCACATCCCGCTGGGCGCCGGTGCCGCCGCCCTGGAGCACGGCCTCAAGAATCGCCCGGTTGGTGGCGGTGTCCCCGCCGCGCAGGGCCTCCAGGGGCGCCGCCTCCAGGCCCAGGCCCTGGGGATCGAGCAGCTCGCTGCGCAGGGCGCCGTTCTCCAGCAAGCGCAGCTGGCTGGGCCCCGAAAGGGTGGCCTCATCGAGGCCGCCATGGCCATGGACCACCACGGCACGCCCCTGGCCGAGCCGGGCCAGGGCCTCGGCCATGGGATCAAGCAGGTCAGCCCGGGCCACCCCCAGCACCTGGGCATCGGGCCTCAGGGGGTTGACCAGGGGCCCCAACAAATTGAAAACGGTGCGCACCCCCAGGCTGCGGCGCAGGGGCACCAGGGCCACTAGGGCCCGATGCCAGCCCGGCGCAAACAGGAAGGTGACACCGGTCGCGTCAAGGGCAGCCACCACCTGCTCCTGGGGCGCGGCCAGATTCAACCCCAGGGCTTCGAGCACATCGGCGGAGCCGACCCGGCCGCTGGCGCTGCGGTTGCCGTGCTTAGCCACCGAAGCGCCACAGGCCGCCGCGGTGAAGGCCACGGCCGTGGAGATATTGAAGCTGTCGGCGCCGGAGCCGCCGGTGCCACAGGTATCCACCAGCAACCCATCGGGCCGGCCGGCGGGCAGGGCGCAGGCTTCGAGCAACACCGCCGCCATCGCCGCCAGCTCCTCGCCACTGGCCCCCTTGAGCCTTAGGGCGGTAAGCAGGGCCCCGGTCTGGACCGGCTCGATCGTTTCGGCCAGCCAGCCTTGCATCAACTGGGCGGCCTGGGGGGCGGAGAGGGCCTCTCCAGCCAGCAACTGCTCCAGCAGGGGCGTCCAATCGGCTGGCTGGGTCACGGCAAGGGGTGGGGATCAGGGGGTTCCCAAAAAAAAGCCCGGGTGCAAGACACGCCGGGCCGAGTGATGGGGACTCCCCCACTATCACCCCGAATGGGCCGATCTGAACATCGCCCGGGAGGCCATAGGCCCCAACAGAGCCCAGCCAATCCGTTTAGGGCTGTCCTGATCAATGCCTGTCCTGATCAAGGGCTGTCCTGATCAAGGGCTGTCCTGATCCGAAGTATCAAAGCCCGAACCCACGGCTTCGGCGACCGGTTGGGCGCCGGGCCGGTAGCCGCCGGCCCAGATCGCCCGGGTTCGCTGGTGCAGCTGTTCTCGGCTGAGGTTCCAGAGGCGCAGGGTTTTCGCCAGGTCGTCGCGCAGGTCGGCGGCCCCCGGGAAGCCCTCGTAGCGGCTCAACAACCGGGCCAGATCGACCAAATGGCCGTCTGCGGGCACCTGCACGGCCAGCAGCTGATCCACCAGGTCCCGATCTTTGGCATAGAGGGGATGGGCCTGCTGCAGCTCAGCCATGGCGGCATCCGGCGAACGCTTGCGGCACCAGCTTGCCCCAGGCGTGCGGTCGATCCAGGTGTACGGGCCCAGGACTGCCCCGGCTCGCGCCAAGCCCCCGGCCTGGGGCAAGGCTCCGTAGGTTGGCTGCACCTTGCCTGACCCCATGGCAGCCCTGCGCTTTGGCCTGATCCGGCGCTACCTCCGGCCCTACCGCCGCAAGGTGGGCTACGGGGTGGCGGCGCTGGTGGTGGTGAACCTGCTCAGCGTCAGCATCCCCCTGCTTGTGCGCGGGGTGATCAACGACCTGCATGGCGGCTTTGCCGAGGTGGATGTGCTGCGCAAGGCGGCCCTGATCGTGGCCATGGCCACGGCGATGGCGGCGATGCGGCTGCTGTCACGCACCCTGGTCTTTGGTGTAGGCCGCCAGGTGGAGGCCAACTTGAAGCAGCAGATCTTTGACCAGATGCTGCGCCAGGAACCCGGCTGGATCCAGAGCACTGGCAGTGGCGAGGTGATCAGCCGGGCCACCAGTGATGTGGAGAACGTCAGGCGCCTGATGGGCTTCGCCGTGCTCAGCCTCACCAATACGGCCCTGGCCTATGCCCTCACCCTGCCGGCCATGCTCGGCATCAACGGCTGGCTGACCGTGGCAGCCCTGGGGCTCTACCCGTTGATGCTGATGACGGTGCGCCTTTTCGGAGGCCGCATGATGGGCCAGCAGCGGCGCCAGCAGGAGTCCCTAGCCCAGCTCAGCGACCTGATCCAGGAAGACCTTTCCGGCATCAGCGCCATCAAGATCTACGGCCAGGAGAAGACAGAACGCCAGGCCTTCGCCGACCGCAACCGCACTTACCGCAACGACGCCCTCAACCTGGCCCGCACCCGCAGCACCCTGTTTCCGTTGCTGGAGGGAATCTCGTCCGTGAGCCTGGTGTTGCTGCTGGCCTTAGGCAGCGGCGAATTGGAAAGCGGCCGCCTCAGCATCGGCGACCTGGTGGCCCTGATCCTTTACGTGGAGCGGCTGGTTTTCCCAACCGCCCTGCTTGGATTCACCCTCAACACCTTCCAGACCGGTCAGGTGAGCCTGGAGCGGGTCGAAGACCTGCTCTCGCGCGAGCCCCAGATCCAATCGCCGGCCCATCCAGCCCCCCGTCCCAAGGGCGGCAGGCCCGGCTCGGTGGTGGCCAACCACCTGAGCGTGCGCTATGGAGGCGCCAGCCGCGAGGCCCTGCGCGATGTGAGTTTCCGCCTGGAGCCTGGGGAGCTGGTGGCGGTGGTGGGTCCGGTGGGCTGCGGCAAAACCACCCTGGCCCGGGCCCTGGGCCGGATGGTGGAGGTGCCGCCCGGCCAGCTCTCGGTCGGCGGCAGCGATGTCACCGAGTTAGGCCTCGAGGACCTGCGCCAGTTGGTGGCCCTGGTGCCCCAGGAGGGCTACCTCTTCACGGCCAGCTTGGCGGACAACCTGCGCTACGGCGACCCGGAGGCCGCCCAGGAGCGGGTGGAGACGGCCGCCAGCCAGGCCCGCTTGGCCGGAGACATCAAGGGCTTTCCGGAGGGTTACGCCACCCTGGTGGGCGAACGGGGCATCACCCTGAGCGGCGGCCAGCGCCAGCGGGCAGCCCTGGGCCGGGCCCTGTTGGTGGAGGCGCCGATCCTGGTGCTGGATGACGCCCTCGCCAGCGTTGACAACAACACGGCGGCCGAGATTCTGCGCTCGATCCGCGAACAGCAGGGGCGCACGATCCTGATGATCAGCCACCAGCTCTCCGCCGCCGCTGCCTGCGACCGAATTTTGGTGCTCGACGACGGCCAGCTGGTGGCCGAAGGCCACCACGATGAACTGGTCAACCGGCCTGGGACCTACCGGCGCCTGTGGGAACGGCAGCAGGCCGAACAACAGCTGGAGGCGGTTTGACAGGAGTCGGTTTAACGGCACCTAGTCCTGACCACCTAGTCCTGCCCACCCAGTACGGCCCTTAGTGCTGGCACCGGGAAGCCGACTCCGCTCGACGTTGTTGGGCCGTTAGGGCAGTTATGCCTGATTAGGGAGCCTGGGCCGGGAGCCTGGTTCAGGCCCCCCACCCATGCCTAGTTTCAAGTGTTGTTGAGCGGCCGGATCGGCGTCACCGGAACTCGCTTAGCTACTCCCAGTTGCAGGCCAGGCCGAATGGGGAGCGAGAAGGGCTACACACTCCGCTGCACGCTCAGCTTTGGGGACATCTACGCCCAGATCCTGATCTGGATCCTGGTGATCATGGCCAGCCTGGCGGCCGGCCTGGCCCTGATGGGGGCGACCAAACCAGTGCTGGCCCTAGTGGGGGTCGGCCTGATCCTGGTGCTGTCGTTGCCCTTCCTGCTGTTCGCCTTCACCACCACCTTGCTCAACCACATCGCCCTCGATCCGGCCAACTAAGCCCAGGCAGGCTGGCTCTGGGCCATTGAACTCACACCCATTGGCCTCAGAACGGATTTGACTCCCAAGGGAACGAACGCAAAAGGGTCGGACCCGACAGGGATCGGGCTGGAACGGGATTCGCCAGGACAGCATCCGAGCCGGAACAAAGGCCCCCAAATGCCCGGCAACGAGGCCGAATCCAGCCTCCCTAGCCTGGGGCCAACTGCACC
>CAINZT010000184.1 GCA_903855705.1 uncultured Synechococcus sp.
AGACGATTGACTTGTCAAGTCTCTCGTCCGATTGCAATTGTGTTCTGTGCGGTAGCGGTCTGTACTGGCTAGGGGCTACAGCAACCGGCCCCCTGGCGGTGATCGAGGTCGCGGCGCCCTGTGGGGGCGCTGCGACCTCGATCACCTGGGGCCTGCGTGTTGCACCTCTCAGGCGGCTGCGCTGAGCAGGGCCGGAAGATCCTCCAGTTCCGGGATGGCGGCCATGCTCTCGGCGGAGAACATGCGGCGGCCCTCCAGCTGCCAGTGCTCGTCCTGCTCCATCAGCACCGCCCCAACCAGGCGGGTGATCGCGGCATCGTTGGGGAAGATGCCGACGACGCGGGTGCGGCGCTTTATTTCTTTATTCACCCGCTCCAACAGGTTCGTGCTCCAGACCTTTTTCCAGTGCTGCGCAGGGAAGTGACGGAAGGCAAGCACGTCTTCTCTGGCCTCGTTCATGAGCTCAGCGGCTTTGGGGAAGCGCTCCGCCAGCGAGACGGCCAGGTCATCCCAGCGGCTGAGGATATCGCCTGCGTTCTCCTGGGCGAACACACTGCGCAGGGCAGCGGTGACCATGCCCTGATGGGCCTTTGGGACACGCTGCAACAGATTTCTAGCGAAATGGACGCGACAGCGCTGCCACACACAGCCCTGCAGCTGGCGACGGATCGCCTTTGTGAGACCCCTGTGGGCATCGCTGATCACCAGCTTTACCCCAGTGAGGCCGCGCTCTTTTAGCGAGGCAATGAACTCGCTCCAGAAGCCCTCGCTCTCGCTGTCGCCCACCTTGAGGCCCAACAGCTCACGACGCCCGTCGACATTCACTCCCATGGCGACGACCACAGCCCGCGAGCAAACCTGCAGGGCCTTGCCCAGCCTGCCGTGAAGGTATGTCGCATCCATGTAGACGTAGGCGTAGCCGCTCTCCTGCAGGGGCCGGTTCAGAAAGGCCTGCACCTGCTGGTCGATCTCCTGACAGATGCGACTCACCTGCGACTTGGAGATGCCGCTCTGGGAGCCCAGGGCAGACACCAAGGCATCAACCTTGCGGGTGGATACGCCGTTGATGTAGGCCTCCATGATCACGGCGTAGAGGGCCTGGTCCACCCGGCGGCGTGGCTCGAGAATTGAGGGCAGGAAGCTGCCGGCCCGCAGTTTGGGAATCAGCAGATCAATGTCGCCCACCTGGGTGGTCAGGCTGCGGTGCCTGTAACCGTTGCGGTAGCCTTGCCGCTCCTCGGTGCGCTCGTGCCGGTCGGCACCGATCACAGCGGCGACCTCCAGCTCAATGAGCTGTTGCAGGCCGTGACGCGCCAGCTCGGGGATCAGTTCCCCGGCAGTGCTGCCATCCAGTAGCGAGGCCAGCTCAGGTGCGGCACAATGGGTCTTGGGCATGGTTCGTCTGGTTGAGGTGGTACTCGAACCAGGGAAACGGACCTGCCCACCTCTTGCAACACCAGCCGGAGCCAGTCGCCTGAGATGCTCCCCCCAAGCTGGCTAAGCCGGCGTGGGGGGCCGGAGGAATTACACCACTCTGGGGGACGCCAGCTGGCTTTTCTGGCTTCATCAACTTGCTTCCTCGCGTAAAAAGTGGCCGCAAGGGCCATTAAGGCCAAGGCCCCCATCCCCATCAGGCCGCGCCGCAACATGCGCTGGCGATCCTCGGCAGCGATACGGGCCCGGTTTGCCTCGTCTAATTCCCTGCGGGATTCTTCCTGCTGGCGCCGCTCCTTTTCAG
>CAINZT010000185.1 GCA_903855705.1 uncultured Synechococcus sp.
CCTTCCAGGTTTCCGGCATCGGCGAATCGCTCAACCTGCTGATCTACGACACGGCCGTGGTTCTGCGTCCGGCGCCTTCGGGTGCCCGCTGGCCCATTCGTCTGATCGGCCTGACGGAGGCAGACATCAGGCGCTTTGGTTGGCCCCTGCAGGATGCCTTGATGGTCCGGGCAATCGATCGCTTACGGGCCGATGGCGTCAAGGCAATCGGGATCGATTTCTATCGCGATAAGGGGGTTGAACCGGGTGCGGCCCTGTTGCGGCAGCGCATCTTGAGCCATCCGGAGATCGTCACGATCTTCAATGGCGCGGCATCGATTCCCAGCCCACCGGGAACCCCAACTCAGCAAAAATCATTTAACGATCTGATCGTCGATGCCGATGGGGTGGTGCGGCGGGATCTGGTCCATGTTGAGGGCCAGCCGCCCGAATTTGTGTCTCTGCCGTTGCGGCTGTTTGAACGCAGCCAGGGCAATCGTCAGTTCCGCGATCACTTCCAGGATGGCGCCATGGATCGCACCTGGTTGCGTAGTGATTCGGGGGGCTATCGCCAACAGGATGCGGCCGGCTTGCAGCGCATGTTGGCCTTTCACAAGCCCAATAGTTTCCCTAGCTGGAGTTTCAGCAACTTACTGGATGGCGCCATTCCCCCCAGGGAACTGAAAGGCTCGATTGTGCTGATGGGCAGCCGTGCCCCCTCCCTACGTGACACTTTCCAGACCCCATTCACCCGTTTTAGCCACCAGGCCAGCCTGGAGACCATGGATGGCGTTGAGGTTCATGGCCAACGGCTGGCGGCCCTGTTTGATCTCCAGGCCGGCGGCCGCTTCCAGATGGTGGCCCTGCCCGCCTGGCTGAACCATGGACTGCTGCTGATTGCCCTGGCCCTGGGAGTCTTGGTGGGTGAGCGTCCCAAGTCGTTTGTTGGCAGTGCCTTGTTGCTGCTTGTTGTTGAAGCCCTCCTGCTGGGTGGAGCCGGGGGCCTGTTGTTGCTGGGCCGGTGGGTCGGCATCAGCCTGCCGATGGCGGGCCTGGCCTTGATGACGGTGGCCAGCTGGATCCGCCGGGCGGCAGCGAGCCAGGAACATCGCCGCCAGTTTGAGCGCCTGCTGGGCCAAACCACCTCGCCGGCGGTGGCGGCAGAGCTTTGGAACCAGCGCGAAACCTTGCTGGCCGATGGCCGTTTTCCTGGCCGGGAATTGCCGCTCACGGTGATGCTGGCCGACACGGTTCATTTCAGCTCGGTGGGCGAATGGATGGCCCCCACAGAGTTGCTTGATTGGTTTAATACGGGCATGAAGATCTTTGTTGAAATTATCAATCGCCATGGCGGCATGGTGAATAAGTTTACGGGCGATGGTTTCCTGGCGGTGTTTGGCGCTCCCCTACCCCTCGATGCCCATCAGAATGCCGAGGCTGCCGTCACGGCCGCCCGTGAGATTCAGCTGGCAGTTGATCGCTTGTTGGTGGAGTTGAAGCAGAAGCAGTTGCCACCGATTCGCTTGCGCATCGGCATCAGCAGTGGCCCCGTGATCACCGGCTCCATGGGCGGTAGCTCCCGCATGGAATACGCCGTGCTGGGTGATGCGGTGAACATCAGTGCCCGCTTGGAGGCCCTAAATAAGGAGCGCAGGAGTAACGACTGCCGGGTGTTGCTCTCCTCGGCCACCAAAGATCTACTGGAAGAGGGCCGCTGGCGCTTGTTTGCTTGGGGGCCCCAGCCGGTGAAGGGTCGGGAGCAGACTGTGGATGTCTATGAATTGGAAAGTGGTGAGGATCCCCTCGCTGAATCTTCTGACAAGAAATGAACCCGGTATGAGTCAGCCTTGCTGTCTTTTTCCGTTCTGATTGCGCTGCACGGCTCTCTTGCCTGGATGGACTACTCAATCGTCCTTACGCTCCCTGGGCGGGTGCTGACCCAGGGCTAAGTAAACAGTTGCTTAGGCCGGCAGCAGCTCCGTAGCGGAAAGATCCAGCCGGCGCACTAGGGCAAACACGGTGCCGGCGTTGCCGCGGCAAATGCGCAACTCCTGATCGAGCACGGTGATGTCGAGCCAGGCGGGAAAGCTCTGACGCACGGCCGCGAGTAGTTCGAGCCGGTTGCCCCCAAGGCGCGGGCCGATCCAGCCACCGCGCATGAACTGCACCGACACCCGTTGGGGCGGGCAGACCTCCAGGGCCGCCACCACGCTGATCGCCGCGATCGAGCCGAGGGGTCCCTTGAGCCGCAGCAGGTTCATGCCCAGGCCCCGGTTCGGATCGAGCACCTGCAGGTTCTCCAGCCAGGGGGCTTCCCGCAGCCAGGGCTGGCGGCTGGAACTCCAGCGCAGCTCCCACACCCCCGCCAGCAGCTGCCGGTCCCGCTCTAGGTCGGCGGGCTGCTCCCGTTCGAGCTGGTCCACTAGTTGCCGGGTGGCGGCCTCCCCACCCGTGGGCGGGCGACCCGGTTGGCTGGCGCTTGGCGGCTGCAGGGCGTCGAGCAGGCGTTGGCGAGTGCTACTCACGCCGTCACCAGGAGGGGTTGAGCAGCCAGGCCAGGCCCAGGCCCAGCTGGCCGACGATCCCTTTGCCTGTCAGCCATTCTCCCAGCAGGGCCGCACTGAAGCCCAACATGGCGGCGCGGCCATTGAGCTGCTCCACCCCGGCCAGGGCGCTGACATTCCAGGGCCGGGAGGTCGTGAGGCTTTCGCCGAACTTTTCGACGGGTTCGTACTGGTAAGCGTCGTTGGCCAAGGCGCTCGATCTTGAAGGGGCGTTGAGCCTATGGCGCTTGGCTGGGAGGCTGCGGGCGGAAAGCCGTTGGACCTTCGGCAGTGGCTGCGGCCCGTTTGGGCCATTGACGCCCTTCTGGCGCCGCGCCTGGCCCTGGGGCTGAAACGGGCCCGCTAGCCCTGGAGCGGAGCTTGCCTAGAGCAGATGGGGACGGGCCAGACGGCCAGGGGGGAGCCGGGCACCGCCAGGACCCGGCCAGTTCCTGGGAGCGCCGCTTTGGCTGCCGATCCCCGCATCAGCGCCCTGGTGGCGGAGCAGGACTTCCGGCCCGAGGCCCTGATCGAGGTGTTGCACCGGCTGCAGGCCCTCGATGGCTATCTCGCCAAAACAAGCCTGCGCCAAGTGGCCCAGGAACTGGGCCTGCCCCTGAGCCGGGTCTATGGGGTGGCGAGTTTTTATCACCTCTTTCGCTTGGAGCCGCCTTGCCCCCATCGCTGTGCCGTTTGCCTGGGCAGCGCTTGTTTTGTGCTCGGCGCCTCCAGCCTGGCCGCTCGCCTGGAGGCCCGGCTCGGTTTACGGCTGGAGCGGCCCAGCGGCTCGGCCAATGGCGCCCCGCGCGCCCCTGGTCCAGCAAGGGCAGGCCCGGGCGCTGGGCAAGCGAGTGCCCTTGAGGGGCCCCAACCCCAGGCGCCGATTGATGCGGACGTTTGCCGCAGGCAGCCCCGGAACCAGGACCCCGTCAGCCCCGCCCCCTTAAGCCCAAAAGCCTTGAGCCAGGAGGCCTGGAGTCTGGAGCCCGTGAGCTGCCTGGGGGCCTGCGGCCAGGCGCCGGTGCTGGTGGTTGATGGAGTCTTAGCCCTGCGTCTGCCGATCGCTTCTGCATCGGCCCTGGAGGCCCGGCTTGACCGCCTGGGACTGCCGAGGGCGCCGGGCCCCTTGGCCCCAGGGGGGCGTTGATGGCCCCGGCTTCGATCGGACCCAGCCGCCTCGCTCCAGTGGGCGAGGCCGATGGGGAGGCGCCCGCTTCCCAGGGGCGCCAGCTGCGCTGCTGTATGGCCAGTGGTTGCGTGGCGGCAGGCGCTGAGTCGCTGTTGAGGGCCCTGCGCCAGGCCTACCACTCTGGGGCCAGCGAGCTCCCTTTGGACCCTGGGGCCACGGACCTGGCGATCAAGGCGGTGGGCTGCCTGCGCCTTTGCAGCCGCGGCCCCCTGCTGGCTTGGGATGGGCCCGGTGGCCCGGCCCTATTCGCCCTGGGCACTGCCGATCCCGCCTGTCCGCCAGGCGCGGCGATCAGCCCGGAGCAGGCCCGGATCCTGGTACGGGCGGCAGCTTCGGCCCCGGGGCCTGGGGCCTTGGCGGCAACCAACTTGGCGGCAGGGCTGGTGCCCGCGCCTTGTCTTGAGCAGGAAAGCTCGGCTGGTGCCCAGGCCGAAATCCCCAGCCCCGCAGGGACAGCACTCACCTGGGAGCGGCTGGACCTGAACCATCCCTTTTTTGCCCTACAGCAGCCCCTGGTGCTGGAGCACTGCGGCTGGATCGACCCGGACTCGATCGACGAGGCCCTCGCCAACGGGGCCTATGGGCAATGGCGCCGTTGCCTGTCCCAACTCAGCCCAGAGGCGGTGCGCGCCCTGGTGCGCCGCAGTGGCCTGCGCGGCCGCGGTGGCGCAGGCTATCCCACAGGTCTCAAGTGGGACACGGTGGCCCTGCAACCGCCGGGACCCCGCTATGTGGTCTGCAACGCCGATGAGGGCGATCCGGGCGCCTTCATGGACCGCAGCGTGCTCGAGGGCGACCCCCATCGGCTGCTGGAAGGCCTGGCGATCGCGGCTTTCGCCGTTGGCGCCGAGCGGGGCTACCTCTACGTGCGGGCCGAATACCCCCTGGCGATCGAGCGCCTGCGGCGGGCCCTGGAGCAGGCCCATCAACGGGGGCTTCTGGGGCCGGGCACCGGCCTGGAGCTGGAGGTGCGCGTCGGGGCGGGGGCCTACGTCTGTGGTGAGGAAACGGCCCTGCTGCAATCGATCCAGGGGCAACGGGGCCAGCCCCGGCCCCGGCCGCCCTACCCGGCCCAAGCGGGGCTCTGGGGGGCGCCGACCCTGATTAACAACGTCGAAACCCTGGCGGCGGTGCCGGTGATCCTGCGCCGGGGCGCCGAGTGGTTTGCCGCCATCGGCACGGGCACCAGCAAGGGCACCAAGGTGTTTTCCCTTTCTGGAGCGGTGCGCCACACCGGCCTGGTGGAGGTGCCGATGGGCACAAGCCTGCGCACCGTGGTCGAAACCATGGGCGGCGGGGTGCCCGCGGGCCCTGGTGCGCCTGGTGGCGGCGTGAAAGCGGTGCAGACCGGCGGGCCCTCGGGGGGCTGCATTCCCGCCCACCTGCTCGACACCCCGGTGGACTACGAGAGCCTCCAGGCCCTGGGCGCGGCGATGGGTTCGGGCGGCATGGTGGTGGTGGGTGAGGCGATGGCGATGCCCGAGCTGGCGCGCCATTTCATGCACTTCAGCGTCGAGGAGAGCTGCGGCAAATGCCTGCCGTGCCGCGCCGGCACGGTGCAGCTGGAGCAGCTGCTCGATCGGCTGTTGGCGGGCCTGGCCGAACCGGGGGAGCTTGAGCAGCTGGAGCAGCTCTGCC
>CAINZT010000186.1 GCA_903855705.1 uncultured Synechococcus sp.
ATTACTGCGATCAAAGGCCAGGTTGGCATTGTTAGTGATAGTGGATGAATTACTGATACCGCCGCTATTACCACCGGCACCGATTTGCAGGGTGCCGGCACTGATGGTGGTGGTGCCGGTGTAGGTGTTGGTGCCGCTGAGGGTGAGGGTGCCTGCCCCAAACTGGGTGAGATTGCCTGTGCCTGAGATTGCGCCGGCGTAGCTGGTGGTATCGCTGCGATTAAAGGCAAGGTTGGCATTGTTAATCATATTGGAGCCCAGGGATCCCGACGTGCCACCGGCACCGATCTGCAGCGTGCCGGCGCTGATGGTGGTGGTACCTGAGTTGTTGTTGCCGGTGAGGGTAAGGGTGCCTGCACCTAGCTTGGTAACGGTCGTCCCCGAGAACACCCCCCCATAGGTAGAGGCATCGCTGCGATTAAAGACCAGTGAGCCGCCGCTGACATTGGAGACCAGGGATCCCGACGTGCCACCGTTACCGATTTGCAGACCTCCTGCACCAAAGATTTGAATGGTGCCGTTGAAAGTGGTGTTGCCGGTGAGTGTGAGGTTGCCACTCCCTTGCTTCCAAAAGGTTCCCGAGCCTGAGATCTGGGCTGCGTGGGTCATGTCATATTTGAGCTTAA
This sequence comes from uncultured Synechococcus sp., assembly GCA_903855705.1. Lineage (GTDB taxonomy): Bacteria > Cyanobacteriota > Cyanobacteriia > PCC-6307 > Cyanobiaceae > BAIKAL-G1. The sequence goes on from CAINZT010000186.1 coordinate 627, forward strand.
AGATCAATGTGGCATTATTATTAATGATGGGAGAATTACTGAAGGAGACATCTTGGCTGCCTCCTTCACCGATCTGAAGAGTGCCGGCGTTGATTGTGGTGGTACCGCTGTAAGTGCTATTGCCTAGGAGTGTTAAAATATTAGGTCCCTCTTTGATTAACGAGCCTTCGCCGCTAAGGGCAGAAGAGTTTCTGTAATCTAAGGTTCTATTGAAGATTACGGTGCCGTTGTTGGTGAAGACCCCCGTGGAATCCAGACTTCCAGTTTTTCCACCCACGCCAATCAACAGACTCCCCCCCTTGTTGATATTAATTATGCCGGTAGACGTTTTAGTGAGATTCCCCGCTACGGACACAAGCCCCCCTGCCTCTATTGTTAACGTAGAATCGTTAGAGGCTATGTAAAGGTCACCAGAATTGATCCAATTACCGCCAGAGATTCTTGCCGAACTATTGTAGCCAATCACACCATTGTTGTTAGAAACATTGCCTCCGCTCACCGTCAAGGTGCCATTGCCTAGCAAGCCAACGGTAAGATTGCCCGTATTGGTCCACGTTCCGCCCGTGGCAACCGTTGCCGTGCCGTTGCTGCCACTGTCAAGGCCGAGATAGCCATCTTTGTTTTTGACCGTCCCGCCATCGATGGTCAATGTCCCATTTGAAACGGATCCGATTGCAAGCCCATTTCCGCCATTGGCTCCTACCAACAGGCTTCCTTGGGTCAGGGAAATCCCTAGGTCAAAAGCATTGATGTTGGCTATACCTGAAACAGTATCGTTGTAAGTAAGGGTGAGATTACCCGTATTGCTGAGTTCTAGGGAGCCAGTGCCGGTGAGCAGATTGGCAATTGTTAGGTTTGATGTTTGATTGAATTGCAGGGTGCCATTGGCCGTGATCGGGTCGGCTCCCGAGACCGTAGCGCCATCATTGAGGATCACCGTATCCCCAGGATTAATGATGCCGCCGGTATAGGGGGCGGATGAGCCACCTGTTCCATAGGTTGTGGTGGTCTGGGCGAGGCTCACCAGGGGCGACACGAGCATCAGGCCGTTGATTGCCGCCGAGCTGAGCGCGAAGGCCGGGCTTTTGGTGGCTGTTCGCAACCAGGAGTGGCGAACCACCACCTTCTGGCGGGCGGACCTGGTTGGGGCTTTGGCTTGGGCAAGCGGGTTGGTGGCTCGGCTGGGGTTCCGGGCAGCCAGGATCAAGTTGCCCGCTCCGGCGATGGGGGCGGACAGGGTTAGGGCGGTTCCGCCCGGGGCTGGTTGGTGGAGGGTTGCTCGGCCCCTTGACTGGCTAGGTGGGATTGGGTCTTTGGCTGGGGTGCCTAAGGCCGGGCTGTCCCAGGCGGTCTGGTGGGCGGTTGTGGTGTCCGGCGCCCCGAAGAAATCGCTGTTTTGTCGGCAACCCGGGTCTAGGAACTCCAAGGCCGTTTGGATTGCGGCTAGGGCTAGGGGATAGGCGCTGGGCTGCGTTGCTGCTCCTGGAGTTGGGCCATGGACGACGCCGTAGGCGGCGTAGGGGCTAGCGGAGTGGTCGAGCCAGAGCGAACTGCTGATCTGGCCGAGGCTTCCCAGGTTGATCTCAGCGGCCCTGGCTTGTCCAGGGCGCTCGGATTTGGCGGGGCTGGCTGGGTTAAACCTCATGACTGGCTAGGGGGATTTTATTAATTGGTTGTGTATTTATCCATTCGAAGCCATAACCCAGTAGCCAATCAATCTTCTACAAGTAGTCATTTTTTTCAGAATTAGTATTAGTGCTAAAACCTATGACCCCTCCTGGGCTGCTGTCTATCGACCCAGGTCGATAGTTTTCGCCAAAGGGCCGCCTGCCCCCCACAGGAAACATTTTTCCTGAATTGACCTATCCCGATACTGTTGTGAGATTTTGGCAAGGATGGCTGCCTCCTACCCCTAGACCGCCATCCTTTGTGCCTCTGCGATGGCATCGCTTGCCCGTGACGCCACGCTTTGAGCTGGTTTCGGTGGAGCAGGTTTCGGTGGAGCAGCCATCGGCACTTGGCCTGACTTAAGGCAAATTCGCTGCTGTTCAGGGTAGAATCTGCTGAATTATTAACGATTGGGCCCTAGTTCTCTGGCGGGTAGTTCGCCATTCTCACCAAGCTGGACGGCCGATCAGGACCCCCAGTCACCCCATTAACGCTGTTTGCGCTTTCCTGCTGGCCTACTTGGCCCGATCCGATCATGATTTTCACCACCAAACAGCTTGCCGATGCCACAACAAGCTTTGAAAATCGCTTTCGCCTGGCCTACCTCTCCAGTGGATTTGAGCCCACGATTGCCATCGCTTGCAAGTCCCATCTATTGACATCGCAAGTTTATCGGGGCCTGCCCGTCAAGCGTCACTTTCTAGGCGCAGCCGACACCGGCAAGGAAGCCTTGGAGCTTGTTTCTAGGCTCATGCCCAATATTTTGGCAATCGACGACAACCTGACTGACCTGGGTACTTCGAGCGTGATTAGCCAGGCGAAGCAGATGCGCCCAAGCATGCGGATCGTTGCATGGGTAACCAAGCTGGATGCATTCTTTGGCTATCCCGATTGCCCGATTGTGATCGCCGAGGCGGATTTATTGGGGCATCCCGATACGCTCACTTTTGTCACCATGGCCCTCATCAGCAACACCAGTTATCTCAGCCCATCCATTCACCAACGATTAAGCCAGCTTGAACAAACGGCCCCTGATGCCTATCCCGGCACGATCACCCTCACGCCACGGGAACATCAACTGCTCGAGGCCTATGCCCTCGGCCTGAGCAATCAGGAAACAGCAGAAAAAACCGGGCTTTCCATACGCAGCATCCAAACCTACAGTGGCAATTTACTGCAGAAACTAGGAACCAATAATCGCCAGCGGGCCCTGCGGCGGGCCCTCTCCTTGGGCCTGACGGAATTAGGCCATCTGTTTGAAGCCAAGTCCCATTAGGGGCCTGCAGACTTCCTGCTCCTCAACGGCTCCTATCTCCTTCAGGACTGCCGTAAGGAGGAGCTGGGGCAGATGACTCGATCGAGAGTTCCACGACGCTGCGGAGTTGGGCCAGCCAAACAGGCCATTGAGACCGGGGCAACTCAACATCGAGGGGTAGATCTTCATAGCGGTAGAGCGTGGCCATGGGAGTCAGGTCTGCAATCTGCTGGAGACCATCTGGCAGGACGACACCCCCTTGCCCTAAGAGCGCCAAAAGCACACTCAAATCATGGCTGCGCGGATAGTCAAGACCATGCAAGGTGAGTAGGGCCTTAAGCAATTTTTCAGCAGCCTGTTGGGCATGAAAGCCTAGGGATTCATCTGTGATCAGTGGGTCATCAAGAAGCCGCTGCAAGATCACCTGGTCCTGCTGCGCCTTGCGCAACAGCAGCCGAGCTTGATCAGCGGGCGTCATGGAGAAGTCGACCTTCCTGGGCCACGTGGTAATCCAGGGTTCCAGGAATCTTGGAGCGCTCTTGAAAGCTTACCTCCGTTGTCACCACAAGATCGATCGGCATCAATACATCCCGCAGCAGGCTGCGCAGCCGCAAGGTCTCGGCGTAGCGATTCACTAGCTCCCGTTCAATCACCATCAGATCGAGATCGTTCGCTTGACTGAGATCGCCCCTGGCGGCCGATCCAAATACAATCAACCGCAAGGGGGCCGAATCGGCAGACAATCGGCTCACCACATCAGCCACTTTAGCGGCGGTAACAGCCCAAGGTTTGGCGGTTGGCGAGGACGTTGGTGTCATGGCATCAGATTAGGCCAGCTAAGCGCAATCCAACGACACCGATTGGCTGCCATTGGGGGCAAAGCCCCATCGCACCGACTCCCCAGCCTGCACTGGCCCACCCAATGGGGAGCATCCGAGGCCAAGGGCAGCAGGACAAGGGCTGTTCACCGCAACTCCCCTAAAACCCTGGCGGCCGCTTGCGCCCACTGGAGAGCGACACATTTCCCTGAATGCCTGCGGGAGCCCCAAGCGGATTGCCCCCACCGCTCGGCAAGCCCGTCACCAGGGGCATTTGGGCTGGCCTGGCTCCGCCGGCCGGCTGGGGCACGGCCACCACGTTGAAGGCCAACGACCAGCGCTCGCCCACGCCACGGAAGGGGGCCACGGAATGGGGTTGCCAGGCGGGGAACACATAGAACTCGCCGGGCACGGGCAAAATATATTCAGCCATGCCAGTGCGGAAGCTTTGGATGTGCCAGTCCTCCGGGCCATGGAAACACAATTGGCCATCGAAGCTGGCGCCGCTGATCTGGGGGGGCACCTGTAAGTACAGCACCCCAGAAAAACTGCCGCCGTGGGTGTGGGTGGGGTTGTAATCCCCAGCCCGTTGCACATTCAGCCAGACATCAATCATCTGCAGGCCGTAGCGGCCTTCCGTCCAGGGGCCCCGCCCCTGGGGCGGCTGGCGATCGATCACGTGGCGGATCCAACGTTCACAACCCGGCAGGATCACCTCGCGGCACAATTCTTGGACGGCCGGTTGCTGGGGTCCAAGCTCCAGCTGCAGGGATAGTTGGCCGGCCAGTTTGCGGGAGGCATCTGGGCTGCGTTCGGGCGCCTTCAGCACCTCCTTGGCGAGCTCAAGCAGGGCCGCCAAAAGAGCCGGGGGCAGGCTGCCCTTCAGCAAATAGCGGGGGAAGAGCTCCAGCACCTCCATGGAGGGGCCCCCGGTGGCGCCGTCCGGGGCGGGGGGAGGCGTGCCAACCATGGGTGCAAGGGCCTGATGGGTTGAGGCTAGGGCCTGGGGGCAGCCCCAACCGGTTCAGGGCAGCCCGCCTTCGGGCGCCGCAGCCGTCAGACTTTTGTCCAAGCCCCAGCCCCCGTCCTTCGCCATGCCGGCAGCGCCCGTGTCCGAGCCCTCACCAGAACCGGGGGCACCGTTGGTTGCCGGTGAAACCGCTACAGGCACCAGCGTTTCAAACGCCACTGGTTCAGGCGAAACCGTTTTCAGAGGAAGCGTTTCCGGAGAAACCGCCTCCCGAGAAGCCGTCTCCCGAGAAGCCGCCTCCCGAGAAGCCGTCTCCCGAGAAGACGTGGCTGCCCTGCGCCAACGGGTGACCCAGGGGGACACCCTGCCCCTGGCCTGGCGCCTGGAGCAGTTCGATCGGCTGGAGCGCCTCTGCGCCGAGGGGGAAGGGGCCGTGCTGGCCGCCCTGGCCGCCGACCTGGGCAAGCCGCCCGTGGAGGCCTTCTTTGAACTAGTGGCCGTGCGCCAGGAGATCCGCCTCTGCCGCCAAAAGCTGCGCCGCTGGATGGCCCCCCGGCCCGCGGCCGTGCCCCTCAGCCTCCAACCCGGCCGGGCCGAAACCCAGGCCCAGCCCCTGGGCTGCGTCCTGGTCATTGGCCCCTGGAACTATCCCTTCCACCTGCTGCTCCAACCCCTAGTGAGCGCCCTGGCGGCGGGCAACACCGCCGTGCTCAAGCCGTCGGAACATGCCCCCGCCACGGCGGCCCTGGTGGCGGAGCTGGTGGCGCGCCACCTTGATCCGGGCGTGGTGCGGGTGGTGCAGGGGGATGGCCAGGTGGCCCAGGAGCTCTTGCAGCTGCGCTTTGACCACATCTTCTTCACCGGCGGCGAGCGGGTCGGCCGGCTGGTGATGGCGGCCGCCGCCCCCCACCTCACCCCGGTGACCCTGGAGCTGGGCGGCAAGAGTCCGGCGGTGGTGCTGGCCGATGCCGACCTGGAGATCACGGCGCGACGCCTGATTTGGGGCAAATCCCTGAACGGCGGCCAAACCTGCGTCGCCCCAGACCACCTGCTGGTGGAAGAGCCGATTCGTCAGGAGCTGATCGGCCGGCTCGCTAGCCGGATCACGGCCTGCTTCGGCGCCGATCCCCTCCAGTCGCCCGACCTGGCCCGGATCGTCAACCGGGCCCAATTTGAGCGGCTCTCGGGCCTCCTTGAGGGCGCACGCCAAAAGGGCCAGCTCCTCTTTGGCGGCCAGAGCGATCCGGAACAGCTGCGCATCGCCCCAACCCTGCTGGCGGTCACAGACCCGGGCGATCCCCTGATGGCCTCCGAACTGTTCGGGCCCCTGCTGCCGATCCTGGCCGTGGCCTCCCTGGCCGAAGCGATCGAGGCGATCAACAGCCGGCCCAAGCCCTTGGCCCTCTACCTGTTCAGCCGCAGCGCTGCCGCCGAGCGCCAGTTACTCGCCGGCACTAGCTCCGGCAGCTATTGCCGCAACGATGTGGTGATGCAGGCGGGCCTGGCGGAACTGGCCTTTGGCGGGGTCGGCGCCAGTGGCATGGGCAGCTACCACGGCCAGGCGGGCTTTGACACCTTCTCCCACCAACGCAGCCTGCTGCGGCGCCCCTTTGCCCTCGATTTGCCCTTCCGCTACCCGCCCTACGGCAGCAAGCTCAACCTGGTGAAGCGGCTGCTGGGCTGAGGCCAGGGCCCAGGCGGCGCCCCTCGCCAGGGCGGGTACGGGGATTTCGCTGCTGAATCGGTGCGCTGGACACTGGCGCGCTCCCCGGATCTCCGTAAGGTTCATCCAGCCGTTTCCCCCTCCATGCGCCGCTCCGCTGTCGCCCTGGCCCTGGCCCTGCTGCTGCCCCTGCCCGGGCTAGCGGGTCAGGTTGTGGTGAAGCAGGGCGAAACGCTCTCCGACATCGCCGCTCGTTATCACGTCAGCGTTGATCGGCTGCTGCAACTCAACGGCATCAAGGATCCCAAGGGCCTCCAGGTGGGCACCAAGCTCACGGTCCCGGGCGCCCCGAGCAGTCCCAGCCGCGGGGGTGGCGGAGGGAGCCCCACCAAGGGAGCCGGCGGGGGCAACTACACGGTGAAATCGGGCGAAACCATCTCCGAAATCGCCGACCGTTACGGCATCAGCACCAACCGCCTGCTGGAACTCAACGGCATCCGCGATGCCAAAGGCCTCCAGGTCGGCACCCGCATCACCGTGCCCACCGCCGGACCGGCGAAGCCCTCCAAGACCGCCAGCGCTGGCAGCACTAGTGGCCCTTCGAGCCCCGCCAGCCGCGGCCCCGCCAACTACACGGTGAAATCGGGCGAAACCATCTCCGAAATCGCCGATCGCTACGGCATCAGCAGCGAACGCCTGCTCGAGCTCAACGGCATCCGCGATCCCAAGGGCCTCCAGGTCGGCAGCCGCATCACCGTGCCCACCGCCGGGCCGGCCAAACCCGCCAAACCGCCGGTGCTGCCCGCCATCAGCGCCGCCCAGGGCAAGGCCCTCAGCCACACCGTGCGTCCCGGCGACACCCTCTCCGACATCGCCAACACCTATGGGGTGCCGGTGGAAAAGATCGCATCCCTCAATGGCCTCAAGGACCCGGACAACCTGGTGCCCGATACCCAGCTGAAGCTGCGCAACCCACCCCCGCTGCCCAAGCCGGCCGCCAAGCCCGTTAGCCACCCGCCGGCCAAGGCCGCCAGCAAGCCCGCCGCCAAACCCGCCAGCAAGCCGGCGTCAACCCCGGTTACCACCGCCCCCGTTGCTACCACCAAGGCACCAGCGGCCAAGCCCGCAACCACCGCCACCAGCAGCACCCCCACCCCAGGCACGACGGCGGTAACGGCCCCCCAGGCGACCACCAAGCCAGCGGAAACCACCCCGAAACCCGTCGTCAGCAAGCCAGCCGCCGAGAAGCCTGAAGCAGCCAAACCGGCGGCAACGAAGCCCGTTGTCACCACCCCGGCCGTGACCAAGCCCGTCGTGACCAAACCGGTGGTGACCAAGCCAGTGGCCGAGAAACCAGTGGTGGAGAAGCCGGCCGTGCCAACGGCGGAAGCGGCCAAACCGGCCCAGGCGCCCAGCGCCAAGCCGGTCCACCAGCCCGCCACCAAACCAGAACCCAGCCCCAAAGCCGAAACGGCCCAAAAGCCGGAGACCGTTGTCGGCCAGGAGCAAGCGATCAAACCTGAGGTCAAACCGGAACCCAAACCCCAACCCAAACCAGAGGTGAAAGCCGAGGTCACCCCCAAGGCGGAAACGACCACCAAACCGGCGAAAACCGAGGTGGCCACGGGCAAACCCGCCAAGCCCGACTGGCGCAGCTTCGGTCCCCTGCAGGTGGACTGGGCCAACTGGCAACCCATGGGCGGCAGCTTTGTCGCCCCGGGGCTCAATGCCACCGGCCAATCGTTCTATCTAGCCGTGAACTGCAGCGCCAAGCGCGTCAACGCCACCGGCCCCTCGGGCGCCTGGAAAACCTGGGACCTACCCACCACCGACTACGAGCAGCAGCTGGTGAAGGACCTTTGCCGGGAGAAGGCCGGCTGATCTGTTGTTGATGGGGTGATGGGACGGGGGCGGCTCACCGCCCCAGCAGGCTCCATAGCCAGCCTCAGGCCACCCAGCGCAGGGGCCAGGGCTGGCGCAGGTAGCGGCGGCCGGCGGGCTTGAGCCAGAGCCGCTGGCTGCCGTCATCGCTTTCGCTGAGCAGGTCCTCCTGCACCAGGCGCCGCACCAACCACCGCCAACGCTCCTCCCCCTCGCCTTCGGCTCCGGCCAGCTCCTCGCCGAGGCTGCGCAGCACCACCCCGCCGCGCTGGTCCAGGCTGGCCAAAAGCCGCGACACCAGGGCGGACCAGTCCTCCAGGGGCGGCGCGCTGAGGCAACGATCGCAGCGGCCGCACGGGGGCACCAGCTCGCCCACCACCAGCAACAAGGCCTGCTCGCGGCAGCCATCGCCCTCGGCCACGGCCTCCATGCGCCGCAGTTGCTGCTGGGCCAGCTCCAGCCGCAGGGCCTCGGGCCCCAGGCGCTCCGCCGGCGACAGCTCACCCCACTGGGGGCCGCCAGAACGGATCGCCCAGCCCAGGGAGGTGCGGTCTTCCGGATCGAACAGCACCAGGCAGCGGGCCGGCAGACCATCGCGCCCGGCCCGGCCCGATTCCTGCAGGTAGCCCTCGGCGCTGGCGGGCAGGTCCAGGTGCAACACCAGGCCCACATCGGGCCGGTCCACGCCCATGCCAAAGGCCACCGTGGCCACCAGCACCGGCGCCGGATGGTCCTGGAAATGGGCCAACGCCAGGCTGCGGCTCTCCGGATCCATGCCGGCGTGATAAGCGATCGCCTCGATGCCGGCACTGGCCAGGCGGGCCGCCCAGCTTTCCACCGAGCGGCGGGTGCGGGCGTAGATCAACACGGCCCCCCGGGCCTCGGCCAGGGCCGCCAACACCTCCGGCAGGGGATCGGCCGGTCGGCGTCGCATCACGTAGGAGAGGTTGTCGCGCCGCGCCGAATGCACCTGGAAGAGGGGCCGGCGCAACTGCAACATCCGGATCAGGTCGGCCCGCACCCGTGGCGCCGCCGTGGCACTGAGGGCCACCAGGGGCACCCCAGGACAGAGGCTGCGCAGCTCGCCCAGGCGCCGGTAATGGGGCCGGAAATCGTGGCCCCAGGCGCTGATGCAATGGGCCTCATCCACGGCCAACCCCACCAGGTGGCCCTGGTCCTGGATTTCCTCCAGCAAGCGGCGCGTCGCCTCTCCCTGCAGGCGCTCGGGGGCCAAATACAGCAGCCGCAGCCGGTTCTGGCGTAACCGCCCCAGCAACTGGCGGCGACTGCCCGGGTCGAGGCCGCCGTGGAGACAGGCCGCCTGGATGCCGCGCCGCTGCAGGTGCAACACCTGGTCCTCCATCAGGGCCACTAGGGGCGACACCACCAGCATCAGCCCCTGGCGCACCAGGGCCGGCAGCTGATAGCAAAGCGATTTGCCGGCGCCGGTGGGCAACACCGCCAGGCAATCGCGCCCCTGCAGCAACGCTTCGACCACGGCCCGTTGCCCTGGCCGGAACTCCGTCCAACCGAAATGGCGCTCCAGGGCCTGGAGCAGGGGATCGGGCGGGGATGGCTGGGGGGCCTGGCCTGGGCCAGCCGGGCGCGGGGCCGACGGCAGCAACTCCACGATCCCCCCACCCCTAGAGAGATCCGACCCTAACCGGCACTAAATGTGGTGGGGAGGGGCGGCGCTTCCAGTTGGTCGGGCGCCTCCTCCACAATCTGCAGCCGCACCCGCTTGCCGCCCGCCAATTCGCCCAGGGACACCCGCATGGTGCTGCCGCTCAGGCTTTGCAGGGCATTGAGCAGCTCGCGCAGGTGGGGGGTGCTGCTGCCGCTTTCTACCCAGAGCCGCTCCTGCAGGCCGCCAAGACGGCGCCAGCTGGTGTGCAGCTTGAGCACGGCGCTCTCCAGTTGCTGGGCCTGGCCCACCGCATCGGCCAGCAAACCCAAGGCATCGAGCCGCTGGGCCTCCTGCATGGCCTTCTCCAGGTTGAGGTCGCCCTGCTGAAAGGCCCGCACCGCTAAACCCGCCTCGGCCGCCTTGCTCAACCAGCGGGCCGTGGAGGTCACGTCCTTGACCCGCTCCAGCTCGGGTTCTTCCCGCAACACCCGCCGCAGGTCCTCCTGCTGCTGCTCCGGCAATTTGGAGAGCTCCCGCACCAGGGGCGCCACCGCTTTCGAGGGCAACAGGTTGTCGGCCGTGCGCTGGCGAATCTCCTCGGGCAGTAGGGGGCTGGTGGCTGAGGTGAAGTCGTCGGTGAGGCGCCGCACCGACTTGCGGGTGATCTGCTCGCCCCCATTGGCGGCCTCGCTAATCAGCAGCTGAACCTCCGGATCGGCCTGGGCCGTTTCCATGAAGGCCCGCTTCGAGAATTGGTTCACGCTCTCTGCGTCAAGCGGCCCCTGCTCCACCAGGCTTTCGGCCGACTCGGCCAGCTGGATCAGACCGTAGGCGCGGGTCTTGCTGATCTCCTGCTCGCGTAACCACTGCAGAAAGCCCGTGCCCCGGCCCTCTCCGCCGCGGCGCTCGCGGTCCCGCACGGCCTTGAGGATGCGGCCCCGCCAGATCTCGGTCTGGAGGTCGAAGCGGTCGCAGATGGCCCAGGCCTCCTCGATCCGGGCCAGGAATTCCATCGAGCTGATGTCATCGCGCTCGGGATCTGGCAACTCCAGGTTGAGGGCAGGGGCCTCGTTCAAGCCAGGGGCCTCGGTCACGGATCGGCTCAGGCAGGCGCTTCGATCGTGCCATGCAGCTCATCGCCAGCCACCGGCCCGATGAGAGGGGAGAAGGGGGGACGGGGGGACGGGCGGGCAAGCCAGGCGCCCCCGCAGCCCCTCCCTGAGCCGGCAGTCGCCCCCACCGGGCCGCCTGGAGCCCGTCTCCGGCCCCAACCAGCGACATTGTGTGACGGCCCCAGGGCAAGCCCGCCCAGCCCAGGTAAGTTCACTAGGCAGCTCCATTCACTCAGCGCAGCGATGGCCATCTCCCGCGGCGACAAGGTGCGCATCAAGCGTCCTGAGTCCTACTGGTTTAACGAAGTCGGCACCGTCGCCACGGTCGACACCTCCGGCATCCGCTACCCCGTGGTGGTGCGCTTCGAGAAGGTCAACTACAACGGCTACAGCGGCTCCGAAGGCGGCATCAACACCAATAACTTCGCCGAAAGCGAGCTGGTCAAGGCCTGATCCGGGCCGCCCACTCCCTGGCAATGGCCTGAGGTTCGCCCCAGTGCCTCCCAAGCCCTGGTCCCCTCCGGATCGGGGCTTTGCCATGGCAACCTGACTCCCTGCCGGCCCCTCGACCTTGCCTGAACTGCCGGAGGTGGAAACGGTGCGCCGGGGCCTGGAGCGCCAGACCCTGGGCTTGGAGATCGCCCGGGTCGAGGTGCTTCGGGCTCGGGCCATTGCTGCACCCCCCGAGCCAGCCGCCTTTTGCCAAGCGTTGGAGGGCTGCAGGCTGTTGGGCTGGCAGCGGCGCGGCAAGTATCTGATCGCCAGCCTCACTCGCCCCAAGTCCAGCGGCGCCGCGGACGCTGGCCACTGGGGCGTGCACCTGCGCATGACCGGCCAGTTCCTCTGGTTGGAGCAACCCGAGGAGCCCTGTCGCCACACCCGGGTGCGCCTCTGGAACCCAGAAGGGGCCGAACTGCGCTTCGTGGACACCCGCAGCTTCGGCCAGATGTGGTTTGTGCCTCCAGGCACGCCAGTGGAGTCGGTGATCACGGGCCTGCAGAAGCTAGGGCCCGAGCCCTTCAGCGACTGCTTCACCGGGGCCTATCTCAAAAAAAAGCTGGCCGGCTCGATCCGCCCGATCAAAAATGCCCTGCTCGACCAGGCCCTGGTGGCCGGCTGCGGCAACATCTATGCCGATGAATCCCTCTACGTGGCAGGGATCCGTCCCCAAACCCGCAGTGGCAGCATCAGCCTCCAGCGCCTCGAAGGCCTGCGCACGGCCCTGGTCACTGTGCTGGAGCAGAGCATCGGCGCCGGCGGCACCACCTTCAGCGATTTCCGCGACCTCACAGGCACCAATGGCAACTACGGCCAGGCGGCCTGGGTGTACCGGCGTGCCGGCCAGCCCTGCCGCCACTGCGGCACCCCGATCGAACGGGAACGGCTCGGCGGCCGCAGCAGCCACTGGTGCCCCAGTTGCCAGAGCTAATCAACGCTGCTCAGGGACAGCCCCCAGCGCCTCTGGAGCCACACCCGCCAAAGTCGATCCCAGCAGACTCCCAGGCAGCAGCCCCCAGACCCACCTCCATGGTTCGATGGAGCGGAACCCCGCTAGCCCCCGGCGCAATGGCCCTGGCCGATGAGCTCACCGCTGCCATGGCGGCCATCCATGCCCGGGGCTGGTGCGACGGCACCGGCGGCAATTTCAGTTGTGTGCAGCAGCAGGATCCCTTGCAGCTGTTGATGGCCCCTAGCGGCGTCGACAAGGGGCAGGTGCAACCGGCCGACCTGATCGTGGTTGATGCCGCAGGCCAGGTGATTGAGGGCACGGGCAAGGCCAGCGCTGAAACGGCCCTGCACCTGGAAATCGTGGGCCGCTGCAGGGCCGGCGCCGTGCTCCATACCCATTCCCAGGCCGCCACCCTGCTCTCCCGCCGGGCCCTGGCGACCCCCAATCGGCGGCAGAACTCAGAACCCAAGGGCGATGGGGTTGTCCTGGTGGAAGGGCTGGAGATGCTCAAGGGTCTAGAAGGCATTAGCACCCATGCCTCCGCCATCGAGATTCCCGTGCTGGCCAACGACCAGAACCTGCCGCGCCTGAGTCAACGGGCCGGCCCGCTCCTAAACGAGGCCCCCCAAGGCCTGCTAATCGCCGGCCATGGCCTCTATGCCTGGGGCCCATCCCTCAGCCAGGCCATCCGGCACCTGGAAATCCTTGAATTCCTGCTGGAACAATCCTGGCGCCAGCTATTACTCGACGCCCTCATGGCCCGTCCTGTGCCAGAACAAGCGATCTCCCATGGCTGAGCCCGTGATTCGTTGCATCCTGCTGGACATTGAAGGCACCACCTGCCCGGTGAGTTTCGTGGCTTCGGTGTTATTTCCCTACGCCCGGGAACGCCTGGCCAGCTATCTGGAGACCAACCACGGGGATCCCGATGTACAGGCGCTGCTGGCAGCGACGCAAGCCGCCTTTACGGCCGATCCCAACCCGGAGGTGCAAGCTCTGCGCCAAGGCTCCCCCATCCCAGCCCACCAGCCAGGCGGCCTGGGGCAACTCCATGCAGAACAAACCAAATCCCCCCTGGTGGCCTACCTCCAGTGGTTGATTGATCACGACATCAAATTCCCACCCCTCAAAGAGTTGCAGGGGCGCATCTGGGCATCGGGCTACGCGAACGGCGACCTAATCGCTCCCCTATTCGACGATGTAGCGGTAACCCTGCAACGCTGGCACCAAGACAGCTACCGGCTTGCGGTCTATTCCTCTGGCTCCGTGGCGGCCCAACAGCTGCTCTACCGCCATAGCCAAAACGGCAACCTAGAGAGCCTATTTAGCCACTGGTTTGATACACAGATCGGGTCAAAACAAGCGCCAGCCAGTTACAGCGCCATCGCCGAATTCCTCCAGCTAGAACCAGCTGAGATCCTCTTTGTGAGTGATGCAATAGCCGAGATTGAAGCGGCCCATGGGATCGGCATGGCCGTGATTTTCAGTGATCGGGAGGGGAATCCTGGGCGGGACCCTGGTCCCTTTAACGCCATCCGTTCCCTAGCCGAAATCGAATTTCCTTAAACAACCGGCCCCATGGCCAAGCCAGCTCACCCAGCTTTTAACCATCCCACCGAGGGCGATCCGGCCGAGCCTTCCCGGTCAGCACCGGCCACCGGAGCTCACTTCGCAACCTCAAAAAAATCCCCAACAAAAAAGCCACCCCAAGGGGTGGCTTTTCGTGGCCTGCCGATCCAGCGGATCAACGCGGCATTAGAGCAAAAGTTTTACCTGGCATCGAGCTATTTTTGCAGGGGGCTACCCCCCAACTATCGTCGC
>CAINZT010000187.1 GCA_903855705.1 uncultured Synechococcus sp.
GCCAGGACCCTGAACTAACCCAGGCCCTGTTCCGCCAGGCCCTGCAAAACCCTTCAGGCACGCTCGAGCAGATCTGTCGTCTTGGCGATGACTGGGGCCTGCCGGTCAACGTGGAGCAGGTGAAGGCCCACATCAGCACCCTGGACGACGCCGACAGCAAGCAGTGGCTGCTGAAGGCCCGCGGGGGTCTCTAGGGCGGAGCGCTGGCGCCGGGCGCCCCCACTCCCCTGGGCCCAGCTAAAGAACAGCCAGTAGCTGACGATCGCCAGACCGGCTGCCACCACAAGGGCGGCCACCTGTTCGAGTCGCTTGATCATGGCCCTGGCCGCAACCGCACCCCTGCAGTCTGCCGCTCAGGGGATGATGGGGACACGCCTGTAGCCCTGCCCCCGTGCTTCGTCTGGAACGTGTTTCAAAGATTTACCCCACCGGCGAGGTGCTCAAGGACGTCACCTGGGAAGTGAAGGCCGGCGATCGCATTGGTTTGGTGGGGGTGAATGGGGCTGGCAAATCGACCCAGATGCGCATCATTGCCGGCCTGGAGGAGCCCACCAGCGGCCTGGTGGTGAAGCAAGGGGAGCCGCGCATCGCCTACCTGCAGCAGGAATTCGATGTGGACCTGGCCCGCAGCGTCCGCCAGGAACTGTTCCAAGCCTTTGGCGAAGCCGCCCAGGTGCTCAATCGCCAGCGCCAGGTGGAAGACGAAATGGCGAGCGACAAGGCCGCCAGCGACCCAGACCATCTCGATGAGCTGATCCACGAACTGGGCCGGCTGCACAGCCGCTTCGAGGCCTTGCATGGCTACGAGCTCGATGCCCGCATCGACAAACTGCTGCCCACAATCGGCTTCACCCCCGAAGGCGCCGAACAGCCCGTGGGTGACTATTCGGGCGGTTGGCAGATGCGAATTGCCCTCGGCAAAATCCTGCTGCAAGACCCCGATCTGCTGCTACTGGATGAGCCAACGAACCACCTGGATGTGGAAACGATTCAGTGGCTGGAGGGCTATCTGATCGAGCAGACTGTGCCCCTGGTGGTGATCAGCCACGACCGAGCTTTCCTCGATCGGGTCTGCAACCAAATCGTTGAAACCGAGCGGGGCATCTCGCGCAGCTACCTGGGTAACTACAGCCAACATCTCGAGCAGAAAGCCTTCGAGCGCGAAGCCAGCCAGGCCGCCTTTGAGCGCCAGCAGAAGGAGCTCTCTACCCAGCAGGCCTACATCGATCGCTTCCGGGCCAGCGCCACCCGCAGCACCCAGGCCAAGAGCCGCGAAAAATTGCTTGACAAGGTGGAGCGCATCGAAGCGCCCATCGATGCCCTAGGGGGCCCCCGCTTTAGTTTTCCGCCGGCGCCCCGCTCCGGCCGCCAGGTGGCCCTGCTCAATAACCTCACCCACAGCTACGGCGATCGCATCCTATTTCTGGGCGCCGAACTGGAAATCGAACGGGGCGATCGCATCGCCTTTGTGGGGCCCAATGGGGCCGGTAAATCAACCCTGCTGCGCCTAGTGATGGGCATGGAGGAGCCCCTGGAGGGAAGCGCCAGCCTGGGGGAACACAATGTGATTGCGGGCTATTTCGAACAGAATCAGGCCGAGGCCCTCGATCTCAGCAAAACCGTGATCGACACCCTCTTTGAGGCTGTTCCCGATTGGACCCAAACCCAGGTGCGCTCCCTGCTGGGCAGTTTCTGTTTCAGCAACGACGCGGTGTTCAAGCAGGTGGGTCAATTGAGTGGTGGCGAAAAGGCACGCCTGGCCCTGGCCCTAATGCTGCTTACCCCCTGCAACTTGTTGGTGCTCGATGAGCCCACCAACCACCTAGACATCCCCGCAAAACAGATGCTGGAGGATGCCCTAATGGAGTACGAAGGGGCCGCGCTCGTTGTATCCCACGACCGCTACTTCATCTCCCGGGTGGCCAACCGCATCGTCGAATTGCGTGACGGCGAACTGGTGCTGTATCGGGGCGATTATGCCTACTACCAGCAAAAGAAAGAGGAAGAGCGACTCGCGGCCGAGGAGCTGCGCCTGCAACGGGAGCTGGAAGCCAAACGGCGCGCCAACAAGGAGAAGCAGAAAGCCAAGGAGGCTTCGGGCAAGTTGGCCGCGGCCGGCAAGGGCTAAAGGCGATTAGGGGGGCCAGCTCTGCCAGCCGAGCCGACCTAGCCGGTGCCATCCGAGCCAGGCGCCCTTGCCGAGGGCGATCGAGCCCTATGCCCCTAGGGCTGCCACACCCGCCCTAGCGAGGCTTATGGGGTCCGAAGGTGCGTTAGGCGAGCAACGGTCCCTTTATCAAACTTCATGCCCGATTAGGCATGAAAACCCATTTTGCTGGACTCACCCCAATTGTGTGCATAGCCTGACCGTATCCATCGCGACAGTCCGGCCATGGGTTCCGTTTCGAGCAACGCCGCCTTCCAGTCCCAGGTCTCGCTGAACCCAGGTCTCTACAGGGCCAGCCAGGAGCCTGCTCCCTCCTGGAACGCCAACGCCCATGACCATGTCGACACCTATTTCGAATGCATCACCGCCTGCTCCCTCGATGATGGCGAGTGCGTCACCCGCTGCGTCGAAACCCTGCGCGACAGCAGCTGAGCCGCCTGGCAGCCCCGGCCCCGACTCCGGTTGCGCCCCGCCCCCCACCCAGGCAGCGGCAACCGCCCCCACCCACAGCCCCGCCAAGCCCCAGAGGCCACCGGGCTGAGTGCCGAGACCCTGACAGGGGATCGGTAACTCTGTGGCGATCGATACGCGAGTAGGCGAAACATTTCGTAGTGTTCAGCCGGACCCCACATGTCCCCTTGCGTAGTCCGCCATGTCCGAACCGCTCGCCCTCACCCTTGGCCAGCAATTCGAGCTGGAACGCATGACCCGGGTGATCGACTCCACAGCCGATCTTCAAAGCCTCCAGGGCCTTGCCAAGCAACTGCTCCAGGCCTGGCACAGCCAAAAAGCAGCCACCCAGTGGGTCATGCGTCAACAGCTCAGTGGTCCCCCCCGGATCGGCCTTGATCCCAGCTCCCTGCTGGCCAGCTTCGAGCCCCCCAGCTCCTCCGATTCCGGCAACCAACAGGGCTGATCGCTCAGCCGCTGGATCGTTCGGGAACCGTGTCCGTGCCTAGCCCGGCCAGCTCCGGCCCAGGATCCAAACCAGCCGCCGCCTCCACGGGACCTTTCCCTGGAGGCCCCTTCCTAACTCCCAGGCCCAAGCCCCGAAAAGCCGATCTAACCAGCCGATCCAGCCCCGCTGGTTAGACGCTCCCAAGGCTTGTCAGCCCCGACGATCCGGTCCCATTCAGGCCGCCCCAACGTTTCCCTCCCTAACGCCATGAACGCCCATCCCTACCTGCTTGCTTTCCTGGCCTTCGGAGCCGCCTGCAGCAGCCTCTGGGCCTGGAAGATCGCCCACCGACTCCCTGCCGGTCCATGATGGATCCAGCCGAATGGGCTGGGGTCCCTTCGTCGCCGTTGCCGATGACTGACCTGCTCACCCACCTGTTTCCCCTGATCTACGGCGGTTTTTTCCTGCTGTTGCTCTGGCAGGCCTTCCGGGTGATGGCCCGCGGTTTCAGCGCGGTTCCCCGGCTGGACGACCCCTTACCCAGCACTGGATCCGACCGCACCGGCCGGCTGACCATCCATCCTGAGCTTCTCGATGCTGAGGGGCAGCTCACCCGCGATGACCTGCTGACCGTGCGCTTTGGTGCCGATCAGGAGCCTCCCTTGAGCCCCAGCGACCCGCAGTAGGAGAATCACCGGAGCACGCCAACTGGTACAACCGTTGGGTGGATGTGTTTCAGGCGGAGGCCTCATTCGGTGGACCAGAGAACCCGCATCGTGGCAGCAGTGCTACGCAGCCTGAAGCTGCCCCCCCGCTTCCGCTTGCGCATGGTCAAAGAAGACCCGATGCGTTTGGAGCTGAGCATCACTCCGGCCTACGGCAAGGACCCGATCCTGGTGGGCCTGGTGGAATCCCAAGATCTGGTGGCCCGCCGCGACCGAGAAGGTCGCATTCCGCGGGACCTGCAAGGCACCTGGGACTGGACCGTGCGCCACGGCAAGGTGACCACGGGCGGCTGGAACCCCTACCTGAAGGAAGCCCTGCAAACCATGTTTGAGACCGGGCTGCCCGCCATCGTGTACGAAGAAACCACTGGTGAGGACTACCACCCTGTGGATGGCATCCGCCACGTGCGCTGAGCCCTTTGGCCGATCCCCTGCCCGCGCCCCGGTCAGCCCCCCCATCGGCGGTGCCTTTGTCAGCCCAATCGCCTGGGTCGAGCCTGCCGATTGAGACCTGCTTGGAGGCCATCTTGGCGGGGCTGCCCCCCGGAGGCAGCCTGCTGCTGCAGGCACCCCCGGGCGCCGGCAAAACCACCCGGGTGCCCCTGGCCCTGCTGGACGCCTGGGGAGCCAACGCCGGCACGATCCTGATGCTGGAGCCCCGGCGCCTGGCGGCCAAAGCCGCCGCGGAGCGGCTCGCCGCCAGCTTGAACGAACCGGTCGGGGCCCGGGTGGGCTACCGGGTGCGGTTTGAACAGCGCTGCTCGGCCGCCACCCGCATCGAGGTGGTGACCGATGGCCTGTTCCTACGGCGCCTCCAGGCCGATCCCGGCCTCGACGGGGTGGCCTGCGTGATCTTCGATGAATTCCACGAGCGCCGCAGCGAGGCCGATCTGGCCCTGGCCCTCGTGCGGGAAGCCAGGGCAGTGCTGGCGCCGGATCTGCGCCTGCTGGTGATGTCGGCCACCTTGAATCTGGCCCCCCTGGCCAGCCAATGGCCGGAAGCCCAGCAAGTCACCAGCGAGGGCCGCAGCTTTGCCGTAGCGGTGACCCACCAGGCGCCCCGGTCCCTCGAACCCCTGGCCAGCCAGGTGGTTCGGGCCCTGGAGCAGCACTGGCTCGATCAACGCCAGCCCCTGGAAACGGTGCTGGTGTTTTTGCCCGGCCAACGGGAGATCCAGCAATGCCTGCGGGCCCTTGAGGCCAGGGACTGGGCCCACGACCTGGAGATTTGCCCCCTGCACGGCAACCTGCCCCTGGTGGCCCAAAGCCAGGCCCTGGCTGGGGCGCGCCGGCAGGCCGGGAAAGTGGTGCTTGCCAGTGGGATTGCCGAAAGCTCCCTCACCCTGCAGGGGGTCACCCTGGTGATCGACAGCGGCCTGAGCCGCCGCAGCCGCTTCGATCCGCGCACGGGCATGGATGCCCTGGTGACCGGAGCCGCCAGCCAGGCCAGCGCCGAGCAACGCCGGGGCCGGGCCGGACGCCTGGGGCCCGGTCGCTGCATCCGCCTGTGGTCCGCCTCCGACCAGCAAGGCCGCCCCGCCTTTGATCCGCCCGAACTGCTGGAGGCCGATCCGGCGCCGCTGGTGTTGCAACTGGCCCAATGGGGCGCAGGCCTGGGCGAAGGCCTGCCCTGGCTGGATCCGCCGCCCCGGGCCAACCTGCAGGAGGGCCAGGCCCTGCTGCAAACCCTTGGGGCCGTCGATGGGGCCGGAGCGCTCACGGGCCACGGCCGCCAGCTGGCGGGCCTGGGGGTGCACCCGCGCCTGGGCCAGCTGATGCTGCGCTCCCGCGTCCTCGGCGCCGCCGACCTGGGCTGTGCCCTGGCGACCCTGCTGAGTGAGCGGGATCCCCTCAATCCCCAAACCGAT
The DNA here is from genome assembly GCA_903855705.1 of uncultured Synechococcus sp. Classification (GTDB taxonomy): domain Bacteria; phylum Cyanobacteriota; class Cyanobacteriia; order PCC-6307; family Cyanobiaceae; genus BAIKAL-G1. Next base: position 5,659 of record CAINZT010000187.1, read on the forward strand.
GGCAGCGACCTGGGCCGCAGGCTGGACTGGCTGCGCCAGAGCGGCCGGGATCCCCAGCGCCAACGGCTGCTGCAACTACAGAAGCAATTGCGGGCCCAGCTGCAGGCCCTAGGACCGATCGAGCCCCCGGAGCCACCAAGCGCTTCACCAGGCCAAGGCAGCCCCAAGGAGTCCCAATCGAAGGCCCTAGAGGCCGCACAGGCTCCCTCAACCGCCCCCCTGGGCCCCGATGGCCTCGCCGGCGAGCTGGTGGCCCATGCCTATCCGGATTGGGTGGCCCTGCTGCGTCCAGGTAGCAAGGAGCGCTATCTAACCCGGGGCGGCCGGGGGGCCCAACTCCACCCCACCGATCCCCTCAGCGGCTGCGAGGTACTGGCCATCGCCCGCACCGACGGAGCCGGACGGGACTGCCGCATCCACCTGGCACTGCCCCTCGCACGCGCGAGCCTGGACGCCTGGGCGGCCCAAACGGGCGTGATCGAGGAGCTCGTGCGCTGGGATCCCCAGGGCCAACGGGTGCGCGCCGAACGGCAACGGCGCCTGGGGGCCTTGGTGCTGCAGCGCCTTCCCTGGAGCGACCCACCCCCAGGGCTGGTCAAACGGGCCTTGCTGGAGGGATTGGGCCAGGACAACCCGGTGGGCGGCTGCGGCCCCCAGGGATTGCAGCTGCTGCCCTGGAGCCAGACCAGTCGCAGCCTGCAGCAACGGCTCTGCCTGGCCCACCAGCACCTGGGAGCCCCCTGGCCCGACCGCAGCGACCCTCTACTGCTGGCCAACCTCGAGGGCTGGCTGGGCGAGCAACTGGAGGGACTCAGCTCAGCGTCAGAGCTGCAACGCCTCGACCTGGTCGAAGCCCTCTGGAGTGGCCTGGGCTGGGAGTGCAGGCGCCAGCTCGATCAGCTCCTGCCCGACAGCGTGCCGATCCCCTCGGGGCGGCTGGCGCGGCTGGACTACGGCTCGGGGCAGCCGGTCCTGGCGGTGAAACTGCAGGAGCTCTTCGGCTGCGACGACGGCCCCCGGCTGCTCAAAGGCCGCCTGCCCGTGAGCTTGCAGCTGCTCTCACCGGCCGGTCGGCCGGCCGCCATCACCAGCGATCTGGCCGGCTTTTGGCGCTCGGGCTACCGCCAGGTGCGCGCCGAGCTACGCGGGCGCTACCCCCGCCATCCCTGGCCGGAGGACCCCACCACGGCCCAGGCCACAGCCCTCACCAAGCGCCGCCTAGCCCAGGCCGAGGCCCAGGGGTAATCCCCAAGCACAGCCAGGAGATTCGGGAAACCGACCGAGCGCGCCCGCCCAGACCCGTCAAACAACCTAAATATTTCCTTACAATCGGCGGGTTGCTTCTGCGTTCGTCCCATGGCTGACTCCACCTCCCGTTTTGGCTTTGTCAACTTTGCTGAGACCTGGAATGGCCGCCTGGCCATGCTCGGTTTTGTGATCGGCCTTGGCACCGAACTGCTCACCGGCCAGGGCATCCTCAGCCAAATCGGCCTCGGTTGATCCGCTGCCCAGCCCGCTTAGGCCGCCCCAGGCTTCAAGACCAGCGCCCCCAAACGGGGCGCTTTTTTAATGGGCATCCCCGGCTGGGCCCCAACGTCGCCCCGACTCCACGGCGCTACGGCGTCTCACCCAGGCCACCGCGCCAGGCCCCAAGACCGGCATCGGCGAGACTGCCATCGCCCCCGAGTCCAGGAGCTGCCTTGGCACGCCCCTTCGCCAAGAACCGCCGCGACGGCGCCCGTCAGATCAGCATCGCCGTTGTGATCAGCGCGATTGGCCTGCTCGGCTTCGACCATCCCCTCGGCAAGCTCCTCGTGGTGGGGGCCAGCGCCGTGGCGATCTACTGGGGCTTTTGCTACCGGACCCTGGATGAGTAACGCCCATGGCTGAGGCCAATGGCCTGCCCCGCTACAGCGTGGCCGAACTCAACCAGGCGATCGGCACCCTGCTGGAGAGAGGCTTTGCGCCCAGATTTCTGATCGACGCCACGATCTCCCGGCCCCAGCTGAAGAAGGGGCACCTTTGGCTCACGCTGGTGGATGGGGAGGCGAGCATTTCGGCGGTGATCTGGGCCTCCCAGCTGGCCAAACTCAGCCACCAACCGGCCGAAGGCGATGGCGTGGTGGTGGTGGGCAAGCTCAATTTCTGGGCGGCCCGGGCCACCCTGTCGGTGCAGGTGCTGGACCTACGGCCCAGCCTGAGCACCGTGCTACGCCAATTTGAGCGAGTCCGCCAGACCCTGGAGCCGGAGGGCCTGTTTGCCCTGGAACGCAAACGGCCCCTACCGGCCTTTCCGATGGCGATCGCCCTGCTTACCAGCGTGCCCAGCTCGGCCCTCGCCGACATGCTGCGCACCGCAGCCGAGCGCTGGCCCAGCACCCGTCTGTACCAGGTGGCGATCCCGGTGCAGGGGAGGGTGGAAGCGGAGATTTGCCACACCCTGGCCGAGGTCATGGCCCAAGCCGATTCGCTCGGGATCGAGGCGATTGTGCTGGCCCGGGGCGGAGGCAACCGCGAGGATCTGGCCGTGTTTGATGGTGAGACCCTGGCCAGGCTCTTGGCCGCCAGTCCCGTGCCGGTGGTCAGCGGGCTGGGCCATGAAGACGACACCACCATTGCCGATCTGGTAGCCGATTACCGGGCCGCCACCCCGACGGCCGCCATCGTGGCCCTGCTGCCGGATCGGCTGAATGTGATGCAACGACTAGAGCAGAGCCGCAGCGAGCTGGGCCAGGCGCTCACCTACCGATTGCAATCCCATCGGCAACAACTCGCTGGCCTCAAGGTCCAGCTGGAGCAGATCCGGCCCAGCCGGCTCCTGGCCCTGCAACGCCAGGGGCTTCAGCAACGCCGAGAACTGCTCGAAGCCCTTTCGCCCCAACGCTTGTTGCGGCGAGGGTTTGCCCTAGTGCGTTCGCCCAGCGGCCAGCTGCTGCGCTCGATCAAGCAGATTGGCTGTGGCGATCCCTTCCTGGTGGAACTCGCCGATGGCCGCCTCCAAGCCCAGGTCACCGATGTCAACCCCGCGCAAAACGAACCGCACCCCTGAAAACGAGGCCAAGGGAGCCCCTCCTGGTCAGGAACAACAATCCGACCAGGACCGGGAGTGGCGCGCTGATGTGGCCCAGCTCAGTTTTCAGGAGGCGCGAACGGCCCTGGAACTCTCCCTCGGCCAATTGCAAGCGGCCGACCTGGAAGTGGAAGCCATGGCGGGTCATTACAGGCGGGCGCTCACCTACCTAGGGCGCTGTGAAGCCGTGCTGGCACAGGTGGAACAAGAGGTGATCGAATGGGAGCAAGCGAGTCCTGCCACCAAGCCCACCAAGCCATGACATCTGCCAGTCCCCTCAAACCCAGTCCCTGGTTGGCCTGGCTTTACCTGGCCCTGGCGGTAGCTGGGGCGATCTTGCCCTGGCTGGCCAACCTTGACTTCATCCGCGAGAGCGGCGCCCCCTTTGATCTGGCCCGCTTTATTGCCCAGGCCAATGCCAACCCCGCCGCCCAATCCCTCTCCCGCGATCTCTTAATTGGCGCCACGGCCTTCACAATCTGGATGGTGGTGGAGGCGAAAAGACTGCAGATCAAATACTTCTGGGTCGCCCTGCTAGCCAGCTTTGGCCTGGCCTTCGCCTGTGGAGCCCCCCTATTTCTATTCCTCAGGGAACGGCGCCTGCAGGAGTTGTCAAAACATTAAGCGGAGCGAACCAAGACTTTCTTGAAAGGAAGTTCACCGTAGAGAAATAAACCAACAAGATCTGCTGAATCAGAAAGGCAATATGGATCAAGCAACTCTGCAAGACGTGGGCCTGTTCCAAAAGCCAGAAAAAGTGCGTGAAGCTTGCCTAACGCTTGCCACCTTCTTCGACCGATTGGGCAACTACATCAATCGTCACGTCGCTGGCATCCACCCCAACCGGAACCCCTGGAGGGGAAGACCCTGGGGCAGCTGAGCCCTGGCCCTGTTGAAGTACCGCACCACAGGCCGGGCATTGGCTTTGCCCCATGCTGGTAGTGCCGCAAACGGTGCAGGTGATCAGGTTGCGGCGCAGCCACCACCAACCGATCACGCCGCCACCGGCCAACACCAGGGGCACCACCACCACCAACAGGGTGATCCCCTCCAGCACATCCACAAACAGGCGGCCCACCAAGCCCGGCGCCAGTAGCAGCAGGCCAGCCAGGGCAATCCAGAGCCAGGGGATCGGACGGGACATCAGCTGGCCACTGGCAATGGGACTTGGGGATCCATCCTCCACCCCCGGGCGGATCAGTCCAGATCAAGCCTGGGTGTGGATCGCCCCCCCGCCTGGGCCTTGGCAAGGGCAATCTCCTTAGGCAGTCCAGCCGGGTGGGACAAGACCACGGACAGGGACATGCCGTAATAGAGGATCAGGGCCAGCACCCAGACCCATAGGGTCAACAGCAACACGCCGCCGATCACTCCATAGGCCTGGAAACGGGCGCCCAGGGGAATCAAGCTGCTGCCAAGCACCTGGTTCAAACAGGTGAGCGTCAGGCCGATCAGAAGGGCACCAGGCACAAGCGGGGCCAGGGGCACCCGCCGCGAAGGCAACAGGCGCAACAGCCCTAGCGCGACGCCGAAACAGAAGAGCAGGGACAAGCCCAGGTTGGCCACCTGGGAAAAGGGCAGGAGCCGCTGCAACGGAGATGGCAGCAACGAGCCAAGCAGCATTTGCCAGGAGCTGTGGGCAAGCAGCTTGAAGCTGGTGGCCAGTTGACCAAACACCAAAAACAGCCCAAGCAGGGCCACCAAGCCAAAGGCTTCGAGCCGGGACAGCAAGAAGCGCAACACAATCCGTTGCCAAGGCTGGGGTTGGATCTGGGAGCGAAAGCCCCAGAGCCGATCGGCACCACGACGCAGGCTCAGATAGGCATTGCTCGATGTCACCAATAGGGAGAGGATACCGATCAAGCCAGCACCATTGCCCTGGCGATACAAGCGCAGCAAGGTATTGCGAATCAAGGGCAACACATTCTCTGGCAAAATCCTGGAAGCCCAATCAAGAATGTTGTCGGTGATGCCGTCATCGCGTCCCAGAATGCGGCTAGCGACAGCCAGGGCAATCAGCAGAATCGGGAAGAGGGACTGGAGGCTGTGGTACGCAAAGGCAGCACTGAGATCAACGCAATCCTTCTGGTCCCAAAGGCGATAGGCCCGCCAGGTCAAGTGCGCTACTGCCTTGAACCGCTTGCGCTTGCCAGGGGGGAAACTGCCCAATCGTGCCGAATGCAACCAGGAATCAGCCCTGAACCCTAACCTGCCGCACCCAAGCCCCATGCCTGGCGCATGACACTGTTGCGAACCGCGCCAAGGGGGGCACTCCAAGGCATACCCCATAAGGCCAAGCCGATTAACACGAAGCAATCTTTACCAACTACTCGATGCCCAACGGAGCCACTACCACCACAGCCAGGACAGCAATTGAAAAGTCCCTTCTGAGCGCCGGTTTGATACCCCATCGCCCCGAACACTCGAACGCCAGCCCCGCGGCGCTATCGCTCTATCTCCATAACCCTCAAATTGGCTCCAGGGACAATCATGTTTTCAGTGAGGCCATTCCCGACGGAATCGCCTCAGTTCGGGCCCAATGGCACCGGCCCGGAAACCACGATAAAAAATCCCCAACAAAAAAGCCACCCCAAGGGGTGGCTTTTCGTGGCCTGCCGATCCAGCGGATCAACGCGGCATTAGAGCAAAAGTTTTACCTGGCATCGAGCTATTTTTGCAGGGGGCTACCCCCCAACTATCGTCGC
>CAINZT010000188.1 GCA_903855705.1 uncultured Synechococcus sp.
CGTGAGGTCGGCGTAGGCCACGGCCGTGATCTGGCGTTTCACCTGGTCGAAGATCAACAGGCTGTCGGCCAGCATCCAGCAGCCATCGGGAGGCGCCCCCTCGGGGCTGGCATGGACGGGCACGCTCGGTTCGATCCAGCGGATCAGTTCATAGCCCCAGAAGCCAAACAGCTGGCCCACCGGGGGCAGGCCCGGCACGGGCACGGTGCGGTATGGGGCCAGCACCTGGCGCATCAGCGCGAACGGGTTGCCCTGGTGCGGCTGGGCGTGGCCACTACGCCATTGCTGGACCGCCTGGTCCCCGCGCACGGTGAGGGTCCAGAGGGGGTTGCTGACCACAAAGCTCCAGCGGCCCACCTGCTCGCCCCCCTCCACCGACTCCAGCAAGACGCCATGGCTGGCGCCGGAGCCCACCTTCAGCCAGGTGCTCAGGGGGGTTTCCAGGTCAGCCGGCCAGCGGCGGGAAATCGGGATGAACGTGCTGCCAGCCGCGACCTGGTCCAGGAAGGCGGCGCGATCGGGGGTGGGCATCACGGCGATGGGCAGGCAAAAAAAACGGGGCGCCTGGCCCCGCCTTTATAGATGCAGCGGTGACCGCTTCAGGACTGGAACTCAGGAATCGGGTTCAAGAATCAAAGGTGTTGCGACCGCTGAACTTGAGGTTGGCGGGGTTGGGGTTCTGGCCAATGCGGCGGGCGTTATGGCCAACGATGGCGCGACCTTCGTTCACTTTCTCGGGGAACACACCATCTTTGGGATGGAGCAGTTCGGTGTCACCACCGGGGAAGATGCGGTAGATCTTGAAATCTTCGATGCGGGGCTTGAACTTGGTGCGCAGTTGGGTGCCCAGGGCCAGGGCCTGTTCCTTGCGGGCGAAATACATGATGTTTTCGCCTTCGTTCATCTCCGCTGCCCCACCGGTGGGGAGTTCGAAGACCTGGGCCTTGCTGCTGGTCCAGGTGATCGCGTACTTCTCTTCCGTCTCAGCGGCGTTGAGGAGGCCGCCTGTGCTGCCGACGTACTTCGGGAGATGACCGCTCAGCGCCGTTGCTGTCATGGCTGTTCTAGAGGGGGAGTCGGCAGGCCGTTTCGAGCGGAAACTAGCACTTAGATCTGGGCCCTTACGGCGAAGTTGGCCCTCTCTTCACACCCGTCAACAAACCACCCTTGCCTGGATTCTCGGCTGCAGTGGCCATCGCTGGAGCGAGTTGCCGCTTCAGCCTGGTGCCAGGGGGAAGAACACGGTCAGGCCGCGGCCGGATCGTTCGGTGAGCCGGCCGCCCAGGCTGTGGAACAGGCGGGCGGTGGCCTGGCGGCTGAGTTGCAGGCTGCCGGTTTCCGGGTTCCAGCTCAGCACCGGCCCGACCGCTTGGCGGTTGTCCGGGTCGCTGTCAAAGCCAGGGTCGAAGCGGGAGCTGCCGGCGGCGCCCAGGCGCAGCCGCAGCCGCGATCCGGCCGGATCCAGGCTGATCACCAGGGTGGAGCCTGCCGCCAGCCGGCGGCTGTAGCGGTCCATCAGGCCCCCCAGCATTGTTTCCAACCGGCTCGGATCACTCAGCACCGGTGAGAGGTCGGCGTCGATCTCCAGCCGCAGCTCCAAGCCGCGGCGGTGCAGCTGGTGGCGCCAGAGCGGTTCGAGCTGCTGCAACAGCTGGGCCAGGTCGGTGCGGGCCAGGGACTGGGGCTTGGGGGTGGCCGGCTGGCGTTGCAGTTCGGCGGCGTGGAAGATCAGGCCGAAGCGGTCGATCTGTTCGCTGCATTCGCCATCGATCTGCTGCAGCCGTTGCCGCACCAGCTCGGTGAGGTCCTGGCGGCGCAGGAGAGAGCGAATCAGGGTGCGGATTGTGGCCAGGGGGGTGCGCACCTCATGGGTGAGGGCTTCGAGCAGGGCCAGTTCGCTGCTGGCGCCGCCCCGGCCCTCGTCGCTGCCGGCCCGGCGATGCACCAGGGGTTGGAGCGTCACGCTTGGGGCCATGGCGGCTAGCCGTTCGGCCAAGCGGGGCCAGAAGCTGGCGGCCAGGTGGCTGTCGCTCTCGAGGCTGCCTAGGGCCTGCAGGGCCTGGCGCAGGCGCAACCCCTCCTCGGGGGCACTGCGTTGCAAGCGCTCATCAAGCAGGGCCAGGGCCGCTGAGAGGCTGGCGGGGTCGCTGCGCACCAGCAGTTGGCGCCCATCGACTGGACCATGGAGGGCCATGGCGATCTGCAGTTGGGGCGTGATCACCAGCAGCAGGGGATCGGTGCCATCGGCAGCGCTGAGCGGTAGGCGCGAAAAGCGGCCCGGGTCGTAGGCGCCCGCCTTGGCCTGGGCCGTGGCCTGGCCGGGCAGCAGGGGCGCGGCCGGTTGCAACAGGCTGCCGAGCTCGTCTGGGGCCCAGACCCAGCCCTGCAGGTGGCGCAGCAGCTCCGGTTCGTAGAGGGCTGGCAGGGGCGAGGCCAGCCATAGGCCGCTGCGGGGTTGGAGCGGCAGCAGGAACTCGTCCTGCAGGCAGGCCAGGGCTGCCCACCATTGGCGCCGGACACTGTCCTCATCGCTGCGGCCCGGGGGGACCCCGCCTGCCAGCAGCTGCCTGAGGGCCTCCAGGCTGGGCCCCTGGGCGCTCATGGCGCCGGGGCGAGGGCGCGCAGGCGCGCGGCCAGGGCGGTGAAGGCCTGGGCTGAGGCCGACTCCGGCGCTGCGAGTACCACCGGCAGGCCCTGGTCGCCGCCGGACACAACAGCGAGTTCCATCGGGAGTTGGGCCAGCAGCGGCACGGCCGCCTCACTGGCGAGCCTTTGGCCGCCGCCGCTGCCGAACAGCTCGTAGCGCTTCTCGGGGGCGTCGGGCGGGATGAAGGCGGTCATGTTCTCCACCACCCCGAGCACCGGCACGCCCATCTGCAGGAACATCGCCAGGCCGCGGCGGGCATCCTGCAGGGACACCTGCTGGGGCGTGGTGACGATGATCACGCCGGCCATGGGCACCGCCTGGGCCAGGCTGAGCTGGGCGTCGCCCGTGCCGGGGGGCAGGTCCACCACCAGCACATCCCGCTCACCCCACTCCACTTGATAGAGGAACTGGCGAATGATGCCGTTGAGCATCGGGCCCCGCCAGATCACCGGTTGGTTCTCACCGATCAGCAGACCCATCGACACCATGGCGATGCCACAGCTGTCGATCGGGGTCAGCCGCTGATCAGCCCCTTCGCCTTGCACCTCCGGGCTCAGGTCGGCCACCCCCAGCATGGTGGGGGCGTTGGGGCCATAGATATCGGCATCGAGCAAGCCCACCCGCAGGCCCGCCTGGGCCAGGGCGCAAGCCAGGTTCACGGCCACGGTGCTCTTGCCCACGCCCCCCTTGCCGCTGCTAACGGCGATCACCTGCTTCACCCCCGGGATCGGCTGGCGCTCGGCCCCGCCGCCATGGCCGCCGGCACCGATTGGAGCCCCCTGGTGGGAATGGCCGCTGGGGCCCGCCTGGGCAGTCGCCTGGGCCAGTTCAATTTGCACATCGTTGATGCCATCGAGGCGGAGCAGGGCCGCCCGGGCCTCGCTCACAATCCGCTCCCGTTGGCTGGTGGCAAAGCCCGGCAGGGCCAGGCGAAACACGGCCCGATTCGGTTGCAGGCGCACCTGATCGATCCACTGCAGCTCCAACAGGGAGCGCCCGCTGCCGGCGTCCTTGAGGGGCGCCAGGGCGGTGAGGGCCGCTTCGAGTGCCTGATCTGGGCTGGCCATCCGGCGGAGCAAGGCAGGGCCCGGATCCTAGGGACCGTTAACCAAGGGACGTTTGCTGGCCTGGGGGCGTGACGATCCTTCTCGCAGGCTTGTGCAGCGGCCCCGTGGGCTGAAAGGGTGGGGTGGTTTCTAGCGCCCCTGGGGCGTGGCGTTGATGCTGAAGGGCCTGCTGTCCCGTGCCAAGACCAAGGTGAGCGGCCTCGCTGGCCGGACCGCCTCCGGTTCGGCGCCAGGCGACGCCAGCCTGGGCGCGGAGCGGCCCCTGGAGCGACCGCCAGCCGACTCGCGCGAGCGGGCCAAGGCCCTATTGATGGGTCTGCAGGATTCGATCTGCGCCGGCCTTGAGGCCCTCGATGGCGGTGCCACTTTTGCGGAAGAGAGCTGGATCCGGCCCGAGGGCGGCGGCGGTCGCTCGCGGGTGATGACCGGCGGCCGGGTGTTTGAACAGGGCGGGGTCAATTTTTCCGAGGTGGAGGGCGACCAGTTGCCCCCCTCGATCCTCAGCCAGCGTCCCGAAGCCAAGGGCCAGCGTTGGTTTGCCACCGGCACCTCGATGGTGTTGCACCCCCGCAGCCCCTACATCCCCACCATTCACCTCAATTACCGCTACTTCGAGGCTGGTCCGGTTTGGTGGTTCGGCGGCGGCGCCGACCTCACCCCCTATTACCCCTTCTTGGAGGACGCCAAGCACTTCCACCAGACCCTCAAAAACGCCTGCGACAGCGTCAACCCGGCCTACTACCCGGTGTTCAAGCCCTGGTGTGACGAGTATTTCTTCCTGAAGCACCGCCAGGAAACCCGGGGTGTGGGCGGGATCTTCTACGACTACCAGGACCCCCGTGGTGTTCTCTACAAGGGCCAGGATCCGGAGGGCCCTGCCGCCGCCGTCGGTGCCGCCCAGGGGCCCCTGGGCCAGAACTGGGAGCAACTGTTTTCCCTGGCTTCGGCCTGCGGCAATGCTTTTCTGCCGAGCTACGTGCCCATCGTTGAGAAGCGGCAGAACCTGCCCTACGGCGAGCGTGAGCGCCAGTTCCAGCTCTACCGCCGCGGCCGCTATGTGGAGTTCAACCTGGTGTTTGACCGGGGCACGATCTTCGGCCTCCAGACCAACGGCCGCACCGAATCGATTCTGATGTCCCTACCGCCGCTGGTGCGTTGGGAGTACGGCTACAAGCCGGCCGACGGCAGCCGTGAGGCCCTGCTCACCGACCTGTTCACCCGCCCCCAGAACTGGCTTGCTGACCCGTCCCTGCTGGCTCGTTGCCAACCGCACCAGGCGGTGGATTGAGTCCCAGCCCCAGTTCGATCGCGGCGACGATCCGCTCGGCGATGCCGGCAATACTCGCTTCGCGGCGGCGAGGGTCCCGCAGGGAAGCCTCCAGCTTGCCTTCAAGCTTGCCGATCTCCAGAAGGGCGATGCCCCGTTTGGGGGCGCCCAGGCCGCCCCGGAAGAGGCGTGGATAGCTGCCAAAGGCCTGGGCCAGGCTTTCATCGAGCTGGCTGATCGGCCGGTTGATCGGCGGCATCAGGCCGGAGCCAATGCCATCGGGGCCGTAGGCGTCGTAGTGGATTTCCAGGGCGTAGCCGCCGGCGGCGGCGAAGGCCTTGCCGATGCTCCAGTTGGTGCGGGGATCGTCGCCGCTTGCGATATCCCGCACCGGCGGCACATAGAGCTGGATCGGCAGGCCGCGGCTGCGGCCCAGGGCCACCACGGCGGCGGCGGTGCGCAGGTTCCAGTAGAGCTCGTCCTGGATATCGGCTTGCATGGGCGCGGCGCCCCGCAGGGCTACGGCGGCGCCGGAGGTGCCAGCGCCCGCAATGCCCTGGGAGTCGGCATGGCCGGCCAGCACCAGGATCGGCGTCTCCGGCGCCAGGGGGATGCGGCCGACCCAGTCCTTAGGAAGGGGGGCGCGGGGGCCGGTGAAGCCGGCGCTCAGGCTCAGGGGCGGCAGCCGGGCAAAGGCCCCCTGGGCCGAAGCACTCGGCACGGCACTAAGACCAATCAGGCTGACCAGAAGCGGCAGAAGTTGGCCCAGGCCAGGGAGTCCCAGGGGAAGGGGGCCCTGGGTGGAAGACCCGGGCTGGGGGTGCCGCAGGGGGATGGAGTCAGTCACGGCCTCCAGCATGGCGGCTGATCACGGCCCTGTCAGGGGCTGGACCGGATTTGATGCGACGACTGTTGAATCTGGTCAGATCCACTACCAAAATCCCCTCCAGCTGCTGGCTCTAGCAGCGTGGTGGGGCTCTTTGGGTGTGCCCGGCGGTGGTTCTGACCTTCGGAGAGCAGCGAAGGTGATCAGTGGCGGGGCTTGGGCTTCAGATCGGCGAACTCAACAGGGAGCCATCGCTGGCCAGTTGCAGGGTTGGGCCCAATTCCAATTCCATGGCGATGAGTTCATCGCGGTGGGCCCGCACCCGCAGGCTGCTGAGCGGGGCGTCATCGGCGCTGATTAGGCGCAACTCCAGGGATTCGGCCCGGGCGGCCCGGCGGCGGTAGACCACACCCGCCAGGGGCCCGACCAGGGCCAGGGCCACGGGCCACCAGCCCAGTTGGGGCAGCAATTGGCGCAGCACCAAACCGAGGCAGCCGGCGCCTACGCCCCCCAGCAGCGAGAGCAGCCAGGCCAGGGGCGTGCTGGCGGCCACCTGGCCGCGAAAGCGCAACAGCCGCTGCTCCGGACTGCTGGTATCGGCCTGCCAGCCCCGTTGCCCTAACCACTGGCTGAGGCCAGCGAGCACCTCCAGGGCCGGCCGCGGCGAGTGGACCTCCACCACCGTGGTGCGGTCCTTACTGGCAGCCCGCAGGAAGAACACCAGCCCGATGGCCAGCAGCAGGGTGAGCAGCAGGGTGGAGCCCAGGGCTGGGGGCATGGCGACTGACGCTGGCGGGCCGTTCATTGTCCTCGAGCCAGAGGCGCCATGGCGGCATCAGGCCGAGGGCGCCGCTGCGGTGTTCCTCGCGCAGGTGCAACATGCGCCGGGGCCGGCCCCGGCTGGGACAGCGCTGGGCATAGGAGCTGATCGCCTCCTGTTGATCGAGGAAGGTGATCGCCTGGTGCAGCACGGTTTCCGAGAGACGTAGCTGGGGATGCTCCCGGCTCAGTTGCTGCATCAAGGCGGTGGGATAGCTGTCGGCTTCGAGCAACCGATCCAGCACCCAGCAGACCGCCAGCTCCAGGCCGAGGTGCACCAGGGGCGGCTGGTCGAAGAACCGGTGGATGGCCTCAAGGCTCTTGCATCCCTGGCTGGGGCTGGTGGTGCGCACGGACGGGGCGGCAAGGGCCTGCCCTTCTGGTAGCAGCGGCGGGGTCGAGGGATCAACCCATTGCCCACGCAACTTCACGTAGGTGGGTTGATCGGCTCCTGGGCCGGATCCCCTGGGCGGCTAAGGGGGCGGCTCCAGGCGGTGACGGCGCGGCGGTTGGGCGCTCTTGCGGTTCGGGGCGCCAGTGCCTGATCCGCGACCATGGCAGCAGTTCGCTCTGGCTCCATGGCCCCCGCACCCGGCTCCGCCCCTGCCCGCTTTGCCGTGCTCGATGGCGACCTCTCGCCCGAATGGCATGGCCTGCTCGGGGCCGCCAAGGCCCTGGCGGTGGACACGGAGGCCATGGGACTGGTGCACGGCCGCGACCGCCTCTGCCTGGTACAGATCTGTGATGACCAGGACAACGTCTGCTGCATCCGCATCGCCCGCGGCCAGAGCCAGGCGCCCCTGCTCAAGCAGCTGATGGAGGCCCCTGGCATCGAGAAGGTGTTCCACTTCGCCCGCTTTGATGTGGCCGCCCTGGCCGAGGGGCTGGGGATCGCCGTGGCGCCTCTGTTCTGCACCAAGGTGGCCAGCCGCCTGGCCCGCACCTACAGCCCTCGCCACGGCCTCAAGGAGGTGGTGCAGGAGCTAGTGGGGGTGGAACTCGATAAGCAGGCCCAGAGCAGTGACTGGGGCCGGGTTGAGGAGCTCAGTGACAGCCAGCTGGCCTACGCCGCCAATGATGTGCGCTACCTGCTGCCGGCCCGGGACCGGCTCCATTTGATGCTGGTGCGTGAGGAGCGGCTGGACCTGGCGGAGCGCTGTTTTGCCTGCATTCCCGTGTTCTCCGACCTCGATCGCGGCCAGTACGGCCAGATCTTTGAACATCGCTGAGCTGAGCTGAGCTGAGCTGGGCTGAGGTCAGGGCGGTTAAGCGCTCTCACTCTGGCTTGGGTGAGGGGCTTGAGCGGATGGCGGGCTCGGCGATGGAGTGCTGGCTCAGGCCCTGCGGCTTCGCTTTAGTCCTCGTCCATGAAGTTGGCTTCTGAAGCCACCGCTTCGAGCAGGCCATCAAGCCGCAGGCGGGCGGCCTGACTGCCGGGCTCGGCTTCGATCAAGAGCCGTTCAGCCAGGGCGATGCGGCCGGGCGTATCGCGGATGCCTTCCTTGACGGCCGCCAGGTCGACCCGGCGCCGGGCGGCGGAAATGCTGATGCTCATCAGGCTGGCCAGGCGACTGCAGGCCGCCATGTAGTCACGATCGGGGGGGGCGGCCATGGCGGGCGTCTCTGGGGCGGGGATGGCCCCATCATCCCTGGCTCCCGGCCAGGCCCTAGCCCAGCAGCCGCTCCTCCACCAGGGCGGCCAGGGCCTCGCTGCCGCCGGGCTGGCCCATGCGCCGCCGGCCGATCCCCCCCTGCTGCTGGCGCCGTTGGGGGTCGCTCAGGAGCTGCTGCAAGCCATCCCCTAGCGCAACGTCCGTGCGGCAGACCCGCACGGCCCCGCCCAGCAGGCGGCTCTGGCGCTGGGCAAAACCCAGCTTGAACTGGGGACCAGGCCCCGGTAGGGACAAAGCCGGAATCCCCAGACCCACCAGCTGTTCGGTGGCGGTGCCGGCCGTTGCCAGGCCGACCTCGCCCCAGCTCGCCCAGGGGGTAAAGCGGCCCGGGCCGAGCAGCAACAGCAGGCCCCGCCGCCGCCAGGCCGCCTCGGCCCCACTGGCGGCGGGGGGCTCGACGGGTTCGAACTCCCGCCAACGCAACATCGGCGCCAGCTCTTGGGGGGCCGGCCGGGAGCCTCCGGGGGAGAGCAGCACGACGGGACTGTCGTCCCAGGAGCCATCAGTCCAGGCCAAGACGGCATCCAGCAGCCGGGCGAAGTTGGC
>CAINZT010000189.1 GCA_903855705.1 uncultured Synechococcus sp.
AGGAGGTCATGAACCGCCCCGGTGCCTTGAGTTCTGCCAGGGCAGCGGCATGGGCGGCCTGCTGGGTGCTGTCGCCGTGGCGCTGGACCACTTTGAGGTAATCGAGGTCGTCCTTGATGCCAGTAACCCCGAGATAGGCCAGGTTCATGGCGATCGAGGAGGACTGGCAGTGCCGCCACCCGTCAGGGCCATCGTTGGTCTGGTCAAAGAAGGGCAGGGCCAGAGCGACAGCGCCATTGCCGGTTTTCTTGGGCAGTGGATTAGGCGTCGGGGCCGGTGCTGGTTTCTGGCTGAACTGCCTGGCCCAGGGGGCCTGCTCATCAAGGATCTGCTGGCCGCCCTCCAGGGCTGCAATCGCTGCATACAAGGCCCGGACCGCCGCCCCCTGCTGGGGCTGGTCGCGTTAGTTCTGCCAGCGGTCCATAAAGCGCTCGGCGCTCATTGGCTCGGCCATGGCGACAGCAGGCGGGGTCCCTTGCTCTTGCCAGCAGCGTCATCTCTGAAAAAGGGCCAGCGGCCCATGCGCTACAGGACAGAACCGACGCCCCAGACAAAGCCGCCCAGAGGCAGTACGCTTTGACGTACGCAGTGGGGATGGACGGAGATGGCCAGCGTCTCGGCGACAGAAGCCCGCAAGCGGCTTTATAGCCTTATTGATCAGGCCTGCGACTCCCATGAGCCGGTGCAGATCACCGGAAAACGGGGCAATGCTGTGTTGCTGGCTGAAAGCGACTGGACTGCGATTGTCGAAACCCTCCATTTGGTTTCGATCCCAGGGATGCGCGACTCGATTGTGGAGGGGCTAGCGGCCCCGATCAGTGAACTGAGCGACCAACCGGGCTGGTGAGCTGGCGCGTTCTGTTCACCCGGCAGGCCCAGAAGGATGCCCGCAAACTTGCGGCCACAACCCCAGCCCTGAAGGCCAAGGCACAACAGTTGCTGGAGTTGCTAGCAGACGATCCTTTTGCTCAACCGCCACTGTTTGAGGCGTTGGTGGGGGATTTACGCGGGGCCTATTCGCGCCGGATCAATATTCAGCACCGGCTGGTGTATCAGGTGCTCAGCGACGAGCAGGTCGTGAAGGTCCTGAGGATGTGGAGTCACTACGAGTGAGCCAGGTTTTGGGCCTTTGCAGGCCCGGGACCTGCAAATCCAAACCAAAAGCCCGGCCTAAGCGGGGCCTCATCTGGAACCGCGTCATCACTGACCTGGGGCCAGGGGCTAGGGGCCTGGTGGCCCCCGGCCCCAGCGGCTGCCCCTAATGGGGCAGCAGGGCAAGGATCTCGGGATCGAGAACCTCGGCAGGCAGCTGGCTCTGGCGCTCATAGAGCAGCTCATCGTCTAATTCAGCGACCCTCAGGCGGGGATTGGCAGCCAGCTGGCAGCAATAGCTGAGCTCATCAAGTAGCGCTGAGCTGAACCGGGAGAGGGATTGTTTGCGGGCGATCGAGGCCATGGGGGGGCGGAGCACAGGACCCAAAAACCGAGGCGGTTGGGGTCAAGGGGCCGCCCCGACCCGTTCAGTGAGGCGTTAGCCGAACCAACAAACCAGAGGCGGACTTGCGCAGCCCTTGAGGCCAGCCGGACAATGAAGGCTCCTGCGCGCAGCCCCACCCACAGGGAGTGAATGGCGGAGGGGTTTGCGGGCTTGGGGCTTGCTGGATTTGGTGGGTTGCAGCGCCTCCCAGGAAACAACGTCTTGGCCTTCACCCAAGCGCGCGTCAACAGCGGTGCTGATGGCCTGCAGAGTGGTGGGATGGAACGTTGTCGACTCGGTTTGATGCAGCGAGAAAGCACCGCAGAGATGGCGGCCAACATCGATAGGGAGCTGCGCGAGCTCGGATCCGTCCTGGCCAGATGCCGGGGCGATCGGGTCGCCGAGCCCAAGGTCACAGCAGCGCTCCTGGCTCACCTGCTGATCTCCAGCCGGGAGTTGCTGCAGAACCTGCTGATCGACACAGCCCAGCGGCCGGTGCGGCTGGTAAACCGGCCACGGCAAGTGAAGTCCCAGCTGGGTTGAACCGCCTTAGGGTTGGCTAATGAGCAGCCGTATCACCCATAACCCCGAGCAGTGCGGTGGCAAGCCCTGCATCCGAGGGATGCGAATCCGCGAGCGGGACATCCTTGAGCTCTATGCCGCAGGTGAGAGCAGCGCCCAAATCCTGGCTGATTTCCCGGATCTGGAGGCGGAGGACCTCAAGGTCATTGCAGCGGCCAAGGGGGATTCGCTCTACCGGCTGGCTGGGCGGTACGGCACCAGCACCGGGTCCCTGCGCCAGGACAATCCGTCCTTGATGCAGTCGATCCCCTACCTGGTGGGAGAGGGCGACACCCTCGCCAACCTGGCGAGCCGCCGGCAGGAGACCGTTAGCGTTCTGCGCCTGTTCAACCCCCAGCTGGCCCGTTATTCGGCGTCGGCGCTATTGCCAGCGGGCGTTGTGATCCAGCTACCGGCGATCGGGGTGGCCGATGCCTTGGCGGTGGGCTTGCCCCTGCTGGTGCCCCAGGTTGAACCGACCGATCCGCTGCCAGTGGGGGGCTGGGTGTTGTTGCCGCCCAAGCAGGGGGTGGGTGGTCTGGCGGAGTTGTGAAGGGGGTAGGGCTGGAGGCCGACTCCTATCGGCGTTTGGGCAGCAGAATGGGTTGATGACCGTTCTGCCCGCCCCGCTCAGCATTCGGCAACGCCTTCTGGCTAGCAAAGGTGAGGTGCTTGCCGTCGCTAGGCGTCATGGGGCTAGCAACCTGCGGCTCTTTGGCTCTGTCGTCTTGGGATTGGAGCATGACGGCAGTGACTTGGACTTGCTGGTCGATTTAGAGCCGCAGCAATCACTTTTGGCGATGATTGGCTTACGTCAAGAGCTGGAGAGCCTGCTTGGTTGTGCGGTGGACGTGGCCGAGGCGGAGTCCTTGCACCCCCTGATTCGCGCTGAAGTACTGGGACAAGCTGTTGCGCTATGAACAAAGACACGCTGTATTTGGAGAGCAGGATTCAATAATAAGGCGGATCAATGACCGCATTGAATAATGCATAGCGCGTTTCTGATGTCCGAATAGTTCAAGATCGTGTCATTTTTCGGTAGGGATGCTGGCTATTGCTGGCAAGCGCTTTGTACCCATTGGGTATATTCGACAGAAGCAGCACAGACCGGTATGGCAAAGATGGCTGGGAGTTCGTAGGGATGGAGCTCAAGCAGTAGCTTCTCCAGCTTCGGGTAGGCCGTGCGAGTGGTTTTTAAAAGTAACCTGATTTCATCCTGGCGTTCGATCTGGCCTTGCCAGCGATAGGTGCTGCGAATGGGTTCGCTCTGCACGCAAGCGGCCAAGTTGTTCTCGATCGCTGCTGATACCAGCAGCTGAGCTTGCTCCTCATTGGAGACGGTGGTGTAAACAGCGATCAAGTCAGTCATCGGATCAATCTTTCGGTCATCGTGGTTGGCTGCAATAGCTGGGACTCTTCCCGCGTCATCCATTGATTCAGCAACCCCTGAATCCCTAGCTAGCCATGTAGCGCACAGGTCCCGGATACAGCGAAAGCTGGCTATCGGCCGTGAGTAACAGCAAGCCATCGACCTGGGCTTGGGCCAGCAGCAACCGATCAAAGGGATCCCGGTGCAGGGGCGGTAATTGGCTAACGGCCAGGGCATGGCTGGCCTCGATGGGCAGTTCCTGCCAGCCACCGCTGAGCAGGGCCTGGCGCAACAGGCTGGGCTCCAGGTTGAAACCGGGCCGGCCTAGGGCCTGCTTGATCACCAACTCCCAGAGGCTGGCGACGCTAAAGACCAGGCTGTTGCTGGGGTCTTCCAGCATGGCGGCGCAACCGGCGGGCAATCGCTCCGGTTCGCCCATGGCCCAGACCAGCAGGTGGGTGTCGAGTAGCAAGCGCATGGCTGGATTCAGCGTCCCTCGAACAGGTCGGCGATCTCAGAGGATGCGAGCTGGTCAAAGTCGTCTGGCACCTGGCAGTGGCCGCGCAACAACCCCAGACGGCGGGGTTGGGGCTGGTTGGCTACGTCATCGAGGGGGGTGACCCGCACCATGGGTTTGCCGGCCTTGCAGATCACAAAGGCCTGGCCGGCGGCCGCCTCCTCCACCAGGCGAGATAGGTGGGTTTTGGCCTCGTGCATGTTGACCTGCCGCATCAGGGGGATCTGCCAGTTCAACCAGCTTAGTCGACTAAGGCAAAAGGGGCCGCTGCAGGGGTTTGCCCCATCTCCCCATCCCTGGCAATAGCCCCCGTAGGTCCAGCCCGGATGGGGGACCTGCAGCAACCACAGCCGTGATGGGTGGACCGATGAGCCGCTTTTTCAATTTCAGCGCCCTTGGCGCAGCCGATGGCCCTGCTGGCCAGGGCGAGCAAGGCAGGCTGCCCCTGCACTCCTTTGCCCAACTCCAGCAATGGCCGAACCAGGACCAGAGCGCCGACCCTGACCCCCTCGATGGGACTGATGCCGCAGGTGATCCAGACGATGACCTGGAGGCCGACGACGACCTGCCTATCGATCCCCCCGAGCCCAAGGGCTCCGAGGTGCCAGAAGCCCTCAAGGCGGAACGGCGCAAGACCAACCAGCTGGAGCACGACATCCGGGTGCTGAAACGCCAGTTGCAGGAGTTCTCCAAGATCAACCCCGACGAATACGAGCGACTCCAGGACGCTGAACGCCAAAAGGTGGAACTGGAGCGGGAACTGGCCAGCCGCGAACGCCAGCTTGAGGCCGCCGCCCAGCGCAAGGTCAGGGCAGCCGCCAAGGAACGGGACGAAGCCCAGGCCGAGGTGCTGAACCTGCGCAAGGAGCGCCTACTGGAGCGGTTGTTCCTCGATGCCGATGGCCGTGCTGGCGGCGATAACCGGGGCTCCTTCTTTGAGATCTTTCAAAAGCAGGTGGGCTCCGAGTTTCGCCTCACCACCGGCAGCAATGGCCGCGATGTGCTCGAACCGATCGACTCAAAGGGCAACGTGCTGCTTGGGGATCACGGCAACCTCGATGCCGCCAGCCATGTGGAAACGCTGCCTACCCACCCGGTGCTGGGGTTCCTCTTCAAGCAGCGCGGCGGCCTGGGGCCACCGGCGGTGATCGCCGAATTTGACGGCAACGGCCAGGCCACCAACCTGCATGCGATGAGTGCCAGCGAGCTGTACCTGGCCAGCTACGCCCGCAAACCAGCCGGCCCCGGGGCTGAGCCCCTGTGTGATTTGGAGGGCAGCCAGGATTAGCCAGCTGCCCAGGAACCAGCTGCTCAGGCGGCCTTGGCCACCAGGACCCCAACGGGCCTGGGCCTGGATGGCGCGATCAGCTCCGCGAGGACGAGGGCCGGCAGGGCCCGACGACCGCCGCCTACGGCTTCTGCCAGATGGGCCGACCGGCGCCGAATGGGTGCAACCACTCTGGGCTTGGATTCAGCCCGGAACTGCCAACCCCCAGAGGGGCCCTGGTGATCGAGCTGAGCCAGCTGCTGCTCCAACTGGGCCTCAACAGCTTTAGGCAGACCAAGGGGCGGCCGGCCCCGATCCCAGCAGGCAGCTGCCAGATCCCAGAGCGCCCGCTGCTGGCGCAACAGGCCGCGCTGGCCAACCTTGCTGATCTCAACCTCCAGCCAGCGCCTGGAACAAGAAGGTACCAGGGCCACAGACCAACGGATCCCTGTGGGTGTGGAGCGAACAAACAGCGGACTTGCCATGGGGAAGACAGGCAAAGGACCGCCCAGCCCGGCGCGGCGAGGACAAGGGGCGCGTAGCGCCTCGCGTCAGCCCTTGGCCCGCCGCGCAAGCTGAGGAGAGCCGCCGCCGTTTTGGTGGGGTAAGCGAGAGCCCAAGCCCAAGGGGCGCCAGTTCCCAAGTCCTGGGAAAAGGGGCCCGAAGGCCCCCTGGAGCTAAATCACCGAGATGGTTGTATTGGCCTGGCCCTGCAGCTTGCGGGCGAGCTCATGGGCCTTAGCCATGGGCATGAAACGGACCTTTTTGACCGGCTTGCCACGACGGCCCAGGGGGACATCGAGGCGCCCATGGCCAAACACCTTGATGCCATCGGGATAGACGTGGATCACCAGGGCGCGGATTTCGGAGCTGGGGGCCTTGCTGATCGCCATGGAAGAAACGGCGTGGGACTCCGCTCTTTCGCCTCACCCCGCAGGCTGTTGCAAGGACCGCGCAGCGGCCCGGCTTGACCCTTGCAACGGCCGAGGAGTGGGGCAGTTTTTGCGGGGCCCTGCCGGTTCTGGGGCGATTGGCACTGGTCCGGCTGCGGAAGGGCTGGGGGTGGGGTGGCTGGATGGCAGTGGCGGCGGCTAATTCGGCTTAATGACCTGGAACGACAGGGAAATCGGTACCGGGCGATTTCCACTCAATTTCGGGGTAGGATGACTCAGTATCAGGGTGGGGCAACCCAGTAATGGAGTGCTTCTGAACCGGCCATGAACCCAGTGCTAGAAGCGATTTTGGGAAATCGCACCGCTGCTTGGGTGCTGCTGTTTTTGCAGTGCTACGGAGAAGGCCATGCCATGCGCATCGCCAAGACATTTGGATTTGGGCTGAATATGACTCAGCGTCAGCTGAAACGCCTAGAAGAAGAGGGTGTGCTGGTAAGCCATCTGGTGGGCAATATCAGAGTCTTTACGTTCAATGAGCGTAACCCAAGCGTGCGCAATCTAAGGGCTTTTCTTGAGGCGGAGCTTAAGCTATTGCCAAATGATGAGGTGCAGCTGTATTTCCGCCAACGTCTACGGCCGCGCCAGTCAGCCAAAGCTCTAGTCAGCCATGGTTGAAATCACAGAAGCCACCAGCATCGAAGAGCTGGCGGTCATCATTAGTGGGGCATTAGAAGCGGAAGGCATTATTGCTACCTTGTCGGGTGGTGGGGCTGTTTCGATCTATAGCCAAAACCAGTACATGAGTCATGACCTCGATTTCGTGACTTCCGCAGATCCCAAGCACTTGATCAAGGCCATTGCTCCCTTGGGGTTTTTCCAGGGTGCATCCAAGCGACTGTACGAACATCCCCGTACTAAATGGCTGGTTGAATTTCCGGCCGGACCACTCAGCTTTGGACAGTGCTATGTGGATCATCGCTCAATTAATTTGTTGACAACTCAATACGGAGCCTTGCGGGTCATCACTCCTACTCTCTGTGTGATTGATCGACTCTCGGCCTACCTCCACTGGCGGGATCGGCAAAGTTGGGATCAGGCGATTATGGTCTGCAAGAGCAATCCTGTTAACTGGAACGATATTGCTGATTGGGCTATCAATGAGCAGCCGCCCTTCAAGGAGCTCGACCAATTGCGGGCTGAGTGTGAAAAATGTACCTGATGATTAAGATGATGGGATCACTGCGATGGATGTCGGATCATTGACTAAGCGATCAGTTCCGTCATCAGTGCATTGTGCTGGGGCCCTAGCGCTGCAAGATTTGCAGGAGGTTGCTGATGCCCAGGGCCAGGAATGAGAGCTCGCCTAGTAGGGCTAACAGGCGCAGACCAAGCGGGCGGCCAGGATCTTTATCCCAGCCTTCTGGGTCGATCGGCTCTAGAGGGAAATGCCTCGGTGGCCTGGGGCGATGGCTTATGGAATGGAAGTCATGGCCTGAAGCCTGCCTGAACCAGAATCAATCTGCGGATCCCATTGAAAAGGGCGCCCCGTGTCGGACGCCCTTGGGCCGGTTGCAGGGCTTGGGCTCGCTCAGCCCTGGTCGAGGCCTCTGATCCAGTACTAACCCCGCTTGAGGGGTGTTTCAGTAGGGGAAACCGAGCCATGCGAACAACCAGTCACCACTGGGGCGAGCAAGGACTCCAGCCCTCTTTGAGGTGGTCTGGCTTTCTTGGACAGCCCCCATCGTTAACCTCTGAGGCGGGGCACCGCCCTTGAAAAGGGGCTCCCACCGATGAGCAAGCGCCGCA
>CAINZT010000190.1 GCA_903855705.1 uncultured Synechococcus sp.
CCTTCCAGACCCTCCCCCTTAAGGCCCTCAGCCGCATGGGCATTACGTCGCGCTATCCGATCGATGCCACTCCACCGGCCGAGTTATTTGACCGCATTGAAACTGAGCAAGCCATTGCTGTGGCAGCTGCTGTGATCGCTGCCATTGAGGCGTTGGATCGTGAGAGCCCTTAAATACATGCTGATGGAGGTGTCATGAACGTGCGTTGGCGCTTCCTTGCCTTGTCCATGGCCTCAAGTTCCAACAGTCCTGCTCTAGGTCAATCAAACTGTCTCTGCAGTCTGAGGTTTTCTTTAGAAGAATGAACCGCTCCGCCGACTGGTTTCATCAAGCCCAGGCGGACCTCCAGCAGGCCAGCTTGAGTGCTGAGTCTGGCTTCCATGAGTGGGCCTGCTTCGCCTGTCATCAGGCTGTGGAAAAAGCGCTCAAGGCCCTGCATCTGCACTTGGGTCAGCAGGCCTGGGGCCATGGTTTGGGTCGGTCCTTCCGCGACCTCCCAGCTGAGACCTCGCTGCAACTGACTGCTGCAGTCCCCGACCTTGAGGACCGTTTGCGAGTCCTCGATGCCCTTTATATCCCGACCCGTTGCCCAGACAGCCTGCCGGATGGGGCGCCTACAGACCATTTCGGCCGCCTGCAAAGCGAGGACGCTCTCCGCCATGCCCGTGCGCTCATTGAATCAATCCGTGCTGCGCTGGCCCAAGCCTGAGCTGATTGTGGCGGCGGTGCAGCAATGGGCAGAGGCCCAACAGGCCCTTAGGCCTGCCTTGGCCAAGGTCGGCGTGTTCGGCAGCTACGGCCGCGGTGACGCGGGGGTGGGCAGTGATCTGGATCTGCTGCTGGTTGATGCTTCTGCGACTGGGCCCCAACAGCAGCGCTTGCTGCAATGGCCGTTGGAGCACCTTCCCTTGAGTTGTGATGCCCTTGTGCTTACACCAACCGAACTTCAGGAGCTGCTGGCGAGCGGTTCCCGAATGGCGATCGAATTGCAGCGCGATTTGCGTTGGTTGCTGTAATCCTTTCTGTTAGTTCTGGCTCCAGCTCAGCGCTTCGATCCATAGGTGAGCGCCACCTCCCAATTCCCCGCATCCAGGGGCACCGAGATCCAGCCATCTTGATCTCGAGCCTGGTTGGGCCCTGAAAAAGGCAGGGGGGTTTCCCAGCTGATCGCCCCAACCCGTCTCTTCTGCACCGTCCAAGCCGGATAGGCCCATTGCATCAAGCGCAGCCTCCCTTGGGTCGGAGCTTCCACGCGAATCAGCCGCTGGGTTGGCTCGTGTTCAACCAACTCTGCAGACCCTGGACGAGTTTCTTCGTTTGCCCCCTCCCCCAGGAAAGCCACCCAGGTGTGCTGGGGCCAGGCCGGCACCCAGAAGGTCTGCATGCGATGCACCCAGGAGCTTTCCGGGATCCCCGCCGGCGAGTAGTCGGGCACCCCGGTGAGGGCGATGCGGCCATCGCCCAAGGCCACAAACCGTTTCGACAATTCACCCGTGGGTGGCAAGGCGGCCAGTCCGTCTGGACAAGGCACCAGCGGATCACAGGCCAGCAGGCGATTGAGCGAGCGTCGCTCAAGCTCGGAGGGGTGGTGGCCCAGGACGTTTTCGCGAAAGCGGCTGAGCGAATCCACCCACAGCACAGCAGCCAGGGTGATCGCCCCCAGCCAGGCCCCGCGGCGCAGGGCGGAACGGGATGGGCTTGGGGCGTGGGGCAGGGCGCCTGGGGAACTGAGCCAAAGCAGGGCGCCAAACCAGGTGGGCCCCAGCCAGCGCCAGGGGAACTGGATCCGCTGCAGGGGCACTAAAAGGTGATAGATCGGCTCGCTGATCGGCAGCATCATCAAGAGCCCGAAGCAGGTCAGCAGCAAGCCCCAGCGGGCCAGGGGAGCGGCTTCTGGCTGATTCCTTTCAACAGCACCGCTGTCGGCCTTTCCCTTGTCGAGATCGACAGGTCCAGCCCAGCCCAGGCCCCGCCAGCCCCAACCCAGCCAGCGCACCAGCATTAGCACCACGATTGTGGCGGCCTGGATCCAGAGCAGGTCGGCAAGCACAATCCGGCCGGGGTGGTCAGCGAAGAAAAATTCGTAGGTAAAGAGATAGTTGGGGATGGGTGGCCTCACCAGTCCCATTGCCGCTAGGGCAGGCCCCCAAAACGGTGCTGTAATCGCGATTGCGCCCACGGGCACCAGACACCACCGGCGAATCGCTCGCCAGCTGGGCTGGGCGCTGATCAGTACGGCCAGCCCCAGACCCCAAGCCAGCAGGCTCAACTGGGCACTGTTCCAATTGCTGAGCAGAATGCCCGCCAACGCCAGGGTCGCCACGGGCAGTCCCCAGCGCCGCCTCCGTTCCAGCCCCAGCCAGCCCAGGGCCAGCCACCACAGCAAGATCTGCCCCATGGCCTCGGGCCAGGCCCCTCGGATATAAACATTGACGAAGAGATAGGGATTTAGGGCGGCCAGGGTGACCAACGCCCACTGCCAGCGGCCAGGCCGCAGCCACAGCCGCGCCAGGCAGGCGGCCCCCAGGTTGTTCAGGAGCAGCAGCAGCAGCAGGGCCAATTCCAGGGCCCGAGCCGGTGGAATCCCTAAGGCGATCGGGATCCCTGCCATCAGCCGAAACAGGGGCGGATACAGCTGCAGGGCGGCGCTTCCGGCGCCGGCCCAGTTCAGGTCACTCCAGAGCGGCCACCACCAGCCGCCCCGAATTTGCTGGGCCCAGGAGGCGGCCCAGCCCAGGTGAATC
>CAINZT010000191.1 GCA_903855705.1 uncultured Synechococcus sp.
ATCGGGGCGGCAGCAACGGGGGCCATCGTTGGCGACAACATTGGCTACTGGATCGGCCGCCGTTTGGGCTGGGACCTGCTGCTGCGCCTAGGCCTGTGGTTGCGCCAGAGCCCGGAGCAGATGGACCAGCTGCGCCAGCGCTTCCTGCGCCATGCCAATGCCTCGGTGTTCCTGGGCCGGTTTGTGGCGGTGTTGCGGATCCTGGCCGGGCCCATGGCTGGAGCCGTTGGTATGCCCTACGCCCGCTTTCTGGTCTGCAACGTTTGCGGCGCCCTGCTCTGGTCGATCTCGATGGTGAGCCTGGCCTGGCTGGGGGGGCGCTGGATTCCGATGGATCGGATGATTACAGGGGTCGTCCAGTTCGGTCTGGGCCTGTTGGTGCTTGTGGCCCTGCTGGCCTTTGTGCCCAAATGGATCTCCCGCTGGCAAGCCAGCCTCCTGGAGAAGGACGACGGGCCGTCGTGTTCAGATCCTCTCCGCTCAGGCGATGGAAACACCTGAGCAAACGGCAAACGTCCAGACGGCAATTCGGGGCACCAGCTAGGCACTTGCTGCTGCCTAGGGCCTGTTCTGCAGTCGGTTCAGCGACCGGATAGGGAGTCTTTGCGCTGCAGGAGGTACTGGACCAGTTCCTCCTGCAGCGCCAGAAGTTCGCGCGTGCAGCCCCGGAAGGCCGCCCGATGGCGGATCTCGTCGTGCCGGGTGTGGAGATCCCGCAGCATCAGCTCGATGGCGTCGAGTTCAGCCCTGTTCATTGGCTCATGCCGCTTGCCAGCACCCTATCAAGCCTGTCTAGGTCCCCGATCACCGGCGGCCGGGCAGGCGGGTTGGCCGGACCCACGATCGCTAGCGTTGAACCCTTGCCTACTTGTCATGCGCCGGTTTCTGCTCCGCTCCGCCGTGGCCGCCAGCCTGATCCCTCTGGGGCTAGGGGCTCCGGTGCTGGTCGGGTCGCAGCCAGCCGTAGCTGTCGAATTGCAAGGGCAGACCTGGTTTCGCACGCCCCCCTGGCAGGTGATTTTCACCAACTACTACAGCGATGTGAACCAGGTGGGGGGCGAGTACTACTTCACAGTCACCCTGCCGGAGCAGGCGGGGGTGGGCCTCGGTGGCCTCACGATCACCCAGACCCGGGGGGTGGATCGCGGTTTCAATTTCGATGTGGCGGCCTCCCGTGCCTTCCTGGGCAGGCCTCGCCATGAGGGGGCGTCAGTACCGGTTCAGGTTCGTTTCGATGGCGATCAGCGCCGCTTCCAGATCAGCTTTCCCGAGCCGCCCCAGCCCGGGGCCACGGTCACCCTGGCCCTCAAACCCTGGATGAATCCCAACCAGTCGGACACCTACATGTTTGCGGTGGAGGCCCTGCCGGCCGGCCCCAATCCGGCGGCGGCCCCGCTCGGTTACGCCACCATGCAGATCTACAGCTACTTCCGCTTCTGAGCGAGCTCCACGGCCTTCTCCAGGCGACCCACGGCTGGTGGCGACCTCCTGGGGCCTGGCGCCTGCGCCAGGATGGGGGGGCACCGCCAAGTCGCCATGGAAGCCCGCTGGAATGGAGAGCTGATCGCCAGCAGTGATGACATCGTCAAGCTTGAGGGCAACGCCTATTTCCCGGTCGATGCCCTCGTGGCAGCCCATGTGCGCCCGTCAAGTCACACGAGTGTTTGCAGCTGGAAAGGCACCGCCCAGTACTACGACCTTGTGGTCGGCGAGGCGGTCAATGCCAATGCGGCCTGGTACTACCCCGAGCCCAAGGCTGAAGCAGCCGCCATCAAGGGACGGGTGGCCTTTTGGAAGGGGGTCCAGGTCAGTTGAGCTAGCCGGCAGAGCCGCCGACCTGACCCCTCCATTTCGGCCCCATGGAGGGGTGGAGATAGGTCAATAGAAGGACCTTTGTTGTTGCTTTTAGTTATTAAGCGTTTAAAGGGGGCGCGATCGCCCTCAGAGGCCGGGGTGGCGCAGGGTGCGCCAGCCGCCGCTGGCGGTGCTCACCTCGACCCCAATGGGAACGGGGCCGCCCAGCCCTTGGCCCTGTTGCTGCCACCAGGACTCTGCATCGGCCCAGGCGGCCTCCAGTGAGTCGTAGTGGTCATCAAGAATGGGGTGGGGCGATCCGTGGCTATCCACCAGCCTGTATTGGCGCTGCTGTTGGGACCGGGCGCTGAACGTCGACAGGGAGGGCGCCGAAACCAAGGCTCTCTAGAAGAAGGGCCTTAGAGCATGCCAGTCCTTGGATTGGCATGCTGTCGCCAAAGATGCCAACCGAGGGTATTGGCCAATTGATGCGGTGCTCCCAACCATGGCTCCTTGGCCGGTTTTCGCTGGTGGTGGGGGCTCAAGGGCAGTTCAGAGGCGGCGCCGGAAACCATCGAGGGCGGCTCGGTTGGTTTGGGCCAACTCGTTCTCGTCGGCGCTGCGGCTGAGGCGCCAGACATTGCGGCCCAAGCGCCGGGCCACCAGCCCACCCCGCTGGACGACGCCACTGCCGGGGCGGGCTCCCAGTAGTTGGGTCACTTCGGCGGTGCTCAAGGGGGCCCCGGTGCGGATCGCCAGGTCGGTGAGGTCGAGGCGCTGGCGCAGGGCCGTGAGATCGGCGCCGGAATCGCCCCCCTCGTGGAGCTCTTGCCAGAAGGGCGCCAGGGCCGGATTAGCCACCTGCAGGCTGCGCATCAGGCCCAGGCCCATGAAGGCCAGGGCCTGGTCGGGCTGGACCCCCTGGTCAATGGCCTTGGCCAGCCAGTCGGCAATGCCGTCACGGCTTGGCGCCACGCCATTGGGTTGAAGGCGGTTGCTGCTGGGTGCGGTTGAGGGCTGGCTAACCACGGATCGGGCCTCAAGCGATGGCCGGACGGTATCGGCTTGGGGCTGCGGCGCAAGGGGGGCCGACCGGTAAGATCACGCAGCTCCATCAGCATGGATCTGCTGAGGAACGAACACCAACGTCCTCAAGGTCCGCCGCCATGGAGCGCAGTCTTTCTTCCAGTGATCGAGGCCGAAGGCGAGGCCAGGCTCAGATCGCAATCACGGGAACCGATCTGGGCATGGGTGGCGGCCATGGGGGCCAGGAGGCTTCAGCCCCCAGTTGCGTCATCACCACTGACAACGAGGGGCCGCGGCTGGCGCGTCAGTCGAGCCATGTGCAGTCGATCGAGCTGCGCACCTATGTGTTCCTCGATTCGCTCCAGCCCCAGCTGGCGGCCTATATGGGCACGGTGTCCCAAGGGTTCTTGCCGATCCCGGGCGATGCCTGCCTCTGGCTCGAGGTGTCCCCCGGCATGGCCGTCCACCGCGTCACCGACATCGCCCTGAAGGCGAGCAGTGTGCGCCTGGGCCAGATGATCGTGGAGCGGGCCTTCGGCTCCCTGGCCCTTTATCACCGGGACCAGAGCAATGTGCTCCACTCCGGCCAGGTGGTGCTGGAGGCGATTGGCAGCCGTAAGGAATTGCGCAGCCGCTGTGAGGTGAGCTGGACCGAGATCATCCGTGCCATCACCCCAGACCACGCCGTCCTGATTAACCGTCAGAACCGACGCGGCTCGATGATCCAGGCCGGCATGAGCATGTTCATTCTCGAAACCGAGCCCGCCGGCTACGTCCTGATCGCCGCCAACGAGGCCGAAAAGGCTTCCAATATCACCGTTGTCGACGTCAAGGCGGTCGGGGCCTTTGGTCGCCTCACCCTGGCGGGGCGGGAAGGGGATGTGGAAGAGGCCGCCGCCGCCGCCATGCGGGCCGTGGCCCACATCAATCGCAGCGCCAAGGCTTGAGCCCAGGCTTGCCGGTGCCCATGAGCTTGTTGCCACGCTGCTAAGCAAGCCCATAAAAAGCCATTGACGAAGTCGTTTTCAAGGCTGCAACAGGCATTGCTTGCTGGCTTGGTTCGGTTCCCCTGGATGATTCATGCCTTCCTTCAGTAAGGCCGACTGAACCAAGCGGCAATTAAGGAAGGCCGAGTAACTGTTTCAGCCCTGGGGCGATCGATCGGGCCGCCTTGCCGCGGCTGCCGAGCTTGTCCCTGAGATGGGCGGGCATCTGGCCGTAGGTCATCCCCGCTTCCCGAACCCAGAAAATCGGGTCATAGCCCCCGCCAGGCCCCTGCTTGGCACTGAGAATTTCGCCGCGGCAAATGCCCTCGCTTACCAACACCGTGCTACCGGAAGGATCGGCCAAGGCCATGGCGCTGTTGAAACTGGCGCTGCGGTAAGGGGATGGCCCCAGCTCGTGCAGCAGGCGGTGGATGCGCCCGTGGTCGGTTGGGGCGAAGCGGGCTGAAAACACCCCTGGAGCCCCTCCGAGGGCATCAACCTCTAGGCCTGAATCATCGGCTAGGGCCCAGTGGCCAGTCAATTTGGCCACGGCTTCAGCCTTGAGGCGCGCATTGGCCAGGTAGGTGTCCCCGGTCTCCTCGATCTCGAGACCGTCGGGTTGACGGCGCACGTCAAGATCCACCGCATCAAGCATGGCTGTCATTTCAGCCACCTTGAAGGGATTGCCACTGGCGATGACAAGAACAGGGCGGGGCAAGCCAGGCAGGGCGGGGCACGCCATTGTCGCCAACGACGTAGCGAAAGACCTGCTTGGAGGCTCCGAAGGCTCGGAAGGCTCCATGGGTGCTGGTCGCTTCGATGGCGGACCTGAGGGGGCCCACCAAAGCAGGCCGGGGAGCATCTCAGCCAAAGGCGGCAGCAAGGCCCGCCTGCGGACCCTGTCAGTTGAAGAAATCAGCTGCTGACGGGAGCCAGAACTGCTGATTTGGGATCGAACGGTCGTTAAGGCAGCTGGCGGGGGACTGGGAAGGACCTGCAGGGTTGAACATTCCACCCCCCGGAAGGCTCCAGGGGTGCCGGTCTTGCCAAAAAAACTAAGGAGGGACCCCAAGCCAGGCAATGGGGGACGCTGGGTATTTGTCGAGGTTCTGACAGGTTCCTGGGCTGCTGCCGGGCCGGTTGCATTTACCAACGCCCGGAGGCAACGGGGGTTTGGCGCCCGTAAGCTGGCGATAACCCTTGTGCCCACTGGGCTTGCCATGGAGACCAGCCTGGTTTTACAGAACCTTCTGTCGCCTCCGGTTCTGTTCTTTTTCCTGGGGGTGCTGGCCGTGCTGGTTGGCTCGGATCTGGAGATCCCAGCCCCCTTGCCGAAGCTTTTTTCCTTGTATCTGCTTCTGGCGATTGGCTTTCGCGGCGGCCTGGAACTGGCCCACAGCGGCTTGGGTGGTCAGGTCCTACCCACAATCGTGGCGGCAATCTTGATGTCGCTGGCTGTGCCGATTTACAGCTTCGTGGTTCTCAAAACCAAGCTTGACAACTTCAATGCTGCTGCCATCGCAGCCACCTATGGCTCCATCAGTGCGGTGACCTTCATCACCGCCCAGAGCTTCCTGGAAAGCCAAAAGCTGAGTTTTGACGGTTTCATGGTGGCGGCCTTGGCCCTAATGGAATCACCAGCCATCATCGTTGGCTTGCTCTTAGTCAAATTGGCTGCCCAGCAAAAACGCCCTGACACCAAAGGGATGCGTTGGGGGGCGGTGCTCCACGAGGCGTTTCTAAATAGCTCGGTCTTCCTGCTGATTGGCAGCCTGATTATTGGGGTTTTGGTTGCAGCCAACAGCCCCCATAGCGTCGAGAAGATGTTGCCCTTCACGGATAAACTCTTCTACGGCGCCTTGAGCTTTTTCCTTTTGGATATGGGCATTGTGGCGGCCCAGCGCCTCTCGGATCTACGCAAGGCAGGCCCATTCCTGATCGGCTTCTCAGTGATCATGCCCCTCTTCAACGCCGTTGTGGGAGTCTTGATTGCCAAGGGGTTAGGCCTGGGCCATGGCAACGCCCTGCTGTTTGTGGTTCTCTGCGCTAGCGCCTCCTACATCGCAGTTCCGGCTGCCATGCGCATGACTGTGCCTGAGGCCAATCCCAGTCTCTATATCTCCACAGCCCTCGGGGTCACCTTCCCGTTCAATATCATTGTGGGCATTCCAGCTTACATGGCTCTAGTCAACAAACTCCTCCCTGCCGCTAGCTAAACCAATGAAACGTGTTGACCTGATCCTCAGTGAACGGGAGCTGGACAAAGTGATCAAGGTGATCGATTCGTCCGGGGCTCCGGGCTATTCGGTGATGCGCCATGTCACCGGTAAGGGGCCCCACGGCATTGTGTCCGAATCGATGGACTTCAGCGGCCTCGGCGCCAATGCCCATGTGATCGTCTATTGCGAGAGCGAGGTGCTAGCCCGCCTGCGGGAGGGGGTGCAGCCCCTGCTCGATTACTACGGTGGCGTGGCTTTCGTGGCCGATGCCCATCCCCTTTAAGGCCTGCCCCCGGCCGCTCTAGGGCAGTTTTGGCGCCAAGAGTGGCTTGCCTCTATTTTGCCGCGAGCGCCCCAGTATTGGGCCAGCCTTTGATCTGGCCCTAGGGGCCTTGCCTGACCAAGCACGGCAAAACCAAGCCCCCAGACCAGGTCGCCATGGGCCTTGGTCTGGGGGCTTTTGGCATGGAGGGCTCGGGCTGGGGCTTGCCCTGACTGGGATCTGCCTGTGTTGAGCCAAACCTCGTCAGCCCCGGCCAGCGGCCCGAGAAGCAATCCCCAACGTTTTATGTGCCACTGATCAGGGCTGCTTATTCGTGGCCCCAGGGACGGTGATGGGGAGAGATGTCCAGAAAGCTTGACTTAGGGAAGGCCTGGCGAGCAAGGTTGCAAGCGAACATTCCACCCCCCTCCTCCAGGAGCAGGTAATGGCAAACGAAACCATGGGCATCGCCCTCGGCATGATCGAAACCCGGGGTCTGGTCCCCGCCATCGAGGCAGCCGACGCCATGACGAAGGCCGCTGAAGTCCGCCTGATCGGTCGCGAATTCGTCGGTGGCGGTTACGTGACGGTGTTGGTCCGTGGCGAAACCGGCGCTGTTAACGCTGCAGTCCGTGCCGGCGCCGACGCCTGCGAACGGGTTGGTGACGGCCTGGTGGCCGCCCACATCATCGCCCGCCCCCACCGGGAAGTCGAACCTGCTTTGGGTAGCAGCTCCGGCTTCGTTGGTGCGAAGGACTGAGGTCTGACGCGCGACCCGAGTGGCCGCTCTCACCTCTAACCCTTCCCCCCGACCCACTGGAGATTTCCCCATGAGCAAGAAGTACGACGCAGGGGTTAAGGAGTACCGCGACACGTATTGGACTCCTGACTACGTTCCCCTCGATTCCGACCTACTGGCGTGCTTTAAGTGCACTGGCCAGGAAGGCGTTCCCAAGGAAGAAGTGGCTGCCGCTGTGGCTGCTGAATCCTCCACGGGCACCTGGTCCACCGTGTGGTCCGAGCTCCTCACCGACCTCGACTTCTACAAGGGCCGTTGCTACCGCATCGAAGACGTCCCTGGTGACAAGGAGGCTTTCTACGCCTTCATCGCCTATCCCCTCGACCTGTTCGAAGAGGGATCGATCACCAACGTGCTGACCTCCCTGGTTGGCAACGTCTTTGGCTTCAAGGCCCTGCGCCACCTGCGCCTCGAAGACATCCGCTTCCCGCTCGCCTTCATCAAGACCTGCGGTGGCCCCCCCAACGGCATCCAGGTCGAGCGCGACCGGATGAGCAAGTACGGCCGGCCCCTGCTCGGTTGCACGATCAAGCCCAAGCTCGGCCTCTCCGGCAAGAACTACGGCCGGGTTGTGTATGAGTGCCTGCGCGGCGGTCTCGACTTCACCAAGGACGACGAGAACATCAACTCCCAGCCGTTCCAACGCTGGCAGAACCGTTTCGAGTTCGTGGCCGAAGCTGTGAAGCTGGCTGAACAGGAAACCGGCGAGCGCAAGGGTCACTACCTCAATTGCACCGCCAACACTCCTGAGGAGATGTATGAGCGCGCTGAGTTCGCCAAAGAACTCAACCAGCCCATCATCATGCACGACTACATCACCGGTGGCTTCACGGCCAACACCGGTCTTGCTAAGTGGTGCCGCAAAAACGGGATGCTGCTGCACATTCACCGTGCCATGCACGCTGTGATTGACCGCCATCCCAAGCACGGCATCCACTTCAGAGTGCTCGCCAAGTGCCTGCGCCTCTCCGGTGGTGACCAACTGCACACCGGCACGGTGGTGGGCAAGCTCGAAGGCGATCGTCAGACCACCTTGGGCTACATCGACCAGCTGCGTGAATCCTTCGTCCCAGAGGACCGCAGCCGCGGTAACTTCTTCGATCAGGATTGGGGCTCCATGCCCGGCGTCTTCGCCGTGGCGTCCGGTGGCATCCACGTGTGGCACATGCC
>CAINZT010000192.1 GCA_903855705.1 uncultured Synechococcus sp.
CGCCAAAGAATCGCCCCAATCGGAGTGGCCCAGGGCGATTGCCGGGATGGGGGGCTTAAGGTTGTCTTCATGCAGGTGCCCCCTTTCAGCCTCACCGAGCAGCTCCAACACCTCGGTGAGGAGTTGGACCAGGCCGTGCTCCAGGTCTTGCGCAGCGGCCAATACATCGGCGGCGGCGTGATCGCCGCCTTTGAGAGCGACTTCGCCGCCAGCGTGGGCACCGCCTTCGCCATCGGCTGCAACAGCGGCACCGACGCCCTGATCCTGGCCCTGCGCGGCCTGGGCATTGGTCCCGGCGATGAGGTGATCACCTGCTCCTTCAGCTTCTTTGCCACGGCCGAAGCGATCAGCGCCGTGGGTGCCACGCCGGTGTTTGTGGATGTGGAGGAGAGCTCCTACCTGATCGATCTCGACCAGCTCGAGGCGGCGATCACGCCCGCCACCAAAGCCCTGCTGCCCGTGCACCTGTTTGGCCGGCCGGTGGACATGGAGCGGGTCTGCGCGATCGCCGCGGCCCATGGCCTCAAGGTGGTGGAGGACTGCGCCCAAGCCACCGGCGCCAGTTGGGCCGGCCGCCCCGTGGGCAGCTGGGGTGATGTGGGCTGCTTCAGCTTCTTCCCCACCAAAAACCTCGGTGGCGCCGGCGATGGCGGCGCCGTCACCTGCAACGACCCGGAGCTGGCCGCCCGCATTCGCGAGCTGGCGGTGCACGGCATGCCGCGCCGGTACCTGCACACGTCGCTGGGTTACAACAGCCGCCTTGATGCGATCCAGGCCGCCGTGCTGCGGGTGAAGCTGCCCCACCTGCCCAGCTGGGTGGAGCGCCGCCGCGGCCTGGCCCAGACCTACCACCAGGCCCTGGGGAGCCAGCTGGAGATTCACCTGCCGGAGGCGGGTCCCGCGGGCCACAGCTGGAACCAATTCGTGGTGCGGGTGCCCCGCTGCCCCGGCGCTAGTGCCTGCGCCGGCAGCTGCACCCCCGCCGCCGATAGCGCCAACTACGGCCTGCCCGAGGCCAGCTGCCGCGACTGGCTCAAGCAGGAGCTCCAGGCCGCCGGCGTCACCACGATTATTTACTACCCAATTCCGATCCACCGCCAACCGGCCTACGCCGACCTCGGCTACGCACCGGGCTCCCTGCCCCGCACCGAGCAGCTCTGCGCCGAGGTGCTCAGCCTGCCGATCTTCCCGGAACTCAGGGCCGAGCAGCAGCAACGGGTGATCGAGGTGCTCAGCGCCCTGGCCGGCAAGGTGCAGAGCCAGGCCTGCTCCAGCGTCGCCGCCTGAGCGGCAGAGAGCAAGGCAGCTTCAGAACCCACGGCACCCACGGCGAGCCCAGGCTCCCAGGGCCTGGGCGAAGGGCGCCTACGGCTTCGGCAGGCCGGCGTAGAGGGCCTTGAAGCGGGCCTGCTGCAGGCGATGGTCCACCAGGGGGGCCGGGTAGTCGCCCCGCTCTAAGGGAGCAATCTCGCCACTAATTAGATCGGCCGTGGCCACATGGGCCAGTTCCGGCAGCCAGGTGCGGATGTAACTGGCCTCCGCATCAAAGCGGCCGGCCTGGGTGGCGGGATTGAAGATGCGCAGCGGTTTGGGGTCCATGCCACTGCTGGCGCTCCATTGCCAGCCGCCGTTGTTGGCGGCCAGGTCGCCATCCACCAGCCGCTGCATGAAGGCGGTTTCGCCCCAGCGCCAGTCGCAGATCAGGTCCTTCACCAAAAACGAGGCCACCACCATGCGGCAGCGGTTGTGCATCCAGCCGCTGGCAGTGAGTTGGCGCATGGCCGCATCCACAAAGGGCATGCCGGTGAGGCCCAAGCGCCAGGCCTCAAACCAGGAACGCTCGTTATCCCAGGGGAACTGGCGCCACTGGGGCCGGTAGGGGCCGTCGGCCAACTCGGGGAAATGGAAGAGGGCATGCTGGTAAAACTCGCGCCAGGCCAGCTCCTGCTGCCAGACCGTGATCGAGGCCAGGGCCTCGTCGCTGCGGGCCGTGAGCCGGGCCGCTTCGGAGGCCAGCCAGGCCTGGCGCGGGCTGAGGCAGCCCAGGCTGAGGGCGGCGCTCAGGGCCGAGGTGCCGGCCTCGCTGGGGATATTGCGCCCCGGTTCATAGGCGAATAGGGCCGCGCCATGGCCGGAGCCGGAGGCGCCGCCATCGGCAAAGGCCTCCAGCTGGGCCGCCGCGGCCTGCTCCCCGGGGCGGCAGGGGCACAGGTCGGCGCCGTCAAAGGGATGGCCCAGCTCGCCGGCCGTGGGCACCGCCGCCAGCAGGGGCAGGTCCTGCCAGAGGGCCTGGGCCCCGGGCTCCAGGGCGGCGCGGTCCAACCCCACCAGGCCCTGGGGCGCAGCCACCGGGGTGAGCACCCCAGCGGCATCGCGGGCCGTCACCTGGCCGCGCCAGTTGCGCAAAAACGGACCGTAGACCCGGTAGGGCTCGCCGGAGCCGGTGCGGATCTCCTCGGGCGGCACCAGCAGCTGGTCCCAATCCACCAGCACCCGCCGGCCCCTGGCCTGCAGGGCGGAAGCCACCTGGCGATCCCGCTGGCGGGCCGCCGGCTCCACGTCCCGGTTCCAGGTCACCACGGCGGCGCCGCAGGCCTCGGCCAGGCGCGGCAGCACGTCCACCGGGCGGCCCTTGAGAAGCAGCAACTCACTGCCCGCCTGACGCCAGCGCTGCTGCAGCTCCCGCAGGCTCTCGCAGAGAAACCAGAGCCGGGCTGGAGCTAGGTCTACCCCCTCCAGCCACTCCGGGTCGAACACATACACGCCGGTCACGGCCGGGCTGGCGGCAGCGGCGGCGGCCAGGCCCAGGTTGTCGCCTAGGCGCAGGTCGCGGCGATGCCAGAACAGCCAGCGGTCGGGGGCCATCGGTTCAGAGCCCCAGCAGTTGGCGGGCCCGGAACCAGGCGGTCACGCTCTTGCCATCGAGGGCCTCATCGCCGCTGGCCAGGGCGGAATCGAGTTCGGCGGGGGTCATCAGCAGCACCTCCAGGTCCTCGTCGTCATCACCGGCGGGCTGGTCTTCCAGCAAGCTCAGGTCCCGGGCCAAAAAGAGGTGGATCACCTCGTCGGAGTAGCCGGGGCAGGGCAGCATCACCCCCAGGGGATCCCAGCGGCTGGCGCTATAGCCAGCCTCCTCCTGCAGCTCCCGTTGCATCGTGCTGAGCGGATCCTCGCCCTCATCGAGGGTGCCGGCCGGAAATTCGAGGATGCGGCTGGCCACGGCGAAGCGGTACTGGCGCAGCAGCACCACCCGGCCGTCGTCGAGCACGGGCACGGCCAGGGAGGCGCCGGGGTGGCGGATCACACCGAAGGTGGCCTCCAGGCCGATCGGCAACACGATCCGGTTGAGCTCGAAGCGGATCTTGCGGGCATCGAGGGCGGCCGTGGTTTCCAGCAGGCGCGCGGGCTCGGGGGGCGGCAGGGGCGCCATGGGCAGGCCAAAACTGCCGCCAGCTTGGCTCACTCCGGCCAGCCAGCGCGGCCGGCCAGCCGCTGGGGCGCCGCCTCCCGCAAGCGGGGCAGCAGGGCCGCCAGCAGGCTGCCGCAGTTTTGGGAAGGGCTTGGGCCGCCGCCAGCCCCCGGGCCCGGCGGCACCAGCAGCGGATCGATCGCCGCCAGGGGCGCCAACACGAAACTGCGCTCCTGAAGCCGAGGATGGGGCAACTCCAGCGCCGGCGCCTGCACAACCTGATCACCCCACCAGAGCAGATCAAGATCCAGGGTGCGGGGCCCCCAGGCCTCCAGGCGCTGGCGGCCGAACTGGGCTTCCAGCGCCTGCAAACCCTGCAGCAACGCCAGGGGCCGGGGCTCCAGGGCCGCCACCCCCTCCACCAGCAGCACCCCATTGAGATAGGCGGGCTGGCCGGGGGGGCCACCCACCGGCTCGGTGCAAAACAGGGGCGACCAACGCAGGCGGATCGAACTCAACCGGACGCCGGACTCTGGGCCGGGCTCGGGGCCGGAAGGGGACAGCGGGTCAGGGGTTAGGGGGTCCAAGTCGATGGGCGCCGCTTCGGGCCGTGCCAAGCCCCCGCAGCCGGCCTCCCCTCTCCCGGCAAAAGACGAGCCAGGCAGGACCCCAACCGGGGGGCACTCCTCCAGAAGGGTCGCCAGTAGCCCCTCCAACAGCGGCCGCAGGGCCACCAGGGTGGCGAAGGGATCGCCCAGGTTGGCGCCCAGGGCAATCGCCAGGCTGTCTGCCCAAGGGGGCCCGGCGGTCCGCCCCGCTCTGGCGGGGTCCACCAGCCCATCGCCCCCGGGCTGATCAGCGAGACTGGCGAACACGTGTCTGGGCCCGGGCCTTTCCATGGTTGCAAGCGGAACCCCCGCCGCCGCGAGTGCGGCGTCCAGTGCCGCGGCTGCCGCGGCCCGGGCCTTTCCGCTGGCCGCCATCACCGGCCACGGCACCTTGAAACTGGCCCTGCTGCTGGCGGCCGTGGATCCCGGCCTGGGCGGCGTGGTGATCGCCGGCGGCCGCGGCACGGGCAAATCGGTGCTGGCCCGGGGTCTGCATGCCCTGCTGCCGCCCATTGATGTGATCGACCTGGGCGAGCCGGGCGCCGCTGGTGCCAACGGCGCCCATCACCCCACCGCCCTCAACATCGATCCCCAGCGCCCCGACGACTGGGACGCCGCCACCCAGACCCGCATCAGCCAGCTGGGCGGTGACCCCAGCGGCGCCGATGCCAGCGCCCTGCTGCCCACCAAGGTGATCCCGGCCCCCTTCATCCAGGTGCCCCTCGGCATCACCGAAGACCGGCTGGTGGGCTCGGTCGATGTCACGGCGTCGCTTGCCAGCGGCCAGGCGATCTTCCAGCCGGGCCTGCTGGCCGAAGCCCACCGGGGCGTGCTCTACGTCGATGAGCTCAACCTGCTCGATGACGGCATCACCAACCTGCTGCTGGCGGCGGTGGGCTCGGGCGAAAACCGGATCGAGCGCGAGGGGCTGAGCCTGGCCCATCCCTGCCGCTGCCTACTGATCGCCACCTACAACCCCGAGGAGGGGGTCGTGCGCGACCACCTGCTCGATCGCTTCGCCATGGCCCTCTCGGCCAACCAGGTGCTGGAGCTGGACCAACGGGTGGCGATCACCCGCTCGGCCCTGGCCCACGGCGAATCCAGCGGCGACTTCCGGGCCCAATGGCAGGAGGAAACCGATGGCCTGGCCACCCAGCTGCTGCTGGCACGCCAATGGCTGCCGGATGTGCAGATCAGCCGCGAGCAGATCGGCTACTTGGTGAAAGAGGCCCTGCGTGGCGGCGTCGAGGGCCACCGCTCCGAGCTCTACGCGGTGCGTGTCGCCCGGGCCCATGCGGCCCTCAGTGGCCGCGACCGGGTCGAAGCCGACGACCTGCAAGTGGCCGTGCGCCTGGTGATCGCGCCCCGGGCCCGCCAGCTGCCGCCCCCCGATCCCGACCAGCCCCTGGAACCACCGCCGCCGCCCCCACCCCAGGGCGACCAGACCCCCGAGGAGGAACCCGAACCCCCGGAGGAGCCCGACCAGAACGAGGACGACACGGAGGAAGAGGAACCCGACGAAGACGACAACCCCGAAGACGCGCCGCCGCCTTCGATCCCGGAGGAATTCCTGCTCGATCCCGAAGCCACCGCGATCGACCCGGACCTGCTGCTGTTCTCGGCCGCCAAGAGCAAGAGCGGCGGCAGCGGCAGCCGAGCCGTGGTGTTCAGCGATTCCCGCGGGCGCTATGTGAAGCCGATGCTGCCCCGGGGGCCGGTGAAGCGCATTGCCGTGGATGCCACCCTGCGGGCGGCGGCGCCCTACCAAAAGGCGCGGCGCCAGCGCCAACCCGATCGTCTGGTGATCGTGGAAGAGGGCGACCTGCGGGCCAAGCAGCTGCAACGCAAGGCCGGGGCCCTGGTGATCTTTTTGGTGGATGCCAGCGGTTCGATGGCCCTCAACCGCATGCAGAGCGCCAAGGGCGCCGTGATCCGTCTGCTCACCGAGGCCTACGAAAACCGCGACGAAGTCGCCTTGATCCCCTTCCGTGGTGAGCAGGCCGAGGTGTTGCTGCCGCCCACCCGCTCGATCACGGCGGCGCGGCGACGGCTCGAAGCGATGCCCTGCGGCGGCGGTTCGCCCCTGGCCCACGGCCTCAGCCAGGCGGCCAGGGTGGGGGCCAATGCCCTGGCCACGGGCGATCTTGGCCAGGTGGGGGTGGTGGCGATCACCGATGGCCGCGGCAACGTGCCCCTGTCCCGCTCCCTCGGCCAGCCGCTGCTGGAGGGCGAAGAACCCGTGGACCTCAAGGAGGAGGTGAAGCAGGTGGCGTCCCGCTACCGGGCCCTGGGCATCAAGTTGCTGGTGATCGACACCGAGCGCAAGTTCATCGGTAGCGGCATGGGCAAGGACCTAGCCGAGGCCGCCGGCGGCCGCTACGTGCAACTTCCCAAGGCCAGCGACCAGGCGATCGCGGCGATTGCCATGCAGGCGGTGTCCGAGCTCTAGATCGCCCCTAGGAGGGCGCTCTAGGCCGGCAAGGGCTTTTGCCCCCTGGTCTCAAGCCTTCAAGGGCGGGCCGGTTTGGCCTGGAGGGCCTTCTCCTTGGCGGCTTTCTCCTTGGCTGCAGCCGTTTGGGCGGGATAGAGCTCATCAAAGAACTTGCCAAGGCCAATCGTCACGCTGCGCACCCCATCCATGAAGGTGGGATCGGAGGACAGCTTGTTGACATCGCCGCCCACCGCATCCCAGCGGGCCGTGAGCGTTTTGGCATTGGTGGCCGTGGCCTTGAGATCGCCAATCGTCTTGGGGTTATCGAGGGCGGCCACGATGCTGTTGAGGTGGGCCGTGGCCTTGGCGGCGTCGGCCGTGGCCCGGTTGAGGTTGGTGAGGGTGGGGTCGGCCTTGCGCACGGCGGCGGTGAGGTCGCTCACCAGCACCTTGCCGCTGGCCATGAAGCGATTGGCCTCTTTCGCTGTTACCCCAAAGCTCTCGGTGGTGGACACCACCTTGGGAATCAACTTCTCACTATTGGCCTGATCGAGCAGGGCCTGGAGCGTGGATGTGACGCTGGCCATGGTCGGGGCGGTTTGGCCCTCCACGCTGCCGCCGTTGCAGACGATGCGGGTGGGGGCGCAGGCCTTGGCCAGGGGTCCCGGTTCGCTGTTGGCCGGGGCCGCTCCGGCACTCAGCAAGGCCACCTGGGCATCGCCGCCCAGGAGGGAGCCCGATTGCACCTGGGCCACCACCGGCCGGGGTAAGACCAGGTCGGGGTTGGTGATCTCCAGCTCGGCAACCACGGCCGAGGCCGTGGCATGGATCGAGCGCACCCGGCCCACCAGCACGCCCCGGTAGGTCACGGACGACCGATCGGCCAGGCCGGCGGCATCGGCGAAGCGCACCTGGATCGTCCACTGGCGGCTGGCCAGGGAGATGCCCTTGATCCAGAACCACAAGCCGGCGCTGCCGGTGACAGCCGCCAACAGGGTGAAGCCAACAATCGCCTCTCGCACACTGCGGCGCATGACTTCAGAGCTCCGCCGGCTGCATGGGACCGCTCAGGCTACCGCTCCGGAACTGGGCCACGTAGGGGTTATCGGTGTGCTCGAAATGGGAGACGCTGCCCAGCCACTGCAAGCGGCCGTCGTAGAGCAGGGCCACCCGCTGGGCCGAGCGCAGGATCGTGCTCATCACATGGCTCACCACCACGCTGGAGCCACCGGCCACATCGCCGGTGCGCACGATGAGGTCTTCGATGCGGGTGCAGGCCACCGGATCGAGGCCGGCGGTGGGTTCATCGAAGAGCAGCAGGGGCACCTGGCCCGCCGGCTGGCTGGGATCTTCGATTAGGGCCCTGGCAAAGCTGACCCGTTTCTGCATGCCGCCGCTGAGTTCGCCAGGCAGCAGATCTTCCACGCCGTAGAGGCCCACGGCCTCGAGGCAGCGGCTGACCCGCTCGCGCACCTCCCGGTCCCGCAGCTGGCCATGGCGATAGAGCAAAAACCCAACGTTTTCGCAGACCGTGAGTGAGGCCAGCAGGGCCGGGTTCTGGAACACCAGCCGCACATCGGGGGGCTGGCGCTGATCCAAGCGCAAATAGGTTTGGGGCACGCCATGGATGCGCAATTCACCGCTGCTGGGCAACTGCAGGCCCGCCAGGATGCGCAGGATCGTGGATTTGCCCGCCCCCGACGGGCCCACCACCGCCAGGCGCTCGCCGGGGTGGAGGGTGAGATCCACCTGGTCGAGCACCAGCCGATCCCCCCAGGCCATCGACAGCCCCACCAGCTCGGCCACAGGGGGTACCGCCCCGGCTCCAAGAGCTGCGCCAGCGCCAGCAGCCTCAGCAGACCGGTTCAGATCCATGGGGCCATCTTGACCCGTCATCCGTACAGTTTGAACAGTTACCCACCCTGATGGGCCTGCCCGCCTCCAGTCGGCCGCCCCGGCGGCGCAGCAGCCGGCCCGGCTGGATCGGCCGCGGCGACCTGCGCCAACGGGATCTGATGAGCCGCTCCAAGCGGGCGGTGCGCTGGCTGCAGCCCGGGCTGGTGGTGAAGCGCTGGATGGTGACCTCGGGCCTGGGCCTGCTGTTGGCCCTGCTCGGCGGCGCCGTGTGGCTCGATCTCAAGCCGATCTACTGGAGCCTGGAATCGATCAACTGGCTGCTGAAGAACATCACCACCGTGATGCCCCGCGGCATCACCGGCCCGGTGGTGCTGGTAGTAGGGGGCGGCCTGATCTGGCTGGGGCAAAGCCGCAGCTTCGGCTCGATCCAGCAGGCCCTAGCGCCCGAAAAGGACACGGTGCTCGTGGATGCCCTACTGGCCCAGGGCAAGCTCAACCGGGGCCCCAACATCGTCGCCATCGGCGGCGGCACGGGCCTGTCCACCCTGCTCTCGGGACTGAAGCGCTACAGCAGCAACCTCACGGCCATCGTCACGGTCGCCGATGACGGCGGCAGCAGTGGGGTGCTGCGGCGCGAGCTGGGGGTGCAACCCCCCGGCGACATCCGCAACTGCCTGGCCGCCCTCTCCACCGAAGAACCGCTGCTCACCCGCCTGTTCCAATACCGCTTCAAGGCCGGCAGCGGCCTCGAGGGCCACAGCTTCGGCAACCTTTTTCTTTCCGCCCTCTCGGCGATCACCGGCAGCCTGGAATCGGCGATCACGGCCAGTAGCCGGGTGTTGGCGGTGCAGGGCCAGGTGGTGCCGGCCACCAACGCCGATGTGCGCCTCTGGGCCGAATTGGAAAACGGCGAGCGGATCGAAGGG
This sequence comes from uncultured Synechococcus sp., assembly GCA_903855705.1. Taxonomy (GTDB): domain Bacteria; phylum Cyanobacteriota; class Cyanobacteriia; order PCC-6307; family Cyanobiaceae; genus BAIKAL-G1. The sequence continues at coordinate 9,232 of CAINZT010000192.1, forward strand.
GAATCCCGCATCGGCCAGGCCAAAAGTCCGATCGTGCGGCTCGGCTGCATCCCCGAGCGACCGCCGGCCCTGCCCCGGGCCTTGGAAGCCATTGCCCACGCCGATTTGATCCTGCTGGGTCCAGGCAGCCTCTACACCTCGTTGCTGCCCAACTTGCTGGTGCCCGAGCTGGTGGAGGCGATCCGGCGCAGCAAGGCGCCCCGGCTTTACATCTGCAACCTGATGACCCAGCCGGGCGAAACCGATGGCCTCGATGTGCAGGGCCACCTGCGGGCGATCGAGGCCCAGCTCGCCAGCCTGGGCATCGGGGAGCGCCTATTCACCGCCGTTCTGGCCCAGGAAGAGCTGGCCCATGGCCCCCTGGTGGACAACTACCGGCTGCGGGGCGCCGAACCGGTGCAGTGCGGCACGCGCCAACTCAAGGCCGAGGGCTACGAGGTGATGGTGGCGCCGATGCAGGGGGCCCGTCCGAGCGCCACCCTGCGCCACGACCCCCGCAGCGTTGCCCTAGCGGTGATGCGCTTCTACCGCCGCCACAAACGCCAAAATTCCTGAGGGGCCCAAGGACCCTTGAGATGGGGCTGGACTCCCTGGGCCCTACAGCCCTCCCCATTGGTTGGTTGGCGCCGCCGCCGACTTAGTAGGCGTCCTGGAGCTCGTAGAAATCGGGTTGCACGTAGTCCTTGCGGAGGGGGTAGCCCTTCCAGTCCTCGGGCATCAGCAGGCGCTTGGGATGGGGGTGGCCGGCGTAGTGGATGCCATACATGTCGAAGGTTTCGCGCTCCTGCCAGTCGGCACCACGGAAGAGGCCATAGAGGCTGGGGATGGTGAGGTCGCCATCGCGCTCCAGGAACACCTTGAGCCGCACCTGCTCGGGCCGGGCCGTGGCGGGCAGGGGCTTGCAGGTGCCTGCCGGATCGCTGGCCAGGGCCACCTGGTCGGCCAAGGCGGCCAGTTTCACGAGCTGGTAGAAGCTCACCAGCCGGCCGCCGGGCCCTTCGTCGTAGCCGCCCTGGCATTGCAGGTAATCAAAGCCGCTGGCCTTGAGGGCGGCGGCGATCACAGGCAGAAACAGGGGCTCCACCGCCAGGGTTTCCACGCCCAAGTGGTCGGCTTTGAGGCGTTCGTGCTCAAAACCCTGGGCGGTTAGCCACTGGCTCACGGGTCCGGGCTCGGCCACGGTGATCGCCTCAGGAGCGCTGCCGGCGGGGGCTTTCCCCGCGGGGGCAGCGGCGGCGGGGTTGGTCGGCTCAGGCATCGGCTTGACCTTGGCGGGGAGCAGCTTGAAGGGGAAGGGTTTGGGCCGACAGGGGTACGGGCTCGGACGCCGGCTGGCTCAGGTCCAGGGGCAGGCCGGCAGCTGCTGCGAGGGCCGCCTGTTGGGTTTCAGCGCGCAGGTAAGCCCCCGTCACCACTGGTTCTACCGCCTTGAGCTGGTGGGGCACCGTGCAATAGCGGTGGGTGGGCAGCAGGTTGCCCCGTTCGGCCAGGGATTCGTTGCCGACCTTTTTGCGCAGCTTGATCACCGCGTCAAAGATCGCCTCGGGCCGGGGCGGGCAGCCGGGCATGTAGAGGTCCACCGGGATCAGCTTGTCGACGCCGCGCACGGCCGTGGTCGAGTCGGCGGAGAACATGCCACCGGTGATCGTGCAGGCGCCCATGGCGATCACGTACTTGGGCTCGGGCATCTGCTCATAGAGCCGCACCATGGCCGGGGCCATCTTCATGGTGACGGTGCCGGCCACGATCAACAGGTCGGCCTGGCGCGGGCTGGAGCGGGGCACCAGGCCGAAGCGGTCGAAGTCGAA
>CAINZT010000193.1 GCA_903855705.1 uncultured Synechococcus sp.
AGGCCGCGGTGCTGGTTTGGCCAGTGGCGTTGAAGACGACCTGGTTGCCCTTGCCGGTGGCGTGGTTGTAATCCTCATCTTCGATGCGGGCCAGGGCCAGGGCATTGAGGGCCAGACCAGCATTATGAATACCGGTGATATCGAGATAACCAAGTTTGTCGTAGCCACTCGTACCAGCCTTGGTGGGATCCTTAATTGTTAGTTCTTTCCAGGAACCGGCCACCGTGGTGCCAGTGCCGGCCACCTCGTTGGGGCGGTCATGGGCGGTGGTGTCATTAGCGACCCACACATACATCTTGCCGCCCACCAGGCCATTTTTCTCTAGGAAGCTGGCGCCAACGCTGGTGCTCTTGGTGCCCACATAGAGCATGGGGAACGATGGAGTGCTGTCATCACCAAGGAAGATGGCCACCTTGCTGGTGTCACCCGTATCCACCAGGGTTGCCCCTTCCCAGCTGCCGTAGCCCAGGTCAGCGAGCTGATAGAGCACACCATTGTCGACATCGAGGGCGCACATGGTACCGCCTTTATTACCCTGGACTTTTGCGTCTTCCTCGCCCATCAGGAAGATGCGGCTGGCAAAGCCTTTGCCGGTGCCAAAGGTGTTGGCATCAAACAGGTTGGCTGAACAGAAGCGGGTGAAACCATTGAGTGAGCCGGCCGCATCACCGCTGATCTGGGTGGGATCGGTGACCGTGACGCCGAAGCGATCCACCACCTTGGAGTAGGCAACACCGGAGTTTTTGACCTGGCCTGCGTTGTTGATGTCAACGAAGTTGATGCGGGCACCGTTCAGGCGGGTGCCATTGTCAAGCGTGTAGAGAGCACCAACATCCTTGCCAATTTCACTATTAACGAGAATTCGGATCGTGTTGTTATCAATGCGGAAGGCGCCTTCGCCATCGGGGATGCCAGAGAGGGCTACTTCCGGGTTGGTGCCGTAGGTGAAGATGGGCTTCGCTGATAGACCGCTGCCTGCGGTTGGTTTCAGCATTAGCGGATCGGTGCCTCCGGCGGCAGCGCGCTGGCTTTGCAGCCCGTCAAGCGAGAAGCGCAGGATATCGCGCGGTTGGTTGCTTTCGGAGGGTGTCGGGAAGGCGTTCTGGGCATAGGAGTTGACCCCCCGCAGCGCTACATTCAAAACTCCTTCAGGGGTGACTTCTAAAACTGCGTAGTTGTACGTGTCTGGGGAGTAGAAATCAACAGCTTTCGGGGCACTGGTGGCGGTGGTATCTCCTTCTCGCCAGACATTGAACAGGCCCACATAATTGGGATCCAGGCCAATGGGATCGACCCCAGAAGTGGTTTGCGCTGTCGCTAGGGTGTCAGCTAGGGTTTTGATGTTGGCGTAGGTGTGATCGGTAACGGTGTCTGGACCCGTAGCACCAATCGGGCCGTCAACAATGCTGATGACCCCGGGAACCTTCTTATAGACAGTTGGCTGGGTAGGGTCTGGCACATAGGACACTTCATTAATGCGGCCTTGGTGGTCATCGCTGGCGAGGAACACCACATTAGTAATGCCGTTGTCAGCGATATACTTCAACAGGTTGTTGCGTTCGGCTCGATAGCCTCCCATCCAGGATTTACCACCATCAAGACCCGAACCGACGGCGCCAATCTGATCAATTGGATCGGTAATGTTGATGAACTTCCAGATGGTGCCAGAGGTTTGGGCGTCCAGAAGGGTTTTCTTCAGCCAAGCCAGCTGGGTCGAACCCAGCATTGTGCGGTCGGGGTTGTCTGCACGGATTCCAGTTTCATCAGTGCTCTTGTCAGCTTGTAGTAGTCTTACATCGCGATAGGTGCGCGTATCGAGATTGATTTCTACAACATTCTTGCCCCATTGCTGTGAGCCATACAGCTGGATAGTGCCGTTGCTTCGTGGATCTGTTGGCGCATCAATGATTGCGGTGCGAATCGGCTGATACTCAAGATAGGCCTGCTCTAGGGTTTTGAAAGCAAGTGAGTCATGGATATAGGTTCCTGTGAGATTGACGTCATAGCTGCTATTTTCGGAACCTTTCAGTCCTGCTGTGCTGAGGGCTAGTGGTGCCCCACCATTGATGATATCTTTGTTGCCGAGCTCATGATTATCCAAGGAGATATAAAGACCTTGGCTTGCGAAGAAGGTGTCTAGGTTTTCAAAGCTTCCATTATTAACACCTTCATGGGTTTCCAGATACTTACGACGGTAGTCGGCAAGTAGGGTTGCCGCTTTTGCTGCGTCAGTAGAACTTGATAGACATTGTGATGCAAGTAGGTCTCCTTACAAACTAGAGGTGCATCATTATGGATAGATCAGGCGAGGTAATCCTTTGGTTAAAACACTGCCTGCGCTACATTTTGTTGTTATCCACAATGCGCTTTCTAGTATGCTTAATTACATTATCAAATCGTGATATGTTTGTATTCTTTTCAAGTCGGCTTTCTAGGCTTGCTTGGCCATGGCCTGAATCGTGTGCTCGGGCCTTTTTGCCCTTGGTATTGAATTGCTATGTAATTGACGGATATGTCTTTGACCTGTCGCTTTAGGCTCTGCTGGGCAATGGTATTCGGTGGATCGATGTTGATGTGAATTCGCCGGTAAAATATCTGCTTGCCGGCGATTTGAATCTCATTAATGGGTGGCCTGAGGCTCGAAACCGATCAGTAGCAAATCGTGCCACTGTTGCGCTGTTCACGCATCCGTTCATGTTGCTGGGAGATCAGCATCACCGCCATGGTGGGGTGGTTGTGCAGCAGGTTGAGGAAGTGGAGCCGGCCCAGTTTCAGCAGCTCTACGGGGGTGCGGGCCACGGCGTCGTTGCGGTAGCGGCCTTCGCGCCAGGCGATGTCCTGGTAGCTGAACACCTCGCCGGTGCGGTAGCAAAGCCGGTTGCCGCCGTTATCGATCAGCTCCACCAGGCCCTGACGCACGCCAAAGATGGCCGTTGCCCGTTGGCCGCAAGAAAAAATCTCGGCTCCTGTTGGAAAGGCGAGCCGTTCACAGTCAACCTGGGCTGCGATCAGTTCAACCGGTGAAGCCAGGCTTAGCGTTATGGACAACCACCCACCCTCGCGTATCGATTTATTCGGGCGATTATCACAGTAGGTTCGGACCTGGAGTGGCAGCTGGGATACAAGCAGGCTGGTTGAGCGGAGTATTTGGTATTAATTGTTACCGAATTCGACGTGGATTGGATTTGGCGGCTGGGGCGGTCGCTGGCCCGGCCCGTTCGCCTGCTCAGTTGAGTAATTCGGCCAGGGCCAATTGACGATCCTGGCGGGCGGGTTGGGCCGGAAGGCCCTCGCTGAGCAGGGGCAGGCGCGTTGCGGGCGCCGTCCAGTGGTGACACCAGACCTCCGAGGCCAGGTCCGGGTGGATCGCCAGCCGGCGCAGCTGGCACCAACCCATCTCCACCCCGGCGGCAGGGGTGCAATGGCGGCAACTGCGGCAGCTGGGGCGGTAACCCATCTAGGGCTGGATCTGGGCCGCCCAACCTAGGCACGGTTTGCCGATAGGCCAGCGTCGCGAGTTCAAGCTTCCGGATCTCTTCGTCATCGGCAGAGGGTTCAGGCTCCCTGCCGGCCAGAACCTGGTCTGCACTCCATAGGATCCCCTCGATCTGAGCGGCACTTTCGCCATGGCCGACCTCACGCTGGCTGATCCGTCCCCAGATTCCGCCGCTCACCAATCGGACCCGGCGCCTGTCGGCGTGCCAGCCCTGCGGCGCACGCCCCTGTTCGAGGCGGCCCGGGCGGCGGGCGGCCGCTTGGTTCCCTTCTCCGGCTGGGAGATGGCGGTGCAGTTTGGCGGCCTGGTGGCGGAGCACCAGGCGGTGCGCAGCGGCTGCGGCCTGTTTGATATTTCCCACATGGGGGTGCTGTGCCTGCGGGGCGCTGGCGCCAAAGATGTCCTCCAGGCCCTGGTGCCCACCGACCTGTTCCGCATCGGACCCGGTGAGGCTTGCTACACGGTGCTGCTGAACGAAGCGGGCGGCATCCGCGATGACCTGATCGTCTACGACCAGGGCCGAGTTGGTGGCGACCTGGCCCCAGGCGCCGAAACCGACGGCCTGCTGCTGGTGATCAATGCGGCCTGCGCCGAAGCCGACACGGCCTGGATCCGCGCGCAACTGGAGCCCAGGGGCATCGAAGTGTCGGATCACAAGGGGGACGGTGTGCTGCTGGCCCTGCAGGGCCCCGAGGCGGCCGGCAGGTTGGAGGCTCTTAGCGGCGTCTCCCTGGCCGGCTTGCCCCGCTTTGGCCATCGCCAGTTGCGCTTGGCTGGCACGGCCCAGGGGGCCGCCGCCGGCGCTGACCTGTTTGTGGGCCGCACCGGCTACACCGGTGAAGACGGTTTTGAGCTGCTGCTAGGCCGCGAGGCCGGCCTGGCCCTTTGGCAGCAATTGCTCGAGGAAGGCGTGGTGCCCTGCGGCCTGGGTGCCCGCGACACCCTGCGTCTGGAGGCCGCCATGCACCTCTATGGCAGCGAGATGGATGCCAGCACGACCCCCCTGGAGGCGGGCCTGGGCTGGCTGGTGCATCTGGAGATGCCCAAACCCTTCATCGGCCGTGAGGTGCTCGAGCGCCAGAGCGCCGAGGGGGTGACACGGAAACTGGTGGGCCTCAAGCTCCAGGGCCGGGCCATCGCCCGCCACGGCTATCCGGTGCTGCGGGATGGCCAGAGCGTTGGTGTGATCACCAGCGGCACCTGGTCCCCCAGCTTGGGGGAGGCGATCGCCCTGGCCTATGTGCCCAGTGATGCCGCCAAGCTGGGCACCGAACTGGCGGTGGAGATCCGCGGCAAGGCCGCCCCGGCCCTGGTGGTCAAACGGCCTTTTTACCGGCGCCCCTGAGGTTCGCTGGCCCCTAGCCGGGCCGGGGCGAACCCCCTGGGGCCTGGCACGCCCCGCTCGCCATGGGAAACTCGCCAATTGATTTTGGGTTCCGCCATGCGCAGCCACGGGTGCGGCGATCTGCGCAGTGATCTGGCTCAGGACGTCATCGGTTTGGACGTGAGCTTGTGCGGCTGGGTGGACCGGCGCCGGGACCATGGCGGCGTGATCTTCATCGACCTGCGCGACCGCAGCGGCACCGTTCAGATCACGGTGGATCCGGATCTGGGCGCCGAAGCCTTCGCCGTGGCCGAACACCTGCGCAGTGAAACGGTGCTGCAGGTGAACGGTCGGGTGCGGGCCCGACCGGCTGAATCGATCAACGAGCGCCTGGCCACCGGCCACATTGAGGTGCTGGCCAGCACCATCACCGTGCTCAACGCGGTTAAGGGCACCTTGCCGTTCCCGGTGTCGGTGCACGACGAGGAGAACACCCGCGAAGAGCTGCGCCTGCGCCACCGCTACCTGGATCTGCGCCGCGAGCGCATGAACGGCAACCTGCGCCTGCGCCACCTCACAATCCAAACCGCCCGCCGCTTCCTTGAAGACCAGGGCTTCATCGAGGTGGAAACGCCGGTGCTGACCCGCTCCACCCCCGAGGGCGCCCGCGACTATTTGGTGCCGTCCCGGGTCTGTGGTGGCGAATGGTTCGCCCTGCCCCAATCGCCCCAGCTGTTTAAGCAGCTGCTGATGGTTGGCGGCCTGGAGCGCTACTACCAGGTGGCCCGCTGCTTCCGCGACGAAGACCTGCGCGCCGATCGCCAGCCGGAGTTCACCCAGCTGGACATGGAGATGAGCTTCATGGACCAGGAACAGATCCTGGCCCTCAACGAACAACTGATCTGTGCCATCTGGAAGGCCGTTAAGGGCATCGAGCTGCCCCAGCCCTTCCCCCGCCTCACCTGGCAGGAGGCCATGGATCGCTACGGCACCGACCGGCCCGACACCCGCTACGGCATGGAGCTGGTGAACGTGAGCGACCTGGTGGCTGGTATGGGCTTCAAGGTTTTCTCCGGCGCCGTGGCGGCCGGGGGGTCGGTGAAGTGCATCGCCGTGCCCGGCGGCAATGAGGCCCTCAGCAACGTGCGCATCAAGCCCGGCGGCGATGTGTTCAGTGAGGCCCAAAAGGCCGGAGCCGGCGGCCTGGCCTTCATCCGCGTGCGCGAGGGCGGTGAGATCGATACGATCGGCGCCATCAAGGACAACCTCTCAGCCGAGGCCAAGGCCGAGCTGCTCGAGCGCACCGGCGCCGCGCCCGGCACCCTGCTGCTCTTTGGTGCCGGTGACACGGCCACGGTGAATAAGGCCCTCGATCGGGTGCGACAGTTCCTGGCCAAGGAGCTGGGCCTGGTGGCGGCGGATCAGGCCAACGCCGCCTGGAACTTCCTCTGGGTGGTTGATTTCCCGATGTTCGAGTTCAACGCCGGCGAAAACCGCCTCGAAGCGTTGCACCACCCCTTCTGCGCCCCCAACGTCGCCGACCTCGGCAGCGATCCGGCCCAGTGGGCCACCACCCTGCCCACGGCCCGGGCCCAGGCCTACGACCTGGTGCTCAATGGCCTGGAGCTGGGCGGCGGTTCCCTGCGCATCCACGATTCGGCCCTGCAGCGCCAGGTGTTGGAAACGATCGGCCTGCCCCTGGAGGAGGCCAACCGCCAGTTCGGCTTCCTAATGGAGGCCCTGGATATGGGCGCCCCGCCCCACGGCGGCCTGGCCTTCGGGGTCGACCGCATGGTGATGCTGCTGGCGGGCGAGGAGTCGATCCGCGACACGATCGCCTTCCCCAAAACCCAGCAGGCCCGCTGCCTGATGACCCAGGCGCCGGCGGATGTGAGCCCGAAGCAGCTCGAGGAGCTGCATGTGGCCAGCACCTGGACGGGCGACGATTGAGTCCTTGTGGGACCAAACCACACCGCACAAACGATTGTCTGCCCAGGGTTGTCGGCCCAAGGTTGCTGCCTTCGCCCCAGGGCCCTTTTCCAGGTTCTGGGCGCGACCAACGGACTGCTTTGGCTTGGGTTAGAACCCCTTGGCTCGCCCCTGCCGGGGCCGTCCCTTGCGATTGCCTCCCCATGACCGCCGCCCCCCTCTCCAGTAGCGCCCAGCCGATTGATATCGGCCTGCCCGAGGAACAACGCCTGCAGATCGCCGAAGGTTTGGGGCGTCTGCTGGCCGACACCTTTGTGCTCTACGGCAAGACCCACGGCTTCCACTGGAACGTCACCGGGCCGATGTTCAACACCCTGCACCTGATGTTCGAGGGCCAATACATCGAGCTCTGGAACGCCCTCGATGCCATTGCCGAGCGGATTCGCTCCCTTGGTTGTCCGGCCCCCTACGGCGGCGCCAGCTTTGCCAGCCTGGCCTCGATCAGTGAAAGCGAGGGGATCCCGGCGGCCACCGCCATGGTGCGGGAGCTGGTGCTGGGCCATGAGGCCGTGGCCCGCACCGCCCGGGCCGTGTTTGTGCTGGCCGATGACTGCGGCGACCAGCCCAGCGCCGACCTGCTCACCCAGCGGCTGCAGATCCACGAAAAGACCGCCTGGATGCTGCGCAGCCTCCTCGAGGGCTGAAGCCCCGTCTGGTTTGGCCAGGCCCCTGACTCAGTTAGGGGCCCCTGGCTCCGCTGACCCGTGGGAAGGGACCTGGCCCGGGCTACCGGGCCTTTGTCATGAACCGATAAATTAAGGCTTCGCCCGAGGTGCCATGGCCAAATTCGTCTTCGTGACCGGTGGCGTGGTGTCCAGCATCGGCAAGGGGATCGTGGCGGCAAGCCTGGGGCGGTTGCTGAAGTCCCGGGGCTACAGCGTGTCGATCCTCAAGCTCGATCCCTACCTCAACGTCGATCCGGGCACGATGAGCCCCTATCAACACGGCGAGGTGTTCGTCACAGAGGACGGCGCCGAGACCGACCTAGACCTAGGCCACTACGAGCGCTTCACCGATACGGCCATGTCGCGCCTCAACAGCGTGACCACGGGGTCGATCTACCAGTCGGTGATCAACAAGGAACGGCGCGGCGATTACAACGGCGGCACCGTGCAAGTGATCCCCCATATCACCGGCGAGATCCGCGAACGCATTAAGCGGGTGGCTGCGAACAGCGGCGCCGACGTGGTGATCACAGAGATCGGTGGCACCGTGGGCGACATCGAATCCCTGCCGTTTCTCGAGGCGATTCGCGAATTTCGCGGCGATGTCGGCCGCAACGATCTGGCCTATGTGCATGTGACCTTGCTGCCCTTCATCGGCACCTCGGGCGAACTCAAGACCAAGCCCACCCAGCACTCGGTGAAGGAGCTGCGCTCGATCGGTATCCAGCCCGATGTGCTGGTGTGCCGCAGTGATCGACCGATCAGCGAAGACCTCAAGGCCAAGATCGGCGGCTTCTGCGGCGTGGCCACCAAGGCCGTGATCCAGGCCCTCGATGCCGACAGCATCTATGCGGTGCCGATCGCCATGGAAAGCGAAGGCCTCAGCCGCCAGGTGCTCGAGGTGTTGGGTCTGGACGATCGAGACAGCGATATGGCCCGCTGGGCCGAACTGGTGCACAAGCTGCGCAACCCAGGCCGGGCCGTGAAGGTGGCCCTGGTTGGTAAGTATGTGCAGCTCAATGACGCCTATCTCTCGGTGGTGGAGGCCCTACGCCACGCCTGCATCGACCGGGATGCCTGCCTCGATCTCCATTGGGTCAGCGCCGAACAGATAGAAAGCCAGGGGGCGGAGGCCCTGCTGCATGGCATGGATGCGGTGGTGGTGCCTGGCGGCTTCGGCAACCGCGGCGTCGATGGCAAGGTGGCGGCGATCCGCTGGGCCCGGGAGCAGCAGGTGCCCTTCCTGGGCCTGTGCCTGGGCATGCAGTGCGCCGTGATCGAGTGGGCCCGCAACCAGGCCGGCCTGGTGGGGGCCACCAGCGCCGAGCTCGATCCCCACACCCCCCACCCGGTGATCAACCTGCTGCCCGAGCAACAGGATGTGGTCGACCTGGGCGGCACCATGCGCCTGGGGGTTTACCCCTGCCGCCTAACGGCCGGCACCCTGGGCCAGGAGCTCTACGGCGAGGAGGTGGTCTACGAACGCCACCGCCACCGTTATGAGTTCAACAACGCCTACCGCAATTCCTTTGTGGAGGCCGGCTATCAGATCAGCGGCACCTCCCCCGATGGCCGGCTGGTGGAACTGATTGAGCTCAAGGGCCATCCCTTCTTCACCGCCTGCCAGTTCCACCCCGAATTCCTCTCGCGCCCCGGCCGGCCCCATCCCCTGTTCCGGGGCCTGATCGAGGCGGCCCAGCAGCGGCTGCCGGCCCGCTCCGAGGAGCAGCTGTTGGCGGCCTGAGCCGTGGCGCACGCCTCTACTAGCGCCAGCCTGCCGGTGGTGGAAACCTTCCACTCCCTCCAGGGGGAGGGGGCCCATGCCGGCCGCAGTGCCTTCTTCATCCGCCTGGCGGGCTGCTCGGTGGGCTGCCCCTGGTGTGACACAAAACACTCCTGGCCCGGTGAGGTCCATCCCCAGCGCCTCCTTGCCGAGCTGGTGGCTGAGGTCCGGGCGGCCGCCGCAGCCGGCGCCGGATTTGTGGTGATCACGGGCGGCGAACCCCTCGAACACGACCTAGAGCCCCTCTGTACCGCCCTGGCCGCGGCCGGCCTGCCCCTCCACCTGGAAACCAGCGGCGTCAACGCCCTGAGCGGTCGTTTCGATTGGATCACCCTCTCCCCCAAGGCCCATCGGCCGCCCACCGCTGAGCTGTTGGCCCGCTGCGATGAGCTGAAGGTTGTGGTGCACAGCTCTGTCGATCTGGACTTCGCCCTGGCCATGGCTGCCGCTGCCACCGCCTTGCGGGTGACGGACCCCTCTGCCGGCCTGCAGGGCCGATCCCCAGCCCCCCTGTTGCTGCTACAACCCGGCTGCGACTGCCCCGAGGGCCAGCAGCTCGCCGTCGCCTTTGTGCAGGCCCGTCCCGATTGGCGCCTCAGCCTGCAGACCCACAAATGGTTGGGCGTGCGTTGAACGGGCTTGGGGGCGGCCAGCCGCCGCGCCCAGGCCGGTGCAAGCGGTTGCTGGGGCCCTGGTTGCGGCGCTTTGCGGCGCCATCATGGGGCTGACCAGCCCTGGCTCCGGCTTCCCTTCTGCGTCCTGTCCTTGAGCACCCCCATCACCATCGCCCTGCTCTCCGGCGGGCTTGATTCGGCCACGGCGGCGGCCCTGGCGGTAGAGGAGGGCCATCGGGTCATCGGCCTCTCCTTCGACTACGGCCAGCGCCATCGCCGCGAACTGGTGGCTGCCGATCGGCTGGCCAAGGAGCTGGGCCTGGCTGAACACCACACGATTGCCGTCAACCTGGCGGCCTGGGGCGGCTCGTCGCTCACCGATGCGGCCATGGCCCTACCCAGCGCCGGGCTGGAGGCTGGGGTGATCCCCTCCACCTACGTGCCGGGCCGCAACACCGTGTTCATCGCCCTGGGTCTGAGCCTGGCCGAGGCCCGGGGCGCTGAGCGGCTGGTGCTGGGGGTGAATGCGGTGGATTATTCCGGCTATCCCGATTGCCGCCCCGACTACCTGGAGGCCTTCCAGACCCTGGCCGCTCTGGCCAGCAAGGCCGGCCGGGAAGGCCGGGGAGCCCAGCTCTGGGCTCCCTTGGTGGAGTGGCACAAGACCCGGATCGTCGCCGAGGCCCTCAGGCTCGGGGTGCCGATCGCCGAAACCTGGAGTTGCTACAGCGGCGGCAGCGAGCCCTGCGGCCTCTGCGACAGCTGCCGCATCCGCGATGCCGCCTTGATTGAGGCGGGCCATCCGGAGCTGGCCACCCCCCTGGGCCGCCAGGGCCGCCACCAGAGCTGATGAAGCGCCTGGAGCTGCCCTGGCGGGATCCCTGGCAGCTGGCCTGGGGC
>CAINZT010000194.1 GCA_903855705.1 uncultured Synechococcus sp.
CACCTGCCCCTGGGGCTTGGCCAGCCACTCGCCCTTGAGGCTGAGCTCGCCGCCGCGGTAGCGGGCCCGGGCCTGGAGTTGGCGGCCGGGCAGGCCGGGCAGGGCCGGATCGCGCAGCACCAAATCGGCCACCATGGCCAGGGGTTGGAGATCGAGGGCGCCCTGGCCGCTGAGGCGGCCCCGCAGGGGCAAGGGGCCAGGGGCCTGGGCCAGCCGCAGGCTGAGGCCTTCAAGGGGCAGGTCCTGGGCCATCCAGTGGTAATGGCGGGGGCTGCCGGCCAGGGTCAGCAGGCCGCCGCCGCGGCTGAGGCGCACCTGCTCCGGTAGCCAGCGCCGATCGATCCGGGCGACCAGCTCTCCGGCCGCAGCGCCGCCCCTGGCCTGCAGGCGCAGGTCCCCGTTCGGGCTGAAGGTGCCGGCCCAGGTTTCATCCAGGTCCAGGGGGCCGGCACCGGGGTGGTCCATCCCCAGGGCCAGCTGGGGCCTGAGGGCCTGCAGGGGGCCGTGGATCCGGCCGTTCGCCGTGAGTTGCCCCGTCAGGCGCGCCCCCACTAGGGGGGTGAGCCGCTCCAAGGGGTAGCGGTCCAGATCCAGGTTCAGATTCAGGTCGCCTAGGACCGGCCGGCCGCCGGCCCCAAGACGCACAGGCAGGGTGCCCGAGGCCCTGAGGCCGGGGCCCCGCAGGCTCTCTAACTTCAGGAGCTGGTGGGCCCAACTGAGCTGGGTTTGCACCGAACCAAACAGGGGATTGCTGACCTGGGCCAAGTCGAGGGCCACCTCGGGCTGGGCCGCCGTGCCGCGGGCCGTTAGCTGGCCGATCAACTGGGGGGAGGCCCCCAGGACGGGTTTGAGGGCTGGCCAGGCCTGGGTCAGTTCCGATCCGAGCCGCAGCTGCTGGCTGCTGAGCTCAAGCCGGGGCCAGAGCTGGCCCCGCAGGGCCACCCCACTGCGGCCACTGCTGAGCTCCAGCTGGGGCAGGCCGAGGCGAAAGCCGCCCGGGCGGCCATCGAGGCTCAGGCGGCCGCGGAAAGCGAGCGGCGGCGTGGCCCCAGGGCGCTGCCCTGGTTGGGGCTTGGTGGGCGACGACTGTGCCGATGCCCCTTGCCCTGAAGTGGTTTGCCCTGGCACCGGCTGAGCAGGCAGGGGCAGGCTGCCGGCCAGGGTGACCGTGGGATGGCGCCAGGGCCCGACCAGGTGGGCCTGGAGGGCCTGGCGGCGCCCGGGATCCCGGGCCGCCAGACGCAGGTCGAGCAGGCCGCGGCGGGCTGCCACCAGGCCCAGCTCCCCCTGTACCTGGCCGCGCCAGCTGGCCAGGGCCACGGTGCTGGGGTCGAGCACCAGCTGCACACCTGGGGGGCGGTTGCTGCCCGGCTGGTGCCTGAAGCCCTGGCCCCCGTCCTCGCAGTGAAGGTGCAGCTGCTCGCTGGTGAGGGGCGCTGGGAGCAGGGGGGGCCGCCAACGCAGCGCACTGAGGCTGAGGCCGCCTTGGCAGCGAGCCCCAGGGAACCCAAGGCCTCCGGCCTTCCCAACAGCCGTTTTTGCGGGAAGGGGATCCCCGCCTCCCTGGCTACGGAAGCCCAGGCGGCCGGTCATTTGGCCGCTCAACCGGTCGACCAGGAGCCCATGGCTGGGCCGAGGCAAAAGGGGCAGCAAGGGCCCGATCGGGATCTGGCGCAGGTCCAGCCGGCCGGCCCACTGCTGGAGGTGCCAGTTACCAGTGGCGACCAGCGCCCATCGGGAGGGGCCGGCCGGCTTTGCGGGGCGGCCTTTCGTGGCGCCAGCACTGGTGCCGCCCGCTCGGCCCATCGGGACCGGGTCTAGCAGTTGGCCTTGGACGGCCAGATCGAGGCCCCGGCGCTGCAGCCAGATGTCGGTGTGGCCCTGCACCCGCAGCGCCAAGCCCGAGGGATCGAGCTGCAGCCTGGCCGGATCGCTCAGGCGGATCGCCAGGCCCAACCGCGGTGGCTTGGTGCCGGCGGCCAGGTGCCCCAGTTGCCAGAGGGCCCCCTGGCTATTGGGCCTCAGTCGGGCGCTGGCGCCGCTGATGCGTAACTGCAGAACCGGTGCCCATTCCCGCAGGCTGGCGAGCGGATCGAGGCTCACCGAGATGCGCTGCGCCTCCAGGGTTGAAGGATTGTCCAGGCCCGGGCGAAACCGGCTCGGGCCAACCTCGAGCCCCCAGGGCTTCAGCCCCCCGTAGGCACCGAGCTCGAGCGGGTGGCCCATCACCCGCGACAGCTGGTTGGCCAGGCGCCAGTGCAACTGGCCATAGAGGGCCCCGGCCAGTCGATCGGCCAGGGCGAAACCAGCGACGCCAAGGCCAGCCACCAGGGCAAGCCGCAGCGGCCAGCGCCGCCGATCAGCCGGACCCTGCCGCTTGCGCGCGGACGGGCCCTGGGCCCGGGTTGAGTCCTGCGGCGGCAACCCCATCGGCCTGTGGCTGTCACCGTCTGAGGTTGGCGCAATATAAAGGCCTTCTCCAGAGCCCCCGATCCATGCCCGCCGATCCGCTGCTGTTGAAGGCCGGCCTCTGGTTAGGGGTGGCCACTGGCCTGTTGCTGCTGGCCACCGTGGTGGCCTTCGTGGCCGGCTGGGGAACCCGGTTCCGCCTGGTGGGGGTGACCAGCTTCACCGGCCTGCTGGCGATCTCGTGCCTGGCCTTTGCGATCAGCTATTCGCCCCGCACCCAGGTGGCCGGCGCCGTGTCCGTACCCGTGGTGTTCGACAACGGTACGGACCTAGTGATTGCCGCCGCCCCGGCCGATCTGGCCCCGGCGGCCTACCGCCCCAGCCTGGAGCAGGTGGCCCTCAACCTCAAGGGCAGCGGCCGCACCAGTCCCGATGGCCTCGTGCATGTGCGCCTGCGCCGGGTGGACTCCGTGGAGCCGGGCCTGAGCCGGCCGGTGGTGCTGGCCGAGGCCACCGTGGGCCTCCACGGCGAGGGTGTGACGGTGCTGCCTTGAGGCGGGCCTGGGGGACTGGTGGTGGGTTCGCTGGGGGCCAGTTGGCCGGGATCCGGCTGGCAGCTCCCATGCCTAACTGCGCCAGGCGAGCCGCCTAGATGCTGCGCCTGGCTAGCCATTTCAAGGCAGAAGCGGCCGTGCTCCAGGCCGCCGCCATCGAGGCCTGGCCCCAGCTGGCGGCCCTCACGGACGCCGACCTGCGCCGCTTGGCCAGCACTGGCCGGGCTTCAGAACAGCGCTTGATCAAATTGCGTGGTCAGGCCCGGCTGGTGGTGCAGGTGGGGCTGGAGCCGGAGGAGGCGGCCCTATTGCTCTATGCCGGGATCGCCAGCGCCCAGGGCCTGGCGGAGGCGTCCCACCACCAGTTGCTGGTGCAGCTGGGCCGTCTTGAGCGCTCGCTCACGGGGATGGCGCCGCCCCGGGTCGATGGGGTGACCCTGCAGCGCTGGATCCGCCAGGCCCGCCAGGCCGCCGCCCGCCCGCCGAACTGACCCCGCCCCGGCCCTGGCCAGGCGCCATCCGCCCCGACAATGGTGAAACAGTCGGAGGTTCTCCCTGGCCCTCCCTATCTCCCCAGCCCTGCCCACCATCGCCGCCATGGGGCCTGGCCTTCCAGCCTTGTTGGCCACCCCCTTGCTTCGGCTTCGAACAGGCCTGCGGGGAGGAACAGCCCTGCGGCTTGGAACAGCCCTGCGCTTGGGAGCAGGGTTGCTCCTGGGCGCAAGCCTGCTGCTGGTCAGTCAGCCGCCGGCCCGGGCGGGTTCGGCCCTGCTTGATCGGGTCAAGCAGAACCCCCAGGTGGCTGGGGCGATCTGCGCAGAATTGCGCAGCCTCAACGCCCAGGGCATCACCTCCACCACCCCCCAGGCGGTGAACCGCATTGCGGCGATGCAGGGGCTCAACACAACCGACGCTGAGATCCTCACCACCTACGTGGTGGGTCTCCATTGCCCTGACGTGCGCTGAAGTGGTTAAGGGGGTCGAAATGGGTTTTCAGGCTGCTGCCTAACTTCATGCCACCCAGCTTTATCAGTACCAGGCAAAAACATGGATGAATGAATAGATGGCGTGGGCAATGCCGAGGGCATGCTGTAGTTGATCTTCTCGGCAATTCCTCGTCATTGTTAATCATTGAGGCTTGGTTGGCTCCCGGTCTTCGGTGCTTGAGTTATCCACGACTTGCCTGAATCAGTAGAGACAAGGTCGTTCCGGAACGGGTCAACATTGCCGCTGTTCGGCTGAGGGGCTGGCAAACTTGGCTGTAATCTGAGGTTCCTGACCTTGACTTCGCCCCTAGCTCTCTATCTGGCGGTGTTCGGCGGGCTTCTCATTGCCTCTTCCTTCCTTGATCGGTTGGCCGGAAGGTTGCGAATTCCTGGGGTATTGCTTGTCCTGCTTTTGGGGCTGCTCACCGATAACAACCTCTCCACCCTGCCAGGATCGCCGCCGCCGTTGCTCAGTCTCCACCGCGCCGATGAATTGGCCCAGGTGGCCGTGGCGGTGGTGTTGTTCCAGCAGGGACTCAGCACCAACTGGCAGGCCCTGCGTGCCGTGGTCCAACCAGGCCTGCGTCTAGCCACGGTGGGGTCGTTGGTCACGGCCGTGCTGTTGATGGGTGCGGTGCTGGGGTTGCAGCAGTTGATGCCGAGCCAGCTGCCCCATGGCCTGGCGCCTGCCTTGTTCATAGGCGCCATGGTGTGCAGCACGGACGCCTCGGCCGTGCTGGCGGTTTTGCGACCCCTGGCAACCCAGTTGCCCCAGCGCTTGCTGGATCTCATCGAATGTGAATCCGCCTTCAATGACCCCATGGCTGTGGTGCTGGCGGGTCTTGCGCTGGCCATCGGCGATGGGGCCAGCACCGATGGGGCCATGGTGTTCAGTGCGGTATTGCGTCAGTTCCTGCTGGGGGGGCTGATTGGCTTGATGGGAGGACGTTTGGCTGCCCCCTTGGTTGAGTCTGGGGGGCGGTCGTGGGGGCAGTCCAATCAGGCGGTTGTCAGTCTGGCGATGTTATTTTTACTGTTGGGTGGCACCACCTTGTTGGGGGGTAGCGGTCTGTTGGCGGCCTATGTGGCTGGGTTAGTAATCGGTAACAGCCCTGGGGTGAATGGCAAGCGACTTGATAGGGCCTATGCGGGCTATTTGAAGTTAGCCGAGCTACTGCTTTTTCTTTGTATGGGGCTGGTGGTCGATCCGACATCGGTGCTGCGATTGCTCCCCTGGATCCTTCTGCTTTTCGTTTTGATGCAACTGGTGCGGCTAGTGGCAGTGGTGCCCCTCCTCACCGGTGCATTTGTCTGGTCGGAACAGGTGTTTGTGGGCTTGTGCGGTTTGCGGGGGGCGGTGCCGATTGCCCTGGCCATTCAGGCCGCAGCCCATGGACCCATTGCCAAGAGTTGGGGCCAGTCAATGCCGGCTCTGGCCCTTGGAGTGGTCTTGCTTGGCCTGATGTTGCAAGGTTTCGCCCTTGTACCCCTGGCCCGTCGGCTCGAATTGGTGCCCGCGGCCCAACCCCTCCAAGCACCGGGGGAAAGTCATGGGTCGATGTAAAATCATGGGTCGCTGGAAGATGTTGATCGCTGTAAAGTCCTGCCGGCAAATCTCCCAAGTGGAGATAGGCCCTAGTCAGTTGGCAGGCAGGCGAAATCAGCTCCATGGGATTGAATCGATGCCCTCCCTCGGGTAGGCGTGGAGCCCTAGTCGATTGTTCTTGCGACTTGATCCTTTGCTGGCGCTTCTGTTGGCCGACATGCCACTCGTGCTGGCGGAGCTTCTTACCTTCTAGACCTTTAACTATCTGTTGTAAGATCCCCGCCTAGGTTGGAGGGCCCTGCGCAAGCGTAGGGCGAAAGGTAGCTTCGCAGTGGGCACTTTTCCAGGCGCAAAATCTCTTTAATTCTTGGGTAAATCAGGGCTGCGATCTAGTAAGTAAGACTGGCTCGAATGGGTCTAGATTTTATTGGCATCTCAATTGATCGATTAGGCTGTTGAAAGTTGGTTATCTCGGCTCCATTCGGATGACATGATGCTTCTGGGTAGATTCTGGCTGCAGGGGCCATCAGGTGTGGATGGTGCTGGCGGTGGTGCTATCGAAATCGGCATGGCTGATTGAGTGCTTAGGTCACAATTGCAACTGGTGCTGAAGCTTCAGCAGACCTAGGCCCCCCCTGCTTAGCTGGTGATGTTTGAGATTGTCGGCAAAGCGATCAATGCTTGTGATTCCGCGCTAGTTTTGATCTGGTTGTTGCCCCATGCAACCACTTGGTTGTCCTAGCGCAAAGCTTGCACGATTTGAATCAGCTTCCAGGGCTTGGCCAGATCCGAGTCTTATCTCAATGAGGAAATGATGCGCAGAATTTTCCCCTGGTTAGCGCTTGCGTCCTTGACGCTTCAGTCGCCGGCCTTGGCAACTCCAGCTCAAGTGATTTTGTTGCGTCATGCTGATAAGGATAGTGGGCGAGGCGATTACAACCTGTCGCCCAAAGGTTTTGAGCGCTCAATTCGCTTGGGCCATAGCATTCCAGCCTGCTTTGGGGCACCCACCCACATCGGCGTTTTTGAGCTCAATCCCGCCTCTTCCAAGAATGCTCGTAGCTATCAAACGGCTGTCCCGTTGGCCGTTGCTACGGGATTGAATATTGCCATTATGCCTGGCTCCCAAACCAATTCGCTTTCTGTTGGCCAGCAGGTTCTCCATGCCAAGTCATTTGATGGTGCGAAGGCGGTTTTCATTTGGGAACATCGCAAGTTGCCCGAATTGGCTAAGGGCCTGGGCTGGGGAGCGATGGAGCCGATTGCGCCAAACGACTACGACCAACTGCTCGTCCTCACCTGGCCCTCTGCAGAGGGTCCTCCCCAGGTCCAGCGATTCAGTCAAGATGAATTGTTCCGCCAACCTTGCTCCCACAGCAAGGCAGCTCCTGGTTTGACTGCTGAGATCGAGCCTGCTGGCGAGAGTCTTCAGCTTGATCTGGCGGCCTTGCGGGCAACCACGGGGAAACCGCCCCAGCCTGGTGGGGCCAAGGCTGTTGCTGATGTTGCCATTCTTCAATGGTTACAACGCCATCGCAGTCCCCAACTGATTGCCAACAGTTGGCTATTGCTCGATCGTAACCTCAGCAATTTTGATCTGGCTTTAGGTGTGGACATGGCCAAGACAACACCGCAATTGTTGCGTGGACTGGCTCCTTTCCTGGCCTTGGTGGATGGCGCAAAAGATACGATCAAAGAGACGATTAGGCGACCCCGTCCCTATATTGCCGACCCAGGTATACACCCCTGTCTACCGAAGGAGTCGGGCTGGTCATTCCCTTCAGGCCATTCTGCTTTTTACCGCGCTGCCGCAGAATTACTTGTTGATTTATTGCCGGAACGACGGGAACGCCTGCTTGCTGTCGGCTTAACGGGTGGCAGCAGTCGAACCCTTTGTGGAGTGCACTATCCAAGCGATGTGGAAGCCGGCCAACGCCTTGGTGAAGCCGCTGCACAGCAAATTATAGCAAGTGATCAGTGGCGACGCTTTAAGTTGTCGCCTGCGATTCAGGTGGAGCTACAAAAAATTCATGCAGTCAACCAAGGGATTTTGCCGCTTGTTATTAATTGAAAATCCAAGGTGTTGTTCGGATCTGTTTGCCACTTGCTGCCGCCCCATTCCGGTGTGGCAAGAAGAGCGATTGATCGGGTGCCGTTTCCTAGGAGCCCCCTTTTTTGTTCGCGGCCACGGTGTTTGCTGGCCTGGATAGGGAAAGCAGGAGGTGCTCAAGCGAGGCTCAATCGAGCCGATGGCTGGTTCGATCGCCTGATGCGCCATCGAAAAATTGATTGACCCAGGTCAGGGGCCGGCCAGGCGAGCTGGTGATCTACCCATGAGTCCAAGCCTTTTATCGCTAGGAGGACACCAAGTGTGATCAGGTTGACAGGGGACCTGTGTTCTAGATATCCGGCCTGCAGGCCCCGCAGTGCTATCGATGATTACGAGTGCTCTCCCAATTGTAATGTTTTCCGCGAAAACGCATCAAGTATTTTTGATCATGTAGGCTTTCGAAGGAATGGCTGCTCCCTATGCGTCTCCGTAACGTCCTGCTTCTTTCACTCGGCCTGGCTATTGCTCCCGCCCCGATCCTGCTTGCCGCCCCCGTTGTTGCGGCAACTCAGGCAGCAGAGGTGTCAGTGCCACCAGTAATCAAAATTGGAGGTTCCAGCACCGTTTTTCCGATCATGGCGCTGGCCGTTAAGAAATTCCAGGCTCGCTGGTCTAGCCCCAAGGTTGAATTATTCGAAAGTGGCACAACAGCTGGGTTCCGTCAATTCTGCGCCGGCAAGATCGCCATTGCCAATGCTTCTCGACCCATCAATAGCAAGGAATTGAAGGCCTGTTCCTTGAATGGAATCTCCTTTATTGAGCTTCCGATTGCTTTCGACGCTATCACGGTTGTGGTCCATCCTAGGAACACTTGGGCCAAGCAGATCAGTGTTAAGGAGCTGGCTCACCTGTGGGCCAGCGAGGCCCAGGGCAAGGTTGATCGCTGGAAGGAGGTCAATGCCGATTGGCCCGACCAAGCCCTCAGCCTCTGTGGCCCAGGGAGTGATTCTGGTACGTTTGATTATTTCAATAAGTCCGTAAACGGCAACGATAGGAATTCAAGGACAGACTATGCAGCCAGTGAAGATGATGCGGTGCTAGTGCGTTGTGTTGCCAGTAATATTAATGCCATTGGCTACTTTGGCTTTAGCTATTACAATGCCAATCGGGGGCGCCTGCGTGCCCTTGCCATTGCCGGTGCGGCTGGGCCCGTTGCGCCCACGATTGCCAATGTTCAGGAGGGCAAATATGTGCCCTTCTCCAGGCCACTCTTTTTGTACATCAATGACAAGCAGCTGATAGCAAATTCTGGACTTCGTAATTTTGTGACAACGACTGTGGCCAATGGCATGGGGCTTGCCCAAAGCGCAGGCACCATTCCCCTGCCTGCCAGTACCTATCGTCTAGTGGAGTCAAAGTTGTACAGGCATGTGCTGGGCAGCTCCTTCGGCGGCGATCTTCCCATCGGCTTGACCATCGGTGAGGCCCTGCGCCGCAGCTTTGATCAGCTCAAGCTGCCCCAATTCCGCTAATTTTACCTGGTTGTTTGGCTTTTCACTTTCCTGGTTGGATTGAAAAAGGAGACTTCAGTTTTATAGGGTGAGTTTGGTCGTAGCGGAACGATACTCCCGGGGTAATGACTGACCTCCTACTGCTGTTTCGGGCACCACCATGGCCGTGCAGCTCCCCAGGCCTAGGCGGATTTGGGGAAGGCGGGCTTGGGTCTGGCGGCTTTGGGCGGATCCGCAACCTTAGGCTCATTTGCCAGGACAGTGCCCCATGGGAGGTGGGAATCACAGACAGGCCGACAAGCCTGCCTGTCTGTGATTAGGACGACTCCCTCCAATCGCAGGGTGCCGGGGAGGGGGCTGGCGGTGTTCGCCATGGGATTAAAACCAAATTAAGGGCCGCTGACTTGGTGTTGGTGTAGTCGAGCGACAAGCAGCTCTGGATCGACGATTTCTTCACATATACCGCTCCAAAGGCTGCCAATCATTCCTCCACAATTGCCACGCCGGGATGAATCGTGTTACGCCCAAGCACCAAGGCGATCAAGTTCGCCATTGCCTTGAGTAGGACACTCCAGGGATGTTCCGCCGTGGGGCTAGGGGCCCTTGCTCCGTAATCCAATCGCTGTATCAGTTGGTGCGAGGCCCAACAACTCGTAGAACAGAACCAGGATGGTTGATCTGCAGGGGGGCCTAGCCGAGCTGATTGAAAAGGAATAGCGCCACCATGTTTAGGGCGCACTTAGTGAGCGTGATGGACCAGTCGCAGGCTGTGACGATGGCCCACTGCTGCTGTTCCAAAGGCTGCTTTGACCTCGGCTGTGGTGACGTCCCGTTCCAGTTGGGAGCCCACTGCGTCGGGTCCAATGGATGATGCGCCCGCATGCAAGACAGGCTTCCCGCTGTCCTGTTGGCCGCTCAAAACTTGCCTATGGGCGTCCTGACCATGGCATTCACCCATGATCCATTCCAGTTGGATGGATTGCGGTGATGGTCCCGAGCCCACTAAAGGAACCGGGCTCTGCCACGTCTGCCTCTGTCGGCGTGCGCCTGCTCGACGACAGGGTCACGGTCGCTGATGCTGTTTGCCTGGCCTGCCGGATCTGGCTCCCCCCCGGGGCTGGCCCCTGGCCAACCCTCTTAATGCGCCAGCCCTACGGCCGGGCGATCGCTTCCACGCTCACCTATGCCCACCCCCACTGGTATGCCAGCCACGGCTACGCCGTGGTGGTGCAGGACTGCCGGGGTTGGGGTGACTCGGGCGGCCAGGCGGCCGGGTTTGGCCAGGAGGCGGCAGATGGCACGGCCACCCTGGCCTGGCTGCGTCGCCAGAGCTGGTGCAACGGCCAGGTGGGCAGCTACGGCTTCTCTTACCAGGGCCTCACCCAGCTGCTGCTCGAGGATCCCGGGCCCCGCTTCGATGCTTTGGCACCGGCCATGGCCGGCCTGGATGAACGACTGCACTGGGCCAGCGAGGGTGGGGCCCATTGGTGGGCCCTGCAGCTGGCCTGGGGCTTGCAACTGGCGGCCCTGGGCTGCCGCCGCCGCCAGGATCCCTCGGCCTGGCAGGAGATCCGCACCAGCCTGGAGAGCGGCCGCTTCCTGACGGAAGGGCCGGCCCTGCTTGAGCGCCACGACCCAGGCTCCATGGGCCTGGCCTGGCTTCGGCGCGATCCCGCCAGCGGCGCGGGCTGGACCGTTCACCAGCCGTCTCCAGCGTTGTTGCGGCAGCCCTTGCTGCTCATCGGTGGCTGGCACGACCCCTACCTCAATGGCGTGCTCGACCTCTGGCGCCAGGCCGAAGCGGCCGGTGGCCAGCCCCTGCTGCGCATTGGTCCCTGGACCCATCTCGACTGGGGCGGTGGCCTCGATCGATTGCAGCTGGCCTTTTTCGATCGCCAGCTCAAAGCCGCTGCCAGCGATGGGGCGCCAGCCCAATCCCCAGCCACCAGTTCAGGCCCGGGGCGGCGCCAAGGGCCAGTCCCACAACAGCGCCCAGGACCCAGGGGCCGGGGCGCCAGCCCCTGGGTCCTGCTCAAGGGCCAGTGGAGGCAGGTCAAGGGCCGTTTGAGCGTGGCCGCTGGCCTGATCCAGGCCCAAGGGTTGAGATCCGGTGGCACTGCCGCCCTGGCCCGCCTCCTGGGGCAAGAGGGCAAATCGGCGGGCCCGCCCGGCCGCCAGCCCACCGTGCTGATGGCCGACCTGGCTACGGGGCTCTGGCTGGCCCGCTCGCCCCGAACTGGGAGCGGCCAGATCTGGCGGCTGCACAGCCAGGGTCTGGCCGCCATCGATGCCCAGGAGGGACGCCTGCTGGCCGTGGCTGAGCCGGGCTCTGGAGCCGACTCGCTCCGCCCGCCGGCGCCGGTGGTGCTGGTCCATGACCCCTGGCGCCCCCTGCCCGGCCGGGGCGGCCACCTGGGCTTGGATGCGGGCCTGGTGGAGCGGGGCGATCTCGATCGCCGCAGCGACGTGGCCTGCTTTAGCAGCGCGCCGATCGAGGCCCCCCTTGAGCTGTTGGGCCGACCCGTGGTCGAGCTCGAAGTCAGGGCCGATCAGCCCGGCTTTGACCTTTGCGCGGCCCTATCCCTGCTGAAGACCGATGGCCGGGTGCTGCAGCTCAGCACCGGCGTGGGCCGCTGGCTGGGGGAGTCCTGCCTGGACCTGGGCCGCCGCCGCCTCAGCCTCCAGCCCCTGCTGGTGACCCTCCAGCCGGGGGAGAGCCTGCGCCTGTCGATCGGGGCTGCCGCCTGGCCCCAGATCGCCGTTAACCCGGGCACGGGCGCCATTCCCTGGGGTCCGGCTGGGGCGGACCATCGCGTGATCACCCTGGCGCTCCATCTCGAGCAGGCCCAGTTGCGGCTGGAGCCCTTGGTGGGCCCCGATTGATGGGGGGATCGGTCCAAGCCACCGGCGAGATCCGTCTTTCCTGCTGTTGGTGCTGAATCGAGGTGCCTGAAATGGGCTGGGTCCGTTGCTGCTGGCGACCCCGATCTGGTTTGGGGGCGGCGCCTGAGGGGGTTTGGGCCAGACTGGCTGCACCCTTCCCCCCGTCACCGGTTTGCCCGTGCCCGTGAAGCTGCGCTCCGCCCTGCTGGGCCTGGCCATGGCCGCTGGCCTGGCAGGCCCCCTGGCCCATCCCATTCAGGCAGCCGGCCAGGCCCTGGCCCAGGCCCCAGCCCCTGGCCAGGCCAACCCCGCCAGCGTGGCCCAGACCACCCAGGCAGCCCAGCGGGTGCTGGAGGCCCTGCGCAGCGGCGATGCCAACGCCCGCTTCGCCCTGTTTGCCGATGCCCTCAAGCGCACCAGCAGCCCCACCATGGTGGCCAACACCATGAAGACCCAGCCCAAGGTGCTCAGCTACCGGATCCTGCGGGTGCTGCCGGGCTTGAGCAATTCGATGGTGGAGGCCACGCTCAACACCACCGCCGGCTCCCGTGACGTGGTGTTGGTGCTCAATAACGCCGGCCAGCTGGCTGGCTTCCAGTACGACAACGCCGACCAGCTCTCGACCGATGTGGTCAACCGCTTTGTCCAGGCCCTGATCAATGGCCAGTTCGTCACGGCCCGCAGCTTCCTCAGCCTGGCGATGCAGGACGAGCTCACCCCTTCGGCCCTGCAGGCCAAATGGCAACGGCTGCAACGGGTCACCGGCGATGCCATCAAGGTGCGCCACCTGCTGCTGGCTGACAGCGCCCCCGATCAGAAACTGGTGATTGTCAGCATGGATTTCCAGCGTCTCACCGACAGCCTGTTCGTGATCCTCAACGACAAAAACGAGATCACCGGTGTGGATTTCCCGAACGAACCGGCCAAACCTGCAGCGGCCCGCTGAATTCGCTCAAGGGGATCGGCAGCGGCGCCTAAGCTCCCAGCCACGTTGCTGCCCTGATGCCTGTGCTGGCCCGGCTCGATTGGATGGTGGACGATGCCCACAGGCTGGCGGAATGCCGCCATGACCACCCCTTGGCCATCCTCGGTCCCCAGCCCCTTGAGGGCGGCGGCTGGGTGACGCGGATCTGGATGCCGGAAGCGGAGCAGGTTGAGCTGCTGATCGCTGGCCAGACCCTGGCCACGGCCACTCCCAACCATCCCTGGGTGTTCGAGGCGGCCCTCGACAGCGATCCGGGAAGCGCCTATCAGCTGCGGGTTCGGCGCGGCGGCATCGAGCACGTGCAGCACGACCCCTGGTCGTTCCGCCATGAGTGGATGGGCGAACTCGATCGGCTGCTGTTTGCCGAAGGCAACCATCACCACATCTGGCGGCGCATGGGGGCCCATGCCACCGAACACAACGGCATCGCCGGGGTGCAGTTTTGCCTCTGGGCCCCCAACGCTCGCAGCGTCTCGGTCCTCGGCGATTTCAATAGCTGGGATGGGCGCCACCATCCGATGCAGTCGCGGGTGGGGGGCAGCTGGGAGCTGTTCATTCCGGGCCTCAAGCCCGGCCAGATCTACAAATACGAAGTGCGCAGCCCGGATGGGCACTGCTATCAGAAGGCCGACCCCTACGGCTTCCGCCATGAAATCAGGCCCCAGACGGGCTCGGTGGTGGCTGAACTGGACACCTACAGCTGGAGCGACGCCAGCTGGATGGCCGAGCGGGACAGCGCCAATCCCCTTGACAAGCCGATCTCGGTCTATGAAATGCACCTGGGCAGCTGGCTGCATGCCAGCGCTGACCAGCCCTACATCGAAGCCGATGGCAGCGCCCGGGCCCCTGTGGCGGCTGCCGACCTCAAGCCCGGCGCCCGCCTGCTCACCTATCCGGAACTGGCCGATCGGCTGATCCCCTATGTGAAAGCCCGCGGCTTCACCCACATCGAGTTGATGCCGATCTCGGAGCATCCCTTTGATGGCTCCTGGGGTTATCAGGTGACCGGCTGGTATGCCCCCACCAGCCGCTTTGGCACGCCGGATGAATTTCGCGCCTTCGTGGATCGCTGCCATGCCGAGGGGATTGGTGTGATCCTCGATTGGGTGCCAGGCCATTTCCCCAAGGACAGCCACGGCCTGGCCTTCTTCGATGGCGCCCATGTCTATGAGCATGCCGATCCCCGCATCGGCGAGCACAAGGAATGGGGCACCTTGATTTTCAACTACAGCCGCAACGAAGTTCGCAACTTCCTAGTGGCCAATGTGATCTATTGGTTCGAGCAATTCCACATTGATGGCATCCGCGTCGATGCGGTGGCGTCCATGCTTTATCGCGATTACCTACGCCCCGATGGCCAGTGGCTGGCTAACGACCAGGGCGGCCGCGAGAACACCGAGGCGGTGCTGTTCCTGCAGCAGGCCAACCATGTGCTGTTTGAGCACTTCCCTGGGGCCCTGTCGATCGCCGAGGAATCCACCACCTGGCCGATGGTGACCCAACCCACGAGTATGGGCGGCCTGGGCTTCAACCTCAAATGGAACATGGGGTGGATGCACGACATGCTCGATTACTTCGAGCTGGATCATTGGTTCCGCCAGTTCCACCAAAACAACCTCACCTTCTCGATCTGGTACAACTACACCGAGAATTTCATGTTGGCGCTCAGCCACGATGAAGTGGTGCATGGCAAGAGCCATTTGCTGCACAAGATGCCAGGTGACGACTGGCAGAAATTCGCTAATGTGCGCGCCCTACTTGCCTACATGTGGACCCATCCGGGTAAGAAAACCATCTTCATGGGGATGGAATTTGGCCAGCGCTCCGAATGGAATGTTTGGGGCGACCTGCAGTGGGAATTGCTCGAGCACGAACCCCATCGGGGCCTGCAACGCCTCGTCGACGACCTCAACATCTTTTACAAGTCAGAACGGGCTCTCTGGGGCGACGATTTTGACCAGTTCGGCTTCCAGTGGATCGATTGCAACGACAATCGCCACTCGGTGATCAGCTTCATGCGGCGCGAGGCCACCACCGGTCGCTGGGTGCTGGTGGTTTGCAACTTCACTCCCCAAAGCCATGCCCACTACCGGGTA
>CAINZT010000195.1 GCA_903855705.1 uncultured Synechococcus sp.
CCACTGATTGGCCCCACCGGTGCTCGACCTCACCGACTTCAAGCGCGACCTCTCCGAGCTCACTGACCGCCTGGGCCATGCCCAGGACTGTCTTTGACGTCCCTGCCCTGAACGCCCGCCAGCGGGACCTCGAACAGCTGGCCTCCCAACCCGATTTCTGGGACGACCAGCTCGAAGCGCAACAGAAGATGCGCCAGCTCGATGACGTCAAGGCCCAGCTGGAGCAGCTGGACTCCTGGCGGGCCGCGATTGTGGACGGCCAGGCCACCCTGGAGCTCTACGACCTCGAGCCGGACGAGGAGCTGCTGGCCGAATCAAACACGGCCCTGCAGGGCCTCAAGGCCGACCTGGACCGCTGGGAACTGGAGCGCCTACTCAATGGCCCCTACGACAAGGAGGGGGCTGTGATCTCGATCAATGCCGGTGCCGGCGGCACCGACGCCCAGGACTGGGCCCTGATGTTGATGCGGATGTACACCCGCTGGTCCGAAGACCACAACATGCGGGTCACTGTGGCGGAACTCTCGGAAGGGGAAGAGGCGGGGATCAAGAGCTGCACGATCGAAATCGTCGGCCGCTACGCCTACGGCTACCTGCGCAATGAAAAGGGCACCCACCGCCTAGTGCGCATCTCCCCCTTCAACGCCAACGACAAGCGACAGACCAGCTTTGCCGGCGTGGAAGTGATGCCCAAACTCGAGCAGGAAGTGAAGCTCGATATCCCCGAGAAAGACCTAGAGATCACCACCTCCCGCTCCGGCGGCGCCGGCGGCCAGAACGTCAACAAGGTGGAAACGGCGGTGCGCATCCAGCACCTCCCCACGGGGCTCGCCGTGCGCTGCACCCAGGAACGCTCCCAGCTGCAGAACAAGGAAAAGGCCATGGCCCTGTTGATGGCCAAGCTGATGGTGATCGCCCAGGAGCAGCGGGCGGCCGAAATCGCCGACATCCGCGGCGACATTGTGGAGGCGGCCTGGGGCAACCAGATCCGCAACTACGTGTTCCACCCCTACCAAATGGTCAAAGACCTGCGCACGGCGGAAGAAACCACCGATGTGCAGGGGGTGATGGATGGCGATCTCGATCCCTTCATCCAGTCGCTGCTGCGCCAGGGTGTGGAGGTGGGAGCCGCCTCAGATGACTGACACCAGCCCGGACACCAGCCCCGAAGCCCAAGCGGCAGCTCCGAACAGCGCTCTAGCCGAAACCCCCTCTGGCGCCCCTGGCCAGTCCAGCGAGCCCAGGGCCGCTGCGACCCAAACCACTACGCCCCAAACCACCGAGCCGCCGCCCAGCTTTGTGAAACTGGCCATGCGCAACATGGTGCGCAAGGGGCGCCAGAGCCTGCTGCACTTCGGCCTCACGTCCGTGGGCTTCATCGGCTTCATCCTGCTGGTGGCCTGGTTCGGCCGCCCGACCCTGCCCCAATGAGCCCCACCGACCCTGGCGCCAGAAACCCAAGCCCCCCAGCCCCCAGCGGCGAGCCCCAAGAAGCCGCCACCAGTGCCAGCGGCCCCGGCATCGACCTGGATCTGGCCTTCAGCAGCGACGACGACCTGGCCGAGGCGCTGCTCAACCAGGCCGGCCCCCTCGGCGATCCCCTCGCCGGCCCAGACCTCTGGCATGAACGCCTCAGCGGCTGGCTAGACGCTCTGCAGGCTGACCTGCCCGAGGCGCTGCAATCGGAGGCCTACTGCCTGGGCCTGCAGCTGGTGAGCGACGCCAGCATCGCCGCCCTCAACCAGGACTGGCGCGGCAAAAGCGGCCCCACGGACGTGCTCGCCTTCGCCGCCCAAGACGACGACCTGGAGGAGGCGTTCCCCATGCCCCTACCGCCCCAGCTGGAGAGGGACGGCGAGGACGAAATCGATGACGCGGGGGATGACGAGGGCGACGAGCCCGATGGGGACGAAGAGGGTGACGAGCCCAGCGACGAGGCTGATGGCGAGGACTGGGGCCCGGCGTTTGGGGCCCTGGAACTGGGCGACATCGTGATTTCCCTCGACACGGCCGCCCGCCAGGCGCCGGAGCACGGCCACAGCCTGGAGCAGGAGTTGCTGTTCCTGGCCAGCCACGGCCTGCTGCACCTGCTCGGCTGGGACCACCCCGATGACGCCAGCCTGGCCGCCATGCTGGCCCGCCAGGACCTGCTGCTCGCCGCCGCCGCCCAGGCCAGCGCCTGAAGGGTCCTTGTCGCCTGGGCTGACGCCCTAGTTCCGGGGCTTACACCTTTCCACCGGGCCCTACACCTTTGCCCGGGCACCTTCTGGGAATCAACTGCTTTACACCAGCAACCCACCCCCATGGGGCCAACGGTGATCTGGGCAGCTTTCCCCCCGGTCGATCGGCGATAAGGTTCAGGCCAGCGGTAGACCTTTGGGCGCCTATGGCGATGCTTGTTCCCCAGGATCCCCGTCCAGGTGCCTTGTCCTATCTCGCCGGCAGGAGCAAGGCCCAGGAGCGCGCCCGTCAAGGGGCCGGCCCTGGTGAGCAGGCCCTAGGGAACCTGGGGAACCCAGGGAACCCAGAGATGCCTGCGGGGCGTCTGCCAGGGAGCTCAAGCCCGGAGTCAGCTGGGGAACCCAGGCTTCCAGGTGGGCGGCGCCCCCATCGCTTTGGAGCCTGGACCGTGGCTGGCAACCTGGGGGTGAGTTTTCGCTACGCCGCCCAGGGCCTGACCTACGCCTTCAGCAGCCAGCGCAACTTCCGCATCCACGTCGGCACGGGCCTGGTGGTGTTTGGCCTGGGCCTGTGGCTAGGGCTCAGTGCCGACCGCCTGGCCGTGCTCGTGCTCACCGTGGCCGCCGTGCTGGTGCTGGAGCTGCTCAACACCGCCACCGAAGCGGTGGTGGACCTGGCCATCGGCCGTCGCTTCCATCCCTTAGCCCGCATCGCCAAGGACTGCGCCGCCGCCGCCGTGCTGGTGGCCTCCCTCTCCTCGCTGCTGATCGCCCTGCTCCTACTGATTCCGCCCCTAGCTGCCCGGCTGGGCCTTTGAGCCAGCGCACCCTTTGACCCGCTCAGCTTTTTCAACCGGCCAAGCCTGGGAACCGGCTCGGCCTTTGAATGGGAACCGGTGAGCGCCCCGGAGGCGTAGGGGAACCCATGCTGCTTGTGCTCGACAACTACGACAGCTTCACCTTCAACCTGGTGCAGTACCTAGGTGAACTGGCGGCGGACCATCCGATTGCGGCCGAACTGCGGGTGGAGCGCAATGACGCCCTGACCCTGGAGCAGATCCGGGCCTTGGCCCCGGACGCGATCCTGATCTCCCCCGGCCCCGGCGATCCCGACCAGGCCGGCGTCTGCCTAGAGGTTCTTAGGGAACTAGGGCCGGAATTGCCGATCTTGGGGGTGTGCCTGGGCCACCAGTGCCTGGCCCAGGTGTTCGGCGGCCAGGTGGTGCGGGCGGCCGAGCTGATGCATGGCAAGACCTCACCGGTGCTGCACGCCGGCCAGGGGGTCTTCCAAGACCTGCCCAATCCCCTCACCGCCACCCGCTACCACAGTCTGATCGCCGAGCGCAGCTCCCTGCCGGCCTGCCTCGAGATCACCGCCTGGTTAGAAGACGGCACGATCATGGGCCTGCGCCATCGGGAGTACCCCAACCTGCAGGGGGTGCAGTTCCACCCGGAAAGCGTGCTCACCCAGGCGGGCCACCAGCTGCTGGCCAACTTCCTGCGCCAGGCGGCCACGCCGGCCGCAGCGGCGGTGTCGCCCCAGGGCTGAACCCTCGGCTCCCTTCGCGTCTTGCC
>CAINZT010000196.1 GCA_903855705.1 uncultured Synechococcus sp.
CCCGGGTCTGACCCGGGGTCCAGCCGGTTTTGAGGGCGTCGGCCTGGCGGAGGCGTTCGCCATCTAGGGCCAGCAGCTCATCACCAACGGCCAGGCCGGCCTGCTCGGCAGGGCCGTGTCGATAGACCCGCTGCACCAGCAGGCCCGTGGGCTCGGCCTTCACCGTCAAGCCGAGCCAGGACGATTCGGCCGCCTTGGGGACGAGCTTGAGCCCCACATCGGCCAGGTAACCGACCAGGTCCGGATCGCTGAGGTCGCGGAGCCAGTGGGGCAACAGGGTCTCCAAGTCGGCGGCTTCCGCGCTGAAGGCGGCCAGTAAGTCGCTCTCCTGGTAGCCCCGGCCCCAGCGGCCAAACTGATGCCAGAGCTGGCGGATCACCACGGCAAGGGCACTGCCCTGGCGGCGCAGGTGCAGGTCGAGCACCAGGGCGATCACGGCCCCCTTGAGGTAATAGCTCACCTGGCTATCGCCGGCATAGGCATCGGCCCGGTAGAGCTTCACCCAGGCCTCCTGGCTGCTGTCGCGCAGGCTCTGGACCCGGCGGCCCGGGGTGAGCAGGTAGCGGCTGAGGTCCTGACCCAAGTCCTCCAGCAACTCTGATTCCTTGCTCAAACCCGCGGTCAGGGGGAGGAACTGGTCGAGGTAGCTGGTGATGCCTTCGGCAAACCACAGGCTCGGCACCACCACGGCCTGGTGGTAGTCGATCGGGGTGAGTTCGCTCGGCCGTAGGCGCCGCACGTTCCATTGGTGCAGGTATTCGTGGGCGACCAACTGCAGGAACTTGCGGTAGCCGGCCGGCGTTTGCAGGCTGGCGCGGCCGTAGACAAGCACGCAGCTGTTGTCGTGTTCGAGGCCGCCGTAGCCCTCATCGAGCAGGTGCAGGATGAACAGATAGGCATCGCAGGAGGGGGCTGGGGCCCCCATCAGCCGGCAACAGGCCTCGGCCGTGGCCTGAACATCGGCCAGCAGGGTCGGGCAATGGCGCTGCAGCCAGCCGCTGGAGCCCGCTCCGCCCTCCCAGGTGACCCAGCGGTGGGGCACGCCGGCCACGGCAAAACGGTCGCAGCGGTGGGGCCCCAGCTCCAGAGGGGTATCAACTAGCTGGTCGAAATCGCGGGCCAGCCAGGCTCCATCGCCGTCCTGGGGCAGGGGCACGAAGGCCTGCCAATCGGGCGGCTGGGCGATCTCGAGCCGGTAGGGAGACCAGCGCTCGCCCTCCACCTCAAGCACCACCGCCGCCAAGGCGAAAAAGCCGTGGTCGCCATCGAGATGGCAGGTGCGGACGGACAGCTCCGTGGCCATCAACCGGTATTGGATCCGCAGGGGCTCTCCAACCCGTCCGGCCAGGTCCAGCTGCCAGCTGGCCGGGCCCAGGCGCCGGATCGGGCAGGGCTCCTGGCCACAAACCACCTCGAGGCCCTCGAGATGGCGCACGTAGTCGCGAATCAGGTAGGAGCCAGGGGTCCAGGCGGGCAGGCGAAGGCAGACCTGGGGCCTTGGGACCTCAAGCTCAATCGTCACGGCCAGGAGGTGGCACTGGGGATCACCCAGATCCAGGCGAACGGTGGGCACGCGTTGGCTCAGGGGCGGGGCCGGGGTTGGGCTAGGGAAGCGGCCAGGGCCTGGTTCAAGCCGTTGCTATCAGGCTCTTCCACGGACAACTGGGCCCCGCTCAAACCGCTACCAGCGGCAGCTTGCAGGGCTTGGCGCAGGGCATAGCGGCGGCTGAGCTGGCTCAGCAACTCCTGTAGGGGGCTGGCGGCGGCGATTCGGCCCAGGTCGCCCACCAGGGCCAGGGATCCATCGAGCTGGCGCGCCCAGCCGAGGCTGAAGCTGGGGCTTAAGGATTGGCTGTTGTTGCGGGCTCCGCGCTTGGACTGGGTCTGGGTCTTGGTCTGCACTGGGGCATTGCCCAGGCTGCCAAGGAGCGTCCCGGCCGCTAAATCCAGACGCAGCAGCACCGGCACCCGTTCGCCAGCAAAGCCCTCCACGGCACCACCACGGTGGACCTCCTGGCCCAGGTCGGTCAGGGCTGCGGCGAGCAGGTCCTCGTCGCGCAGCAGCGTGGGCAGGATGGACAGATGGGACATGGACGGGATGCCCGCTTTTTCAGACCCTAGCGATGGCGACCGGGCCGTCCAGTGGCCGTTGCCACCGGCTGGGTGGCTCCTAGCTGAATCAAGCGCCAGGGCTGCTAGCGCGGTTGGCCCCGGAGCTGGGCCTGAACCAGGGCTCAAAGCGCCTGGGCGCCCCCTGCGCCTGGGGGTGATGGCGTCGGGCAACGGCAGCAATTTCGAGGCCCTCGTGCAGGCCTGCGCCAACCAGCAGCTGCCCGCCCAGGTGGTCAGCCTGGTGGTGAACAACCCGGGCTGTGGCGCCAGCCAACGGGCCGAACGGCTGGGCATTGCCGTGACCTGCCTGGACCACCGCACCTTCGTCAGCCGCGACAGCCTCGATGGCGCCCTGGTGGAGCACTTCCATGCCGCTGCGGTCGATCTGGTGGTGATGGCCGGCTGGATGCGCATCGTGACCCGCCGCCTAATCAAGGCCTTTCCGGAACGGCTGGTGAACATCCACCCCTCGCTGCTGCCCAGTTTTCGCGGTGTTGATGCCGTGGGCCAGGCCCTGGCTGCGGGGGTCACCCTGGGCGGCTGTACGGCCCATCTGGTGAGCGAGGAGGTCGATGCGGGGTTGATCCTGGTGCAGGCGGCCGTGCCCGTGTTGGCAGGCGACAGCCACGACTCCCTGGCCCGCCGTATCCAGGCCCAGGAGCACCGCATCCTGCCCCTGGCCGTGGGCCTGGCGGCCGAGCGGTTGGGTCTGCTCCATCGCCAGCCCTAAGGGTTCTGGCCAGCGCCAACCGCGCCAGGCCTCAGGGATAGAAGGGCAGCAGGGGCAGTCCCGTGGTGGCGGGCAGGCCGGCTAGCAGGTTGAGGCATTGCACCCCCTGGCCCGCCTGGCCCTTGATCAGGTTGTCGATAGCGCTCATCAACACCAGCTGGCCGGTGCGCTGGTCCACCTGCACGCCGATCAGGGCCCGGTTGGTCTGGCGCACCCACTTGGTGGAGGGGTAGGTGCCCACGGGCAACACCGACACGCAGGGAGCCTGGCGATAGGCCGCTTCCAGCACGGTGGTGCAGTCTTCGGCGGTGAGGCCGGGATCGCGCAGGCGGCCATAGACCGTGGCCAGCAGGCCGCGCACCATCGGCATCAGGTGGGGGGTGAACTGGAGCTGGATCGGCTGGCCCGCCGCCTGGCCCGCCAGCTGCTCGATTTCGCTGGTGTGGCGGTGACCGACCACGCCGTAGGGGGCAACAGCCTCGGAGGCCTCGGCCAGGAGCAGGTGTTCCTTGGCGGCACGGCCGCCGCCACTGGTGCCGGTCTTGGCATCAATGATGATGCCGCTTGGCTCGATCAGCCCCTGTTGCAGGAACGGCAGCAGGGCCAGCAGGCTGGCGGTGGGGAAGCAACCCGGCGCCGCCACCAGGCGGGCTGCGGCAATGCGTTCCGCCTCCCACTCCACCAGGCCATAAACGGCTTCGTGGCAGAGATCGGCATCGCTACGGGGAAAGGCCCGCGCCTCACTGCTATACACCTCCTGCCACTGGGCCAGGGAGCGGAAGCGGTAGTCGGCGGAGAGATCCACCACCTTGACGCCCCGCTCCAGTAGGCCTGGCACCAGGGTGGAGGCCAGGCCGTTGGGCAGGCTGAGCAGGGCCAGGTCGGCCACCGCCGCAATCGCGGCCGCATCGGGGCTCTGCACGATCGGATCGCCTGGCAGGGGCAGGAACGGCACCAGCTCGCTCCAGCGTTTGCCGGAACTGCGCTCGCCGCCCAGGTAGGTGACGCGCAGGCTGGGATGGTCCTGCAATAGGCGCAGGGTCTGAAGGCCGCCATAGCCACTGGCGCCGATCACGGCCACGCGCAGCCCGTCCTGACGATCCGCCGCCTGGGGGGGATGGTCGGGGGACGGAGTGGCCATGCCGCAAGCTCGGGAACGCCAGATCGTACCGGGATCTATAACCAGGGGTACCTGGCCCGTGGCCGTCCTTGCCTTCCCATATCCACCAGCTCTCCCCTAGCCAGCCGGGGTCGACAGACCAGCCGGTGGCTGCCGAGCCACCGACTCAAACGGCGCCACCGGGAGAGGCACGCCCCATCCGCTTTGATGCCATTGCCGATGCCCTAGCCGCGATCCGCAACGGCGAGATGGTGGTGGTGGTGGATGACGAAAACCGAGAAAACGAAGGGGATCTGATCTGTGCAGCCCAGTTCGCCACTCCCGAGCAGATCAATTTCATGGCCACCGAGGCCCGGGGACTGATCTGCCTGGCCATGGAGGGTGAGCGGCTCGATGCCCTCGAGCTGCCGTTGATGGTGGATCGCAACACCGACGAAAACCAGACGGCCTTCACGGTCAGCGTTGATGCCGGCCCGGAAAACGGCGTGAGCACGGGGATTTCCGCCGACGATCGGGCCCGCACCATCCAGGTGGCGATCCACCCCACGACCCGCGCCGCGGACCTGCGCCGGCCGGGCCACATCTTTCCGCTACGGGCCCGCCAAGGGGGTGTGCTGAAGCGGGCTGGCCACACCGAGGCCGCCGTGGATCTGGCCCGGCTAGCCGGCCTCTACCCGGCAGGCGTGATCTGTGAAATCCAGAACGGGGACGGCTCGATGGCGCGCCTTCCCCAACTGGTGAACTACGCCCAGAACCATGGGCTGCGCCTCATCAACATTGCGGACCTGATCAGTTACCGGCTTGACACGGAGCGGTTCGTGCTGCGCCAGGCCGAGGCCCAACTGCCCAGTGCCTTTGGCCAGTTCCGGGCGATTGGCTATCGCAATGACCTCGATGGCAGCGAACACATCGCCATCGTTAAGGGCCAACCGGAACGGGCCACGGGCCCGGTGCTGGTGCGGGTGCATTCGGAATGCCTGACCGGCGACGCCTTTGGCTCCCTGCG
Organism: uncultured Synechococcus sp.; assembly: GCA_903855705.1. Lineage (GTDB taxonomy): Bacteria > Cyanobacteriota > Cyanobacteriia > PCC-6307 > Cyanobiaceae > BAIKAL-G1. The sequence continues at coordinate 4,969 of CAINZT010000196.1, forward strand.
CTGCGATTGCCGGCCCCAGCTGGAGGCGGCCCTGGCCATGATCGAGGCGGAGGGCGAAGGGGTGGTGGTGTACTTACGTCAGGAGGGCCGCGGCATCGGCCTGATCAATAAATTGCGGGCCTACAGCCTCCAGGACGGAGGACTCGACACGGTTGAGGCCAATGAGCGCTTAGGTTTTGCCGCCGACCTGCGCAACTACGGCGTTGGCGCCCAAATCCTCAGCGACCTGGGGGTCCATCACCTGCGGTTGATCACCAATAACCCACGCAAAATTGCCGGCCTGGGCGGCTATGGCCTGCAGGTGGAAGATCGGGTGCCCCTGGTGATGGACCCGGGCCAACACAACGCCAGCTATCTACAAACCAAGCAGGACAAACTGGGCCACCTCATGGGCGGCAACGCGGCGCCCGCAGCCGGCCCGGCGGCCGTATTGGCTTGGCAGGGGACTCCCCAAGCCCTGGCTAACTGGAGCGCGCCGGACGCCGTCGATGGCTCTTTCGGGGGGGCGGACGCAGGCCCCGACCCCGAAATCAAGGCCGCCGTGGTTGCCGAGCCAGCGGATGCTGAATGGCAGACCGCAGCCTGGGAGGCGATCTTGGCGAGCCATTGGCAGGACCTCACGGCCTGGGCTGCCCAGCACCAGCTTGAAATCCAACGGGAAGACCATCCCCGCCTGCTGGCCCTTCTCGATCGCCCTTCCCTGGCGGTGCTGGTCACCGGGTCCAGCCCCGAGATCCTGAAGGCAGGGCTGACCCGGATGACCCGCTGGCCCGCCACCCAGTCGGTCTGCCTCCTGCTCGCCCCCGATGCCCAGCGCAGCACCCACCCGAGTGTGTCGATTGAGGCGGAACGCCGGCCCCTGCAGGAGTTGGCCTCCGCCCCAGCGCTACTGCCCAATCAACAGTCGGGCCTCACCCGCTGGTGCTGATTGCGGGCGAAAAGCCCCACGGCAATCAGGCCAAGATGGACTTCAGGGAAGGATCGACAGCTTGGTGATCTTGGTTCCCTTGCGAATCGCCAGCACCACATCGAGGTTGGTGGCCTGACCAAACACCGTGTGGACCCCATCGAGGTGGGGCTGGGCGGCATGACACAGGAAAAATTGGCTGCCACCGGTGTTCTTACCGGCGTGGGCCATGGACAGGGTGCCGTCTTGATGCTTGCGGCTGTTGATTTCGCAGGGGATCATGTAGCCGGGGCCGCCGGTGCCGGCCATGCCCTTGGCACCTTCGCGGGTGTTGGGGCAGCCGCCCTGGGCCATGAAGCCATCAATCACACGGTGGAAGGCCAGCCCGTCGTAGAAGCCCTCATTCGCCAATTTGACGAAGTTGGCCACGGTGGCGGGGGCATCGGCATCGAACAAGTCGATCTCGAGGGTGCCTGCCTCGGTCTCCATCAGGGCCTTGGTCACGGATGCTCTGCAAACACATCCAGTATGGACTTGGCAGTGGTGGGGCGTGATCCAGTGGTCAATGGCTAGATCGAGCCCTGCTTAGGCCCGCGCTGCGCCAGTGCGGCCCATCGACAGACCAGCGCTTCGGTAGAACGGAACCCTCCCTTTTGCTTCCACTGTGACGAGCACCTCCCCCGGCCCCGACCTCAGCGTTGCCCGTTTGGGCGTTCTCGGCGGCAGTGGCCTCTATGCCATGGAGGGCCTGGAGGTGGTGGAGGAGCTGGTGGTGGAGACCCCCTTCGGGGCTCCCTCCGATGCCCTGCGCCTGGGCCGGCTCGGGGGAATGGAGGTGGTGTTCCTGGCCCGTCATGGCCGTCACCACACCTATTTACCCACTGAAGTGCCCTACCGGGCCAACATTTGGGCCCTGCGATCCCTGGGCGTGCGCTGGATCCTCTCCTGCTCGGCCGTTGGCTCCCTGAGGGAGGAGGTGCGCCCCCTCGACATGGTGGTGCCCGATCAATTCATCGACCGCACCCATCAGCGCCCGATCAGCTTTTTTGGCCAGGGGGCCGTGGCCCATGTCACTTTTGCCGATCCCTTTTGTGGTGTACTCAGCGACCTGCTGGCCGATACCGCCTCTGGCTTGATGCCGGATGGGCGCCAGTTGCACCGCGGCGGCACCTACCTGTGCATGGAGGGACCGGCCTTCTCGAGCCGGGCCGAATCGAACCTCTATCGCAGCTGGGATTGCAGCGTGATTGGCATGACCAACCACGCCGAAGCGCGGCTGGCTCGCGAGGCTGAGATCGCCTACGCCACCCTGGCGATGGCCACGGACTACGACTGCTGGCACCAGGACCACGACAGCGTCACGGTGGAGTTGGTGATCGCCAACCTGCAGGCCAACGCCCAGTTGGCCCAATCAATCCTGGCCAGGGCCACGGCCCGGATCGCCGAGCAGCGCCCGGCCAGCCCCGCCCATACGGCCCTGCAACATGCGCTGATGACCCCCAAGGACTTCGTGCCAGCCGAAACCCGCAGCCGGCTGGATCTGTTCACAGCGCCCTATTGGGGTCCCTGGGAGAACGGCAGCAACTGAGCTCTCTTATCGCGTGGGTCTGCTAAGTGGCCCCCTGTTCTTGAAGGGCGGCCCGCAGGGACTGGCCCTGGCGGCCAAGGCTGGCCCTGGCCTCGCCGGCGGAAATCCCCGCCTTGGCCATCAGCAAGGCCAGCTTCACGGACCCCCCTGTTTCGGCTAGAAGCTGGGCCCCTTGGAGCCGTTCAACGCCGGCCAGGTCGGCCAGGATGCGCAGGGCCCGATCCTCCAACTTGCTGTTGGTGACCGCCACATCCACCATGCGGTTGCCATGCACCTTGCCCAGGCGCACCATCACGCCGGTGGAGAGAATATTGAGGGCCATCTTTGTGGCCGTACCCGCCTTCAGCCGGGTGGAGCCGGTGAGCAGCTCGGGCCCGGTGATGAGGCGAATGTCGAGGTCAGCAGGCATGGGCACTTGATCGGCGGGCACGCAGGCCAGGGCAATGGCCAGGGCCCCCAGGCGGCGGGCATGGCCCAGGCCGCCGTGGACGTAGGGGGTGGTGCCGCCGGCGGCGATGCCAACGAGCACATCGGCGCTGCTGAAGCCCCGGGCCTCAAGGTCGGCCTGGCCGGCGGCCTCCAAGTCTTCAAGCCCTTCGGAGCTGCGCAGCAGGGCCGCCGCCCCCCCGGCTAGCACCCCCTGCACCAACTCCGGTGGCGAACAGAAGGTGGGGGGGCATTCGGCCGCATCTAGCACCCCCAGGCGGCCGGAGGTGCCGGCCCCCAGATAAAAAAGCCGGCCGCCCTGGGCGAGTCGATCGGCGATGGCGTCGATCGCCGCTGCCAGGGCCGGGGCCGCCGCCGCCACGGCCTCCTGGGGCCGGCGGTCTTCTGCGCAGAAGAGCTGCACCAGTTCAGCGGTGGCGAGCTGGTCGAGATCGGTGCTGAGCTGATGGGCCTGCTCGGTGAGCAGGTGGCCCCGGCCCTGTGCCTGGAACGCCTGGGCGGGGACCATCACAGCAGGCCCTCGAGGCGACGGCGGAAGGCTTCGAGTTCGGCATCGGCGCCAACAGATTCAGCTGGCTCAACTTCCCCAGCTGGGGTTCCGGCGCCCCCCCCGTCCTGTTGCCCGAGCAGCTCCTCCTTCCAGTTGGCGACGTCCATGTTCCGCTCCGGTGGGGCGATCAGCAGCCGGTCTTCGGCGGACTGGGGTAGGAAGCCCGCTGGCACGAACTGGGCCTGGTAGCCGGCCTGGGTGCAGAACAGTTCAATTTCGTCGCGGTCGATCGCTTCAACGCTTGGCATCGGGAAATCCTGGGCTTCAAGCAGGCCGGCGTAACGTTCGGCATCATCGGGATCTTCGAACAGCAACACCAAGGTGGTGCCGTTCACCTCCAGGGAATGGATGCCTTCGGTGTCGCTGCCCGCTTCAAAGAGGAGCACGTGCACGGGCATGGAAGGCAGGTCTGGCGGCTCAGGCCTCAGTGTCTCACCAGCCCGTGCAAACCTCCCTAATCCTCGGCCTCACTGGCGAGCTGCTGCAGGCGCCGATAGAGGGCCTCTTCCGCCTCAGTGAGCTCTTCGGGCACCACTACCCGGATCTCCACCAGCTGGTCGCCCCGCTGGTGGCCCCATTCCAGCCCGCGCCCCCTCAACCGCAACAACCGGCCACTGGAGGAGCCCGCCGGCACCCGCAGTTGCACTGGCCCCTCCAGGGTCGGCACCGCCACCCGGCAGCCCAACACCGCATCGGCGGGAGCCAGGTCCAGCTGAAACAACACGCGCAGCCCATCGATGCGCAGGCCTTCCTCGGTGCGCACCCGCAGTTGCAAAAAATGGTCGCCACCGCCGGCTACCACCCCGGCCAGGCGCAGGCGCCAGCCATCACCGGCCAGGGGGGGCGTCCAGGTTTCCAGCACCGTGCCATCGGCCAGCTCCAGTTCGATGCGATCGCCTGTGAGGGCCTGCTCCGGCGTGAGTTCCACCACCGTTTCGGCATCGACACTGGCCACCACCGGCGGCGGCGGCGGTGGCGAGGGCGTTACCCCCCAGCCCCGACCTGGTGCCTCAGGCTGGGGATCCGGCACCTGGGGATCCGGCCAACCCTCGGGATCGGCCCCGACAGGCCCAAATTCCGGTTCGGCTCGGGCCTGGCGCCGCCCTAAAAGGGCGTCGAGATAGTCGTCGAATTCCGGAAAACCGCTGGCGAAGCGATCCGGCGGAGCGCTGCCGCTTGCCCCCTGGCCCCGTTCCCAGGCCTGGCGGCGGCTGGGGTCGCTGAGGATCGCGTAGGCGGCGTTCACCGCCTTGAAGCGCTCTTCGGCTACGGGGTCATTGCCGTTGAGGTCTGGGTGCCAGAGGCGGGCCTGCTGGCGGAAGGCCCGCTTCAGGCTGGCGGCATCGGCGCCGGGCTCCAGGCCCAGCACGGCCCAGAGATCGGCGGTGTGGGGCGGGCTCTCCAACACTCGCCTCAGTCCTCAGCCCAGGGGTCGTCCTGGGGCGGGCGGGGCCGGGGTGGCATGGGCTCGCCGCGGCGCTGGCCGTAGGAGGGGTTGGCGCCACCTTCGCCGGCATAGGGATCAAGATCCCGCTCCGGGTAGGAGCCGTAGGGGCTGGCTGGCTGCTGAGCCCAACTAGAGCGATTGATGGCAGCCCCATCCGGGCCTGGCCGGCGATCCCTTGGCCGATCATCGCTGGCGTCAAAGTCCCGATCCCTTTGGCGTGGATCCCAGCGTTCCTGGGACCCATCCCCTGGTCGATCGATCGAACGCTCAGACGCCCAATCCGCCGAGCGACCCCCAGGCGGTTCAAAGGACCTGTCCGCAGACCTGTCTGGAGACCTGTCTGGAGACCTGTCCGAAGCCCAATCTGCAGACCTGTCCGAAGACCAATCCGAAGACCTTTCAAAGGAACGGTCTGCTTGGCGGTCATCGAAGCGCTCTCTTGAGCGTTCTCCTGAGGGGAAAGCGGAACGGTCCAAGGTCTGATCGCGATCCCGACCCTGGCCCCAATCGGCCCTGGGTTCATAGCGATCGCGGCCATCCCCACGGGAAGGGGGCATGCCCACTCCACCGAGAGTGGAACTGCCTCCCCAGTTGCTGCCCAGGTCGCTGCGGAGCTCACCTCCCCAGCTGGACTCCCGCCAGGGGTCCTGTAGGCCGCGGCGGCTGCCGCCCCGGTCCCAGTCATCCCAGTCGTCGTCGGCGAACAACTCATCCTTGAGGGAGCCCAGGGTGTTTTTAAGGCCCTGGAGAGGGCCGCCCGCCTCACTGCGCCGCTCGCTGGTGAGGCGGCGATTGAGGCCATAGAGGGCCTCCTGCAGTTCGCTCACCGCCACCTCCAGCTCGGCCAGGTCGCCGGCGGCGAGCAGGTCCTGCACCTGGCGCAAGGACAGTTCCACGGCCCGTTGCTGGCGGTCGGCCCCGTAGGGCCCCAGTTCCAGGGCGGCATCGCGCAGGCGCCGTTCCGCCTGGGCCACCAGGGTCTGGGCCCGGTTGCGGCGGTCGATCTCGCTGCGTTTGCGCCGATCTTCGGTGGCCTTCTGCTCGGCCTCGGCCAGCAGGCGCTGGACCTCCTCCTCGCTGAGGTTGGAGCCCCCCTGGATGCTGACGCTCTGTTGGCGGCCCGTGGTGCGGTCGGTGGCGGACACCTGCAGCAGGCCGTTGGCGTCGATGTCAAAGGACACCTGCACCTGGGGCACACCCCGGGGCGCCGGTGGAATCCCCGACAATCGGAAGCGGCCCAGGGACTTGTTGTCGCTGGCCATCTGGCGCTCCCCCTGGAGCACATGGATTTCCACCGAGTTTTGATTGGCCTCCGAGGTGGAGAACACATCGGATTTGCGCACCGGAATCGGCGTATTGCGTGCAATCAGCACCTTCATCACGCCGCCAATGGTTTCCAGACCCAGGGAAAGGGGACTGACGTCATTGAGCATCAGGTCGCGCAATTCGCCGGTGAGAATGCCGGCCTGGACGGCGGCACCGATCGCCACTACCTCGTCGGGGTTGACCGATTGGCAGGGCTCCAGGGGGACCAGGGTGCGCACCATGGCTTGCACCATTGGCATCCGGGTGCTGCCGCCAACCAAAACCACATCGTCGATGTCTTCGGCGGCTAGGCCCGAATCGCGCAGGGCCCGCTGCACGGGGCGCAGTAGGCGATCGAGTAGGTCACCGCAGAGGCCTTCAAAGGTGCGGCGCTCCAGGGTCGTTTCGATGTGGAGGGGCCCGGCGTCAACGGTGGCAATAAAGGGCAGGGAAATCGGCGTGCTCTGAACGCCGGAGAGCTCCTGTTTGGCTTTTTCGGCCGCTTCGGTGAGCCGCTGCAGGGCCTGGCGATCACGGCGTAGGTCGATTTGGTGCTGGGCCAAAAAGGCTTCAGCCAGCCAATCGACGATGCGCCGATCCCAGTCGTTGCCGCCGAGTTGGGTGTCTCCGCTGGTGGCCTTGACGTCAAAGACGCCATTGGTGATACGCAACACCGACACATCGAAGGTGCCACCCCCCAGGTCGAACACCAGCACCCGTTTGACGGCGCTGCGATCGAAGCCATAGGCCAGGGCTGCAGCGGTGGGTTCGTTGAGGATCCGCTCCACGCTGATGCCGGCGAGGCGTCCGGCATCGCGGGTGGCCTGGCGTTGGGCATCGTTGAAATAGGCCGGCACGGTGATCACCGCCGCCTCGACCGGCTCGCCCAAGTAGGTGGCGGCGTCATCGACGAGCTTGCGCAGCAGGCTGGCGACCAGTTCTTCGGGGGCGTATTCCCGTTCCGTGGCCGGGCAGACCACGCGCACGTTGCCCTGGTCGTTGGCCCGGATCGTGTAGGGCACTGCCAGGCTGCCCTCTTCCAATTCATCCCAGCGCCGACCGACGTAGCGCTTGAGGTTGGCAAAGGTATTGCGCGGATTGAGCACCAACTGGCGCCGGGCCAACTGGCCCACCAGCAACTCCTGCTCCCTGTTGAAGCCCAACACCGAGGGGGTCGTGCGCCCCCCTTCGGCGCTGGCGATCACCTGGGGACGGCCGCCTTCCAGCACCGCCACCACGGAGTTGGTGGTGCCAAGGTCGATGCCAACGATCCGCCCCATGGATCCGCGCATGGAAAACCCAAACTAACGGCCCGAAAGCCCTGATCTCCCCCACAGCAGCCGTCCTGCCAACCGGCTGACCAATCCCCAGCCTGGGGACTTCGAAAACAAGCCATAAAAAAACCGGCGTGAGCCGGTTTTCAACGGAGAGGGAGGGATTCGAACCCTCGATAGAGTTGCCCCTATACAGCATTTCCAATGCTGCGCCTTCGACCACTCGGCCACCTCTCCCTAAGTTCGGGGGCTAGTGGGGCAACTGGGAGAATGTAGCAGTCACCCCCCAGGGCCCCAGATGGCGCAGCATTTCCCGATCACGGTGCACTGGCGTCAAGAGCAGCGCACCATCCGCCTGGACGTGCCCGAAGGCGAGTACATCCTGCGCAGCTTTGAAGCCCAGGGCCAGCCCTTGCCCTTCAGCTGCCGCAATGGCTGTTGCACCGCCTGCGCCGTGCGGGTGCTCAGCGGTGAGATCGACCAGCGTGAATCCCTGGGGTTGTCCAAAGAAGTGCGCGGCAAGGGCTACGGCCTGCTCTGCGTCGCCCGGGCCCTGGGCCCGCTGGAGGTGGAAACCCAGGATGAGGACGAGGTCTACGACCTGCAGTTCGGCCGCTTCTTTGGCCGTGGCAAGGTGCGTCCTGGCCTGCCCCTCGACGACGAATGAGCCAGCCCAGCCGCTGCTCCGACCTGAGCCTGCAGGACTCCGGCCTGGACCATCCAGCCCTGGAACGCCTAGTGGCCGTGGCCCGGGAGGCCGCCAGCGCCGGCGCTGAGCGGTTGATGCACCATTTCGGCCACTTGGAGCGCATCCACGAAAAGGGCCGCGCCGGCGACCTGGTGACCGAAGCCGACGAGGCGGCTGAGGCGGCCGTTCTGGCCGTGCTGCAGCGCCACACCCCCGACTTCGGGGTGTTGGCCGAAGAAAGCGGCTGGAAGGAAGGCCAATCGGACCTGGCCTGGTGCGTCGATCCCCTCGATGGCACCACCAACTTCGCCCACGGCTTTCCCTTCTTTGCCACCTCGATCGGCCTCACCTGGCAGGGACGCCCCCTGCTGGGGGCCTTGGCCGTGCCGGCCCTGCAGCAACACTTTTGGGCGGCCCCAGGCCTGGGGGCCTGGTGCAACGACCAGCCCATCCAGGTCAGCGCCTGCCAGGACCTGGGCTCCTCACTGCTGGTGACGGGCTTTGCCTACGACCGCCACACGCGGCTCGACAACAACTACGCCGAATTCGCCTACTTCACCCACCGCACGCGTGGCGTGCGCCGGCCCGGGGCGGCGGCGGTGGATTTGGCCTTTGTGGCCGCCGGCCGCCTCGATGGCTACTGGGAACGGGGCCTCTCCCCCTGGGACCTGGCCGCCGGCGTGGTGTTGGTGGAGCAGGCAGGGGGCCAGGTATGCGCCTACGACGGCGGCCCAATCAACCTGGCCGAAGGGCGGCTGATCGCCTGCGCCCCCGGCCTGCGCCAGCCCCTGATCGAGGGGCTGGCGGCCTGCTCACCCCTGGCCGGGGCCAGCTATGGCGCCCCGGAGCTCGATCAGGCCGGGGCCATGACCCTGGAGAGTTGACCCCGGCTCCATAGGATCCGCAACAGATCGCCGCTGTTCCCAGTCCCATGGCCCTGCAACCCGCCGCCGGCGCCAGGGACCTCAATCCCCAGCAGGTGGATGGAAACCGCACCCTGGTCAGCCAGCTGGCCGCGGTCTATCGCCTCTGGGGCTACGAGGAGGTGGCGCCACCGACGATTGAACGACTGGAAACCCTCCAGGCCGGAGGTGGCATCGATGGTCGCGAGGTGGTCCGGCTTGCGACCGAGGAGGCCCTGGGCCTCAGGCCCGAGATGACGGCCTCGATCGCCCGGGCTGCCGGTACCCGCATGGCAGCCCGCAGCCGGCCCCTGCGGCTCTGGTACACCGGCCCGATCTACCGCAGCCGTCAGGCCGACGGTGGTGGGGCCGGGGGCGGCCAACAAATTGTCGAAGAACTGCAGAGCGGCGTGGAACTCCTGGGGGGAGCCAGCGCCGCTGATGACAGCGAATTGTTGCGTCTATTGCTCGCCTGCCTGCGCAGCCTCGGCCTAGGCCAGAAGCAGCAAACCCAGCTGTTGCTTGGCCACCACGGCGTGCTTGCCGCGCTGTTGGATCAGGTGCCGGCCGATCAGCGCACGGCCGCCAGGCAGGCCTTAACGGGATTTGATTTCATGGCGATTGCCGCCCTGCCCTTGCCTGAGGTCCAACGCCAGGGCCTGCAACGGTTGATGCGACTGCGGGGCGAGCCGGTGGCGGTGCTCTATCAACTGGAGCAGTTGCTGGGCCCCTGTGCCCTCCTCGAGACCCTGGCCACGACCCTGGACGCCTTGGCTCCTACCGCCGCTGCCCAGGGGGTGGGCCTCAGCTTCGATCCCACCTTCCAGCCCCATTTCGCCCTTTACGACGGTTTGGTGCTCAAGGTGGTTTGCCAGGGGGCGGACACGGCCCCGGTGGAAATTGCCAGTGGCGGCCGCTACGACGCCCTAGTGGGCCGCTTCTGCGGGGCAGACAGCCAGGCGATGGCGGCTGGCATGGGCTTTGGCTTCGCCGTAGAGCCGATCCGAGACCTGCTTGAGGCTACGGCCAGCGCCCGGTCAGGGGACGCCCCTGGCCAGGGGCCGATCCTGGTGGCCTACGGCCAGGCCAGCCAGCTGGCCCAGGCCCTCGACCAGCTCGAAACGCTGCATAGCCAGGGACAAGCGGCCGAACTGTTGAGCCGCCCCTGTGCCACGGCCGCCGAGGCGGAAGTGCAAGCGGCCCGCCGAGGCTGTGGCTCCACCCTCTGGATCGCCTAAGGCCCTGCCTAGGATCGCGGTCGCTTTGATCCCCCAATGGCCCACACGATCCTCACCGATGTCTGCGAGGGTGTGGCCGACTGCGTGGATGCCTGTCCGGTGGCCTGCATCCACCCCGGCAGCGGCGCTAATAGCAAAGGCACTGCCTTCTATTGGATCGATTTCGACACCTGTATCGACTGCGGAATCTGCCTGCAGGTCTGCCCGGTGGCCGGGGCGATCGTGCCCGAGGAGCGGCCAGACCAGCAGCGCTCTTGAGTGCGTGCTCCTGAGCGGTTCTCGCCTATTCATTTCGCCATTAATCGGGCCCATCCCCCGATCAACGTCGATCCAGTTCTGACCGTGGGGCATGGTGGGGGAGTGTTGGGTTCTCCCCATGGCTGATGCCCCCTACCTGGTCGCCCTCGCCCTGGTGGAACTGAACGGCAAGCGCAGCCTGCCGATTGGCGGTCGCTCCCAAAGCGCCGCCGCCGCCCACCACGGCGATCCAGGCCCGGAGGGCCTCAGTCTGGTCCTAGAGCTGCTCTTGCGGCTGTGGCAACGCAGTGATGAGGGCCCCCTGCAACGGGCGTGCGGTGACACAAGCCTGCTGCTTGTGGAGATTCCCCTCGCTGAGATGAGCGAAACCCTGCCGATCCTCAAGGCCCGCTGGCTGGCCGAGGGGGATACCGAGGCTTTCCAGGCCGGGCTCCAGGCCCTGGCCCACCGGGGTTGGCGGGTGGTTTTCACCAAGTACGAACCAGTGGCCCTGGTGGCCTGGCCCTAAAGGCCCAGGGCCTTCGGGGGCTAGATCTTGCCGATACGATTTCGATCCGCCGGCGCCCCAGGCGCACCCGTCTTTCCCTAGCCGATGGCCTGTCCCAATTGCGGCAGCTGGTCCGTGCGCTCCGATCGCAGCTTGGCCGGTCGCATGGTTTGTGGGCGTTGTGGCTCGCCCCTGTCGGGAACCCGTGGCCAGGGCCGCCGCCCCCGGACCCACGGGCAGAACAGGAAGCAGCCGTTACTGGCCCTTCTCTATCAACTCAAGCCAGGCTGGTGGGCTGTGCTGGCCCTGTTAGCGCTTGGGGCGGGACTGGCCCTGTTGGAGCCGCCCCAAGGGCACCAGGGAAGCCCCATCCCCGGCAGCAGGGGCCTGGGCAGCCAAAGCCTGATGGCGCCAGGCCAGAGCGGAGGCTGGCAGCCCCTGAACCCGTGACTGGCTCCTACCCGCTTTGGGGGATCAGGCCTGACTGAGCTGTCGTTCCATCAGATGGCTCGCATTAAATCGAGGCCGTGCAGGCCCTCGTATAGCAAGTAGGCCCCAAGCACCAGGGCCAGCACACCCACCAGCCATTCAGCCTTGTGTTGCAACCAATCCTCCAGGCGGGCGATCGGTTCACGGATGGCGCCCCGGCTCACGAGCCAAGCCAGCGGTGGTAGCAGCAGCAGGGAACTGGCCACCAGGGTGAACAGACCCGTGACTTCGGCATCGGCCTTGAGGCCGGGCTCGTTGAGCAGCAGCAGACCGGCCTCCTTGAGATAGAAGACCAGATTTTCCGGCGTGAGCAGGGCGCTGGTGGCTCCGATCAACACCAGGGTGACGGTGTTGAAGTCGGGCAGCTGGTTCATCAGCCGTAGGGCCATGCCCTCTTCACCGATGTTGGCCTGGGGGGTGAGTTGGTAGAGGCCCAGGCCCACTAAGGCACCGGCGCCGAGCAGGTCGATCAGCACCTGTTCCCGTTCGCCATGGTTGAGGCTGATCGAGAAGGTCTCGCCCACCAGGGTGAGCACCACGATCGCCAGGGCATTAGCCAGGGCCCAACCGCTCACGTAGGCCATGGCCCGCTGCAGGGGTGCCTTGCCCAACAGAAGCAGGGCCACCACGGCGATGTGCAGGGGGCTGAAGGCAATCCCAATTCCGAACAGGGACGACTTGGTGACCAGGGCAGTGGTCAGAACTCCAGGGCTGTAGAGGGCTGGGGGCAGGCTGGCGCTAGCAACCAGGGCGGAGAGAGACAAACGGGCAAGGCCTGGCAGATGGCTCGATTGTCAGCGATCGGTGGCCCGAACCGTGGCTGCCGTCGCGAGGGGATCCCCGGACCCTCCAACAGAGACAACAACTGCAAGCCGTATCGGGCTCACCACCGAAGCAATCAATCCCCACAAGAGGACATTGTATTAAATCGATCAAGTCCTAGAATCGAAAAAATATTGATTGTCTGTGGCCCTCGGTAAGCAACTTAAAACGACCCTTTGTAATTTGGTTGCCATTATCGGGGTGGCCCGTAGTGGCGGCGATCTAAGGGCGATTGCCAATCTGGTCGATTCCCTGATCGATTCGCCCCAGATGGCGGACTGCCTGCGGCGCTGCCGCCTCTCTGAGGAAGGGGCGGCCCTGATCGATGGACGCTATCCACCCCTGCAGCCGGACATGGCGTTTCTGGGGTCCTTGCCTGAGGGCAGCCTGGGCCGCTCCTACGCCGACCTGATGCTCAGCCGCGGCTATGACCCGGAGTTCTTTCGGCCGAGACAACTGGTCAGTGATGCCCACTGGCTGACCCAACGGATTGCCACCACCCACGACATCCACCATGTGGTGAGTGGCTTTGGCACTACGCCGGAGGGGGAAAGTGGCGTGCTGGCGATCACGGCGGCCCAGATTGGCTTCCCCGCCTACGTGATGTTGAACAATGCCGCCCAGGTGAGTCGTTTTAGCTTCAAAACCTCGAGCTATGCCCTGATGGCCCGCGCGATTGCCCATGGCACCTCGACCGGCTTCAGCGCTCAGGCCCTCTGGCTTGCCCGCTGGGAGGAGGGCTGGCATTGGCCGGTGGCGCAATGGCGCCAGCAGCTCGGCATCACCAGCCCTGCCGATCACGAACCCTATGGACTCCTGGCAGTCCCTGGCTGAACAAACCGCACTCCCGAATCGCCCTAGGGTCGCTTGATGGCTCTGCGTCTCCTCCCCTTCCAACCCCTGCCGCCCCCCCCCAGCGACAGCCCCCTACTGGAAGTGCCCCTGTCGATCCTGCGGCCGACCCAGATGTGTGTGGGCATGGCCGAGATCCGCAGCCGCCAAGTCGACTTCGCCAAGGACAGCCCCGAGGAGCGGCGCCGCTACCTGCGCCAAAAACCCACCCCCCTGGTGCGCAGCCAGGCCGGGGACCTCTGGATGGTCGATCGCCACCACCGGCTCCGGGGTCTGATGGAAGAGGATCCAGGCGCGACCGCCTTTGGCTATGTGGCCCTGGAACTGCCCTTCAGGGATCCCCATCAGGTGTTGCAAGCCCTGCATCAACGGGGCTGGCTCTATCTGTTTGATGGCCGGGGTCTGGGCCCCCTGCCCCCCAGCGCCCTGCCGGCGAGGCTCACCGACACCCAGGACGATCCCTACCGCAGCCTGGTCTGGAAATTGAAGCGGGAGCGGGTGGTGGCGGCGGCTCCCCTGATCCCCTTCCATGAATTCCGCTGGGGTGCCTGGCTGCGCAGCCGCACCCTTCCCCCGTTCAGCTCCGACCGCCTAGAGCCGGCCCTGCCCTCGGCCCGGGCCCTTGCCCGCTCCAGCGGAGCCTCCCACCTGGCGGGCTGGCAAGGCGCCGCTGGAGCCCACGGTCCCTGAACCTGCCACGCCACCAAGCTTGATTGCTGGAGCCAGTTGATCCGGCCAATCGACCTAGCCTGGGGCCAACCGACGAGGGTTGGGATGTTTCGCCATCTGCTCGTGCCCACTGATGGCTCGTTGCTGGCCAAGGACGCGGTGGCGCGGGCGGTGCAGCTGGCCCAGGCAGCCGGCGCCCGGATCACCTTTTTCCATGTTCAGGACAGTCCCGCTATCCATCCGGAGGTGAGCCTGTTTGGGGAGGGCATGGTGCTCGATCCGTTGATCAATGACCATTTCGCCCAGGCCCACGCGGCCCATGCCGAGCAGCTGCTCAACCAGGCCCGCCTCCAGGCCGAGGCGGCAGGCGTGCCTTGCGACACCCTCACCACCATTAACCCCACCATCTACGAGGCCATTCTGGCGGCCGCCAGCGACCGGGGTTGCGACCTGATCGTGATGGCCTCCCATGGTCGGCGCGGTCTGGCGGCGCTCCTGCTGGGCAGCGAAACCCAACGGGTTCTCACCCATGCGGCGATTCCGGTGCTCGTGATTCCGGCCAGGGCGCCGGACGCAGCGCCAGCGGCTGTTAGCGCTCCGAAGTCCGGGGTTGCCGTCAGTCCCTGAGTTGGGCCTGACGCTTACCGGCATCGGGACTCCGCTCCGCCGAGATCAGGGTGGAGTGATGGGTGCTGCTCCGTGCCGAACCAAGGGGAGAACGGTCCACGGGCCCGATCCAGGCCGGGGTTCATGCCAGCCTGGCCCCTTGCCCTGGCCGCCGGTGCCTGGTCCAGCAATGGCGTGACCTTCTTCCTCAAGCTCACCGAAGCGATCGCCAGCCGCCAATCGCTGTTGATTACGGGCCTGGACCCCAATCCGGAGATGCTTCAAAGCTGGAACCGCCATCGCGGCGGGGGCGGCGGCTCGTTTCTGTCCCAGTCGCGCCGCTGGATCAAGGCGGTGATCGAGGAGACCTCCGACCACGTCTGCGCCTTCAAGCCGAGCCTGGGCTTTTATCAGGCCCTGGGCGCCGTGGGCCTCGACCTGCTGCAGGAAGTGCGCGAGCTCGTGCCGCCGGAGATCCCCTTAATTCTCGATGCCAAACACGCCGACCTCAACTCGGCCTCGGCCCTGGCCCACTACGTCTTCGAGGATCTCAATGTCGATGCCGTGTCGCTCTCGCCCCTGGCGGGCCACGATCTAGCGGCTCCCTTTTTGTTGCATACGGACCGGGCGGTGGTGATTAGCTGCCACAGTTCCAGCCCCGCCTCCCGCATCCTCCAGCACCATCCCAATGAGGCCAATCCGCTCTACTTGCGCATCGTGGCTGAAAGTCGCCTCTGGGCCACGCCGGAGCAATTGTTGCTGGAAGTGGGCACCAGTGACCCTGAAATCCTGGCCCGGGTCCGCAACCTAGCTCCCGACCATGTGTTAATCCTGCGCAGCCTCTGGGGCGAGGAGGAACGGCTTGAAAGCCTGCTGCAGGCGGGGCTGGGCAATGCCGCCGACGGCCTGTTGCTGCCCGTACCCCAGAACATGCTGATGGAGGATCGCCTCGGCGAGCGGGTGGCGGAACTCAAGGGCCAGATTGCCACCCTGCGCGACCGGGTGATCAACGCTCGCCAGCCCGCCGCCGACCGTTGTGATCTCTGGCTGCCGCCAGCAAGAACAGAACAACTTGACAGCCTGATCGTCGATCTGTTTGATATTGGCTGCCTGCTCTTTGGCGAGTATGTGCAGGCTTCGGGAGCCCTCTTTAATTACTACATCGACCTACGCCGCATCATCTCCAGCCCCAATATCTTTCACCGGGTTCTGCATGCTTACAGCACCTTGATCAGCGATCTTGCCTTCGATCGCATCGCCGGGATCCCCTATGGCTCCCTACCCACAGCAACGGGGCTGTCGTTGCTGCTGCATAAACCCCTGATCTACCCCCGCAAGGAAGTGAAAGCCCATGGGGCCCGGCGCCTGATTGAGGGGGATTTTCAGGAGGGGGAAACGGCCCTGGTGGTGGACGACATCTTGATCACTGGCGGCAGCGTGTTGGAAGGGATCGGCAAGCTGGAAAGTTCCGGCCTGCGGGTCGACGATGTGGTGGTGTTCATCGACCATGGCGGCGCTGCGGCCCAGCGGCTAGCCGATGCGGGCTACCGCAGCCGGGCCGTGTTAACGATCGAGCAGATCACCGCCGTGTTGCGCGAAGCGGGCCGCTTGAGCGCTGAGCAAGCGGCCCTCCTGGGCTGCCACGGGTAAGCCCGGACCAGGGCGCCACCGAGGCCAGTCCTAGGATCTGCGCCAATAATCGAATGGCAAACGAATGGTTGGTGTCGTGTCCCTCGTCAATCCTGGGTCTGCGGGGCCAGGGCTCGACCACGGCGCGATGGCCCTGGCGGCGGTGCCGATTCAGGCCCAGTTGCTATTCATCGGGGTGCTGTTTCTTGGCACCTTGGCGATCAGTCGTTTTTCCATCCGTATTGGTATCCCGGCGATTCTTGGTGTGCTACTGCTTGGCTTGTTTATCAATATTAATTACATTGACCTAGATCACCATCAAGCCGAAAATCTGCATACTTTCAGCTTGGCACTGCTGTTGTTTTATGCTGGCCTTAAAACAGATATCAAAGCCATTCGTGGCTTTCTTGAATATGGCCTGATCCTCGCCATTGGCGGGGTGATTGTGTCTTCTGGGGCCCTGGGGCTGTTGATTTTCTGGTTCTCATCGAGTAATGGAGCCCAGATCGTGCCGGGAATCGCCAATTCCATGCCCCTAGCGGCGGCCCTGTTGATCGCCGCCTGCCTGGGCTCCACCGACGCCGGGGCCACCTTGAGCGTGCTGTCCCAGTTGCGCCATCGGGTGCCAGCACGCCTCCGCCATCTTCTTGAATTTGAGTCAGCTCTTAACGATCCGGCAGCCCTATTGGTGTATAGCCTGGTCCTGGGCGTGTTTGTGATCACAGGTGTGGAGGTTCCAGCCGCCCAACAGGGCCTGCAACTCACGGTGCTGGATGGCCTGCGCAGTTTCGTGCAACAGATCGGCTCCGGCCTGATTTTGGGCGCCGCCTTCGGCTATGTGGCCAAGTTTGTGATCGACTTTTTGGTGCATGAAAAGGCCCAACTCCTAGTTGTTGCCATGTCGATCGCCTTCGTGGATTACGGCTGCGCCGATGTCCTCGGGGGGTCTGGGTTTGTGGCCGTCTATGTCACTGGCGTCTTCATGACCAACATGCGTTACCGCATGGCGGATGTGAACCACGAATCGATCCAGGAGGTGTTGCTGCCCTTCAACACCATGACCGAGATCACCATCTTTTTGAGCTTTGGCCTACTGGTTAACCCCAATGATCTGCTGCCGTCTGTGCCGATGGGCCTGGTCAGCGCCGCTGCCCTAATGCTGGTGGCCCGCCCCTTGAGCGTGCTGGTCTTTCAGCCGTTTTCGCCTTTCTCCTGGAAAGAGGCGCTGCTGATCTCCTGGTGTGGCCTGCGCGGTGCCGTGCCCCTGGCCCTCTCCTACAACGTGGTGACGGCGATCCCGCGCATCCGTGGCATTGATCAGGCCAGTGGCCAGGTGCTGGCCGAGAACGCCAAGAGCATCATTTTTGTGGTGGTGGTTCTCAATTTGCTGGTGCAGGGGCTCACCTTGCCCTGGCTGGCCAGTGCTTTGAAGCTGGAGGCTGGAGAGGAGGCAGCAGCAAGCCCCCTCGCCTGAGTCCACCTGCAGTAAAGGCCTCGATGACCAGACCGGTTTTCCTAATCAACCCCAGGGGCGATGGTCAGATCAGTCGCCAGGGCAAGGCCTCGCCGGCATGGAAGGGCACCAGGGCCAGGGGCGCGTCGGCGTCGCTGCCCAGCTCCAGGGTTAGGGGCACGGTCTCGGCTTGGTCGCTGGTTGGATCCTGGCGCTCGAGGGTGATCACGCTGCTATTGAGCGGCAGGCCGTAGAAACGCGGACCGTGCTCACTGGCGAAGGCTTCGAGCTTGCCCAGGGCTCCCTCCTGCTCGAACACGGCCGCATAGCTTTCGATCGCGTAGGGCGCGTTGTAAACACCGGCGCAGCCGCAGGAGGTTTCCTTGGCCTGGCGCCGGTGGGGGGCGGAATCGGTGCCGAGGAAAAAGCTGGGATCCCCCGAGGTGGCCGCCCGGCGCAGGGCGAGGCGATGGCGTTCCCGCTTCACGATCGGTAAGCAATAGAAATCGGGCCGCAGGCCGCCGGCAAACAGGGCGTTGCGGTTGATGTGCAGGTGGTGGGGCGTGATCGTGGCGGCGAGCTGGGGGCCGGCTGCGGCCACAAACGCCGCCGCTTCGGCGGTGGTGATGTGCTCCAGCACCACCTTCAACCCAGGATGGCGGGCCAACAGGGGGAGCAACTGGCGCTCTAGAAACACGGCTTCGCGATCAAAGATGTCCACCGCCGGATCGGTGACCTCGCCATGGACCAGTAAGGGCATGCCGATCCGCTCCATCGTTTCCAGCAGGGGCGCAATCGCGGTCAGATCGCGCACACCCGCAGACGAGTTGGTGGTGGCGCCAGCGGGATAGAGCTTGGCGGCCGTGACTATCCCTTCGGCCTGGCCCCGCACCAGCTCAGCTGGATCGAGGGTTTCGGTGAGATAGGCCGTCATCAACGGTTGGAAACCCTGGGCAACCTCGGGCCCAAGGGCCGCCAGGATCCTTTGGCGATAGGCGGCTGCGGACGCCGCCGTGGTCACCGCGGGAGTGAGGTTGGGCATCACAATCGCCCGGGCGAACTGGCGGGCCGTGGCCCCTGCCACGGCCTTGAGCATGGCGCCATCGCGCAGGTGCACATGCCAGTCGTCGGGCCGCCGTAGCTGCAGCCGCTGGCCTGGGCTGGCACTAGGGCCCGGGGAGCCGGGCTGGGCCCCTGGGACGTTCTGGTGGGCCGGGGTTGGATGGGCCATCGTGCGGCTGTCCCTCGCGAACCAGCCATGACCCTAGAAGCGTCGGCAGACGGGGCCGTGGCGATCCGGGTCCAGCCCCGCAGCCCCTGCGATGCCGTCGCCGGGGAACGGCAGGGCGCGATCCTGATCCGGCTCAAGGCGCCCCCCGTGGATGGCGAAGCGAATGGGTCCCTGCTCAAGTTCGTCGCCCGCAAGCTCGGCGTGCGCCAACGGGACGTCACCTTGGTGCGGGGCCAAACCAGCCGCACTAAGTGGATCCAGGTGGCGGGCATGGCTGCCGAGCAGGCGCGGCAGGGCCTGTTGAGCTGACGCCTGCTGCGCTCAAGCCAGTTGGCTGGGACGTTTGAGCTGGGCCTACTGAACTCAGGGCCCTGTCGACTTCAAACCCCAGCCGCAGCGACCATCCAGCCCGTTGGTGGCAACTGCCACGGGCTTGGCGGTCTGATTGCTGGCAAAGTGCGCCCAACCTCGAATCGGTCCATGCCCGTCCTTCGCAAGCTGCTTCCCAAGGTCTCGCTCGCCAGCACCCTGGGACTAGCCCTGCTGCTGGTCAGTTGCGCCTCCGAAAGCGGTGGCCTGCAGAGCCAGAAGATCGACCTGATCAAGGGCCGGGGCAAGTTGATCTGCGGCGTGGATGGCAAGTTGCCCGGTTTCAGCTTTGTGGGCTCCGATGGGGCCTACAGCGGCCTGGATGTGGATGTCTGCAAGGCAGTGGCCGCCAGCCTGCTGGGTGATCCCGCCAAGGTTGACTACCGGGACCTCAACTCCAGTGAGCGTTTCGCCGCCCTAGCAAGTGGTGAGGTGGACATGCTCTCGCGCAACACCACAGCAACCCTCACCCGCGATGCCGCCGGCGGCAACGCCCTCAGCTTTGCCCCGACCACCTTCTATGACGGCCAGGGGGTGATGGTGGCCGCCAGCAGTGGCGTCAAGAGCCTCAAGGACCTAGCCGGCAAGCCGATCTGCGTGGAAAGCGGCACCACCACCGAGCTCAACCTGGCCGACCGCATGCGCGAGCTCAAGGCCACCTACACGCCCCTGAAGTTCCAGACCGGCGACCAGACCTACGCCGCCTACCTGCAGGGCCGCTGCCTAGCCGTGACCAGCGACCGCTCCCAGCTGGCCGCCAAGCGCACCAGCTTCCCAGACCCCTCCGCCCACCTGCTGCTGGGCGAAGTGCTCAGCAAGGAGCCCCTTACCCCCGCCACCACCAACGCCGATCCGGTGTGGTCGGATGCGGTGCGCTGGAGCGTCTACGCCTTGATGCAGGCCGAGGAGCTGGGCATCACCAAGGCGAATGTGGCCGCCAAGCTGGCCCAAGCCAAGGCCAACCCCAATCAGGCCGACCTGCGCCGCTTCCTCGGGGTAGAAGGGGACTTCGGCAAGACCCTGGGCTTGCCGGCCGATTTTGTCGTGAAGGAAATTGCGGCGGTCGGCAACTACGGCGAAGTCTTTGATCGCAATGTGGGCCCCGGCTCCAAGCTGAAGCTGGATCGGGGTCTGAACCGCCAGTGGAGCCAGGGCGGCCTGATCTATTCGCCGCCCTTCCGCTGATGGCCGGCCGCCTGAGCGCTAGTCCCCCCTGGTGGCAAAACCGGCGCCTGGTGCCCTGGCTGGTCCAAGCGGCCGTAGGCCTGGTGCTGGTGGTGGTGATCGCCTTTTTGCTTGGCAACCTGGTGCGCAACCTGAGCGCGGCCGGCTTGTTGCTCAGCTGGCGCTGGCTGGGCCAACCGGCCAGCTTCGACATCGCCGAATCCCTGCTGCCCTTCAGCGCCTCTGATCCCTATTGGCGCGGCCTGCTGGCCGGCCTGGTCAACACCTTGCGGGTTGTGGGCCTGGGTTTTGTTGGGTCCACCCTGCTGGGAACCCTGGTGGGCAGCGCCTCGTTCAGCAGCAATGGCCTGGTCAAACGGCTGGCCCGGATCTATGTGGAGGTGATCCGCAACATCCCCCTGCTGCTGCAACTGGTGTTCTGGTATTTCGTGGTGTTTCTTGCCCTGCCGAATGGGGCGGCAGCGATCCAGTTACCGGGGATTGTGCTGGCCAAATCGGGCCTGTTCCTGCCAGGTTTTGAAGGCGGGCTCCATTGGACTGGACCGAGCCTGGTGGATGGGGTCTGGCAGGCGCCACTGCGGTTTACGCCCGAATTCGGCGCCCTGCTCACTGGCCTGGTGGTGTACACAGCTGCCTTCATTGCCGAGGTGGTGCGCGGTGGCATTGCCGCCGTGCCCAAGGGTCAGTGGGAGGCGGCCACCTCCCTGGGGCTGGGCCCCCTGCTGAGCCTGCGGCGCATCATCATTCCCCAGGCCCTGCGGGTGATCGTGCCGGGACTCAACACCCAGTACATCTCCCTAGCCAAGAATTCCTCCCTGGCAGTGGCCTGCGGCTACACCGACCTCTATTCAGTGGCGGAGACGAGCCTCAATCAAACCGGTCGGGCGATTGAGGTGATCGTGATTCTTTTAGCGGCCTACCTCGCCATCGATCTGGTGATCTCCCTCGTGATGAATGGCCTGAACCGGTTGGTCCAGATCAAGGAACGCTGAATGGGTCCGATGCCACGAGTCACGCCAACAAGCCTGCGCAAGGAGCTCTTCGCCAACCCCCTCGATGGGCTGGTGAGTGTGCTGCTGATCACCGGACTGGCGGCGGTCGGTTACCGGCTGTTGCATTGGGCCCTGACCCAGGCCCAATGGGCCGTGATCCAGGCCAACAGCACCCTCTTTGCGGTGGGCCGCTACCCGATCGAGCAGCAGTGGCGTCTCTGGCTGCTGGTGGCCCTGCTCGTCGCCGCCACAGGCCTGAGCTGGGGAGTCCTCAGGGGCCTGCCGCTGCGGGACCGGCCGATCACGGCCCTCTGGCCCCGCAATGACCGGATTGGCGCGATTGTGCTGGTGGCCCTAGGCAGCTGGGCACCGGCGGCCCTGGGGCTCACCCTGTCGATCCAGGTCCGCTGGTGGGGGCTGACAGGCCTGCTGCTGCTAATGCGGTGGCTGGCCGGGCGCTACGGCAGCCGCTTGGGCAAGGCGGCAACCCGGGCCCTCCCCCTGGTTTGGCCCCTGCTTTATCTGGTGGGCATGGTGCTGATTGGCGGTGGGTTGGGCTTGGTGCCCGTGGGCACCAACGAATGGGGAGGCCTGCTGTTGACCCTGGTGGAGGCCAGTTTCGCGATCCTGCTCAGTGCCCCCCTAGGGGTGTTGCTGGCCCTGGGCCGGCGCAGTTCCCTGCCCCTGCTGCGTTGGGGCTCGGTGCTTTACATCGAGTTCATCCGGGGCGCGCCCCTGATCACCCTGCTGTTTTTGGGCCAGAACATCCTGGGCTTCCTTTTGCCTGGGGGCCTGGCGCCCGATCGCATCTGGCGGGCGGCCTGGATCCTCACCTTCTTTTCGGCCGCCTACCTGGCGGAGGCGGTTCGCTCCGGCCTAGCGGCCGTGCCCCGGGGCCAACTGGAGGCGGCCCGCTCCCTCGGCCTGAGCTTGCCCCAGGCCCTGGCCCAGGTGGTGCTTCCCCAGGCCCTGAGGATTGCTCTACCGGCCACGGTGGGCCAGTTCATCTCCCTGCTGCAGGACACCACCTTGCTGTCCCTGATCGGCTTGCTCGATCTTCTCGGCACGGCCCGCAGCGTGATGGCCAATCCGCTTTTCTTAGGCAAGAGCGCCGAGGTCTATCTCACCTTGGCGGTGCTGTTTTGGTGTTGCTGCGCGGCCTTGGGCCTGGGCAGCCGGGCCCTGGAACGGCGTCTGAATCCACCCAGTCTGGGCCGATAACCACCGCACTCAAGCCCCAGCTGAAACAAGCGCTTTAGTCCTTACCCAAGCCTCCTTAGCCGAAGCCCCAAGCCCTTTCCTCCGAGCCCATGACTGCCGAGAGCATGCCTGCCAACGCAATGGTCCCTAAGAGCCCCGCCATGATTGAGGCCCGGGGGGTTGAGAAGTGGTATCCCAATGGCTTCCATGCCCTACGCGGCGTGGATCTCACCGTTCAACGGGGCGAAGTGGTGGTGATCATGGGCCCATCGGGCTCCGGCAAAAGCACCTTCATCCGCACCTTCAATGCCCTGGAGGAGTTTCAGAAAGGCTCGATCACGGTCGATGGCATCGCCCTGAATGACGACCGGCGCAAGATCGATGCGATCCGGCGCGAGGTCGGGATGGTGTTCCAGCAGTTCAATCTGTTCCCCCATCTCTCGGTGCTCGACAACCTCACCCTGGCGCCGGTTCTGGTGCGCAGGCGCCCTAAAGGGGAGGTGCTGAGCCAGGCGATGGCCCTGCTGGAGCGCGTTGGCATAGCCGAGCAGGCCCATAAGTTTCCAGGCCAACTCTCCGGCGGCCAGCAGCAACGGGTGGCGATCGCCCGCTCCCTCTGCATGGAGCCGCGCATCCTGCTCTTTGATGAACCGACTAGCTCCCTCGATCCGGAGATGGTGCGGGAGGTGCTGGAGGTCATGCAGGGATTGGCAGCCGATGGCATGACCATGGTGGTGGTGACCCACGAGGTGGGCTTTGCGCGCCAGGTGGCCGATCGGGTGGTGTTAATGGCCGATGGCCAGGTGGTGGAAGAGGCCACACCGGAACGCTTCTTTGACCACCCCCAGCACGAGCGCAGCCGCCAGTTTCTGGCCCAAATTCTTTGAACCGCTCGACTACCCAGCGATGGCCAACTGATTAGGGCCAGACGGTCTAGATTGCTTTGGCTGGGTTAACTGCCTACAGAGCTGACGAGCTAAGAGTTAGCCAGTTGCTTCAACTAATGAGATTAAGCGCAGGTCCTTGGAGTCCCAGAGGATGTAGCGGAAGCAGTCAGGGATCTCGGCCAGGCTCAGGCGTTTGGCCCCTGTAAGCAGGTGGGCGTTGCGCTCGTGGCACTGACGCAGACGGTAATTGGGAATCCGCTCACAAAGGTGGTGGATGCTGTGGAAAGCAATGTCGGCCGAAAACCAGTTCAAAATCCAAGGCAATTCCAGATTGCTGCTACCGGCCACGGCCCCCTGCAGATAGCTCCAGCCCTCATTGCCACTGGCATAGGAGCCGGCGTAGTTGTGCTGCACAAAAAAGATGCAGATGAAGATCGCCGCCGAGAAAGTCATCACGGTGGCGTAACAACACCAAAACAGACCTAGCCCGAGCCACTGGCCCATGGCCCACCAGCTGGCGATCACCAGCAGGTTATTGGCAATCAAATCGGCAAGTTCAGCTTGGGTCGGTTGGTAGCGCTTAGGTGGGGTTGCCTTAGGGCCCTTGAATCTTGAACCAATTAAATCGACAAGGGCTAAAATCAGGGCGATACGCGGCTTAATCACCAAGTAGAAAAATCCACCCGGCAGCAACATCAACGGATGCCGGCTTAAGCCATAGAGGCGTTGGTTGAAGGGGGAGAGGGAGCGGTATTGGTCGAGGGTCAATAGGGCCGAAGGGCCGCGGTAGCGGTCCCAGTTGCCATTGTGTTTGTGGTGGTACGCATGGCCCCGCGACCAGGGATGCTCGGGGATGCCATTGATCACCCCAAAGGCAAAACCAAACACCTGATTCAGCCAGCGGCTGGCAAAAAGGGAGCGGTGACCGCAATCGTGCATCAGCGAAAAGCTGCGAGACGAAAAGAGCACCAGTAGGGCCAGGATCGGCACCAGCAGCAGTCGCTGCGCCAGCGGACCGGCCATCACTTGGGGGATCAACCACCAGAGCGCAGCCATGGGAGCCAGGGTGCTGATCACTTGCCACAAGGCCCGGCCGTTATCGCTGGTGCGATAGGCCTCCAGCTCAAAATCGCTGCGCCGCAGCGGGCGAGTCGCCGTCCCCGGCGCCTGAAAGTCGGTGAAGGTCAGCGGATGGGTCCCAGAGGGCAGGCCATCGTGCCACCTGCGTTCTTACAGCCTAATGGCGCCTGGCCAGGGGCGCCTTTAGGGCAGGGGCTGGGACACCTTGGGCCCAGGCCCCCTAATGCCGGTATCGGCTGGTGGGACGCCGGCTGGAGTGCCTTGGGGAGCTCGCCGATGTGGTTTCAGCCACGCCTGCTCGGCAATCAGGTTTCAACAATGGGGTCATCCTGGGACCACCCCATGGCGGAACAAGCTCCAACGGCCCCAATCGGCGAACTCCCCAATAACTTAGGCCCCACCTTGTTGATCATTGGTGGCAGCTTTCTTCTACCCCTGTTACTAGGGATACCCCTGCTGCTCATGGGCATCAGCCAATTGCGCCGCGCCGACGGCAGCCGCGCCATTGCCGGTTGGCCGCTACAGCTGCCGTGATCGCAGTTGGCCAGGGCAAGGGAGATGGCAGCAGCGAGGGAAGTTGCGATGCCAACAACAAGGGCCACGATCCCAACCAGGGCGACGTGGGAGCCAGGGCGGCCTATGACCGGCTAGTTGCCGAGGCCCGACGTTCGATCGTGGAACTGAGCCCCAGGTCCCTGCGCAACTGGCTTAAGCAGGGCGCCGTACTGATTGACGTGCGCGAGCCCGATGAGTTTGCTGTGGGTCACCTGGAGGGGGCAATGCGCATTGATCGCGCCGAACTGGGGCTGGTTATCGATCAGTTGGTGCCCGACCTGGCCACCCCGATCGCCTGCTGTTGCTCCCGGGGCAACCGCAGTGCCTTGGTGGCCTATCAATTGCAACAGCTCGGCTACGGCAGGGTTGGCTCCCTGAGGGATGGGTTGGAACGATGGGATCAGAAAAAATCCCTACAACGCTCAAGGGAATCCGGGGCTGAGTCCCTTGAGCAACCCGAGCCTGCCCCGATTGAGGTTATGGAGCAGGGACCTTAACCAAAACGGCAATTACCACATCCCTTTGACAGGTTTTAGGGGCGCACTGTTAGGGGGAGCAAGGCTAGAACTAGAGCTTGCGACTTGCCTAGCCTGGATACAGGCGGGCAGGAAGACATACCACGACAAGAGTGAGGTCGACTGGGCAGGCGTGGTGGCATGGACCCGATCGCAGACGTTTTGCTTACCATCGAAACGATCGGTGTCGGCAAGCCGGAAATCGACCGGCAAGGCAGCCAATATTCCTGCAGAGGAGATCGAGCCATCAAGGGCATCGGCCATGATCGCTGAGCGCAGGGCCACAACGGCATCCTGCTTCAAAGTCCAGTAGGGAAGATAGCTGCGGGTTTGCTCATCAAGGAACTGTACGCCGGCGGTGGAGTAGAGGAAATTAGCAACCGAAAGAAAATCAACGCTATAGGGCTTATTCATGCCAGCGCGAATTTCTTCTGCCGTCCAACCGGAGAGATGGATGCCATCTTGCAAGCCCCGATCCGTGATCGCCCCAGTGGACAGGAACGTGGTGATCGGCTGCTGATAGGTCGACCAAACTGCGCCGCCGGTGTTCCAACGGATCGGCCGCTCGGCCGCCTGGGCCCCGATGGGGGAAAGGATGGCGCCAGCAAAACCTGCGCCAAGAAGCATGGCAGGAATAATGGTGCGTTTCATGGACTGTCAATGGTTCGCCCTTTCAAGTTATTCATTCCTGCAATGAATTGGCACAAAAACCACATTTAGGCCAGATTGACCGCAGCATGCAGCAGATTGTTGGTACCAGCCACCAAACTCAAGCCCCCAGCAAAGATTGATCGCTAGCCATCACTGATACGAGCAGCTCAATGCGACTCCTCCTGAACACCCTTAAGGGCCGTTGCCCTAAGCGTCAGAGCCCTCGAGCACGTGCCGAAGCCAGGGGCCAATCAATTCCTCCTCCAGCAAGAAACCGTCGTGGCCATGGCGTGAATCGATCGTCACCAACCGCACGGGTGAACGGATTTGCGCAGCAATCGCTTGCTGTAAGTCCGCAGGGAACAGGCGATCGGAGCGAATCGATAAAATCTCCGTTCGAGCTTGAATCCGGGCCAGGGCTGCGGCAACGCCGCCCCGGTCGCGGCCGAGGTCGTGCCTGGTCATCGCTCCACAGAGAGCCCGGTAGCTGTGGGCATCGAAGCGGCCCAGAAAGTCCACCAGCTCCTGATGCTGGTGGCTGAGCCCAACTAAGCCATGGGCCAAGTCTCCTAGTTGGCGATGGGAGAAGGGGCCTATGGGAAGGTGCCCAGAGGCCATTCCTAGTCGTCCAACCCCAAGATCATCAAGGGGCGACAGTCCATTAGGGGCTCCGTAGGAGACCAGGGCAATTGAGCGGGCCAGGGCCAGGCCCTCCAGCCGGACTGGTGACGCAGCGCTTGCCGGCCCGGTGCCTGAGATCTCCAGTCCAGGCTGGCCAGCGGCCCGCCAGGCTAGGGCCTGCAACTCCAGCTGGTGCCAAAGCTCCTGTTGGGGCGACGCAGCGGCTGCCGTGGCCAGCAGTCCCAGACGAGGCACCCGCCCTGGAGCCAGCAGGGCCCATTCCAGGGCCCGCATGCCACCCATTGAGCCACCGATCCCCCCATGCCAGCGGCCTATGGCCAGGTGATCGGCCAGGGCCAACTCGCAGGCCACCTGGTCGCGAATCGTGATCCGGGGAAAGCCCAACCCGTAGGCCTGGCCATCGGCAGCTAGGGAACTGGGGCCGCTGCTGCCCTGGCAGCCGCCGAAAACGTTGGGACAGATCACCCAGAAGCGATCGGTGTCGATCGGCCGGCCAGAGCCGATTAGCTGGTGCCACCAGCCAGCGGTGGGGTGGCCGGGTTCCCTGGGACCGGCCGCATGGCTATCGCCAGAAAAGCCATGGAGTAGCAACACGCCATTGGAGCGCTCCCGGTTGGGCTGGCCCCAGGATTCGTAGGCCAGCGTGATCGGCCCGAACGGCTCACCTCCTTCCAAGCGAAGGGGCTGCCTCTGAAATAAACTGGCGTATTGCCGCTGGCCGGGGGGATCGCCCGGTTGCCAGGCACCCATGGGGATCAGGCCGCCAGGGAGGCGAAGGCCAGGTCCAGATCAGCCAGGAGATCAGCCACGCTTTCCAGACCGATCGAAAGTCGCACCAAGCCCTGGGTTACCCCTGAACTGGCCAATTCACTCTCGCTCAGTTGGCTGTGGGTAGTAGAAGCAGGGTGAATAATCAGGCTACGCACATCGCCGACATTGGCCAAGTGGCTGAACAGCTCGGTGGCCTCGACGAAGCGGCGCCCGGCTTCCAGGCCGCCCGGCAGTTCGAACGACACAATCGCCCCCTGGCCCAGGGGCAAATAGCGCTGGGCACGTCCATACCAGGGGCTGCTGGCCAAACCTGGATAGATCACCCGGCTTACATCGGAGCGCTGCTCCAGCCAGGTGGCGACAGCCAGGGCATTTTGGCTGTGGCGCTCCAGGCGAAGGGACAGGGTCTCGATCCCTTGTAGAAACAGAAAGGCGTTGAAGGGGGCCACCGCATTACCCAGGTCGCGCAGCAGGGTGACCCGGGCCCGCAGGATGTAGCGAGCCGGGAACAGGGGGGCTGGCAGCTGGCTAAACACCAGGCAGTGATAACTGGGATCGGGCTGGCTGAATTGGGGGAAGCGGCCACTGGCCTCGTAGTCAAACGTTCCCCCATCCACGATTACGCCACCGATCGAGGTGCCATGGCCACCGATGAATTTGGTAGCCGAATGGACGACGATGTCGGCGCCATGCTCCAAGGGCCGCAGGAGGTAGGGGGTCGCCAGAGTGTTATCGATCACCAGGGGAATCCCGGCCCCATGGGCGACGCCCGCTACCCCCTCGATATCGAAGACATCCCCCTTTGGATTGCCGATGCTTTCGCCAAAGAAGGCCTTGGTGTTCGGCTGGATGGCGGCGCGCCATTGCTCAAGAACATCGGGATTCTCCACAAAACTGACGGAGAGCCCCAATTTCGGGAAGGTATGGCGAAAGAGGTTGATCGTGCCGCCATAGAGGGAGGAACTGGCGACGATGTGGCCGCCATGTTCAGCCAGATTCAACAGGGCTAGGGCTTCAGCCGACTGGCCGCTGGAGGTGGCCAGGGCCGCCACGCCACCTTCCAGGTCGGCGATGCGTTGTTCAAACGCCGCCTGGGTTGGATTCATGATGCGCGTATAGATATTGCCCAGCTCCCTTAAGCCAAACAGATCGGCCGCATGGTTCGTGTCTCGAAACACGTAGCTAGTCGTCTGATAGATCGGCACAGCCCGGGCTCCCGTGCTGGGATCGGGAACGGTGCCCGCATGGATCTGGCGGGTTTCAAATCCTTGGGCCATGGCGGTATAGGAAGCAGCGGGTGGGTGGAGCGGAAGCGGGAAGCAGACGTGGAAATCAGGCGAGATGCTTAAGCTGCACTCTCTGCACCTGGGGGAGGACCCGGGCAGCAATCGCTGGGCCCAGTAACAGCCCAAACGAGAGGAGCAGCACGGGCACGGGCATGAGCTGCAAGCCCACAAGGACAGCACCGCCCGCCAGCAGGGCAGCCACCGTGACCGGTTCCTGGGCAACGGCGACAATCGGGGGCTGAACTCCGGCTAGGGGTAGCTCAAGTTCACGCCAATGGGTTAAGCCACCATCGAGCCATTGCAGGCTGCGGCCGTAGCCGGAGTCATGCAACAGGCCAATAGACTGTTGGGCCTGGGGATTATCGTCTGCCAGCACGATCCAATCGCCATCGGGCCACTCCTGGCTAAGCAACAGGGGTAGAGGAATGTTGTGGCTACCTTCGATATGGTGCTGGCGGAACGAACGACGCGAGCGGATATCGATTAACAGGGCAGGATCCGCCGACGCTTGGGACTCAAGCAACTGGCTTGGTGAAAGGCTGGACAGGGTCTGGGTTGTCATGGCTGGAAGAGAAATGGGGGATAAGGAGCAGCGGTGATCGAGCGTCCCTGGAGGCGCTTCGGCATTCGGAACCATCCGCAACATCGCCATGCCATTGGCCCAACCAGGTCCCAGGGATCGGGCCATTGTCAGCCTTTAGGAGGCAAAAAGCGGTATCCCGAGCCACAAACCGTAGAATTAGCACCAATCGGAGGTGTGGCGGCCCTGGTCCTGGCCTGCAGGCCCCAGTTGGCACCTAGAGAAGAGCAAGATCAGGCCTTCAGGGGTTGGGGTGGCGGCGAGCGTATGCCCCGCTTTGCCATAAAAAGGCCCCGGTTGGAGCCGGGACCGGTGATTCCACTCCCTAACAGTTCCGAACAAGAATTCAGAGGAGCTTGTTCAAGTTCTGCACCATCAGCTTGCGGGCTATGGCAGGCATCGGTGGTGCGCCCGACTACAGGCCCGCAAGCCGATGACTACATCGTGGCTAAACCGGCTCGCACGTGTTCCTGGCGTTACATGCCATTGAGCCACCAACGATAGGCTGAGACCAAATGAAGTGATGGCGATGGGCTACGACCATTCCTGTTTTGATGAGCAAGGCGGTCAGGCCCCTAGCCAGCCCACCCGACTGGACTCGGTGACCAATCCGCTCACCCAGGACGTTGACAGCGAAGCTGGCGGACTGGCCAAGGTGCACAGCCTGATGCCCCTAGAAGCTAGGCGCCTGATTTGGGAGGGGGCGTTGGTGCTTGTTCTCGCGCCAGAAGCCAAGCAGCACCTAGAACTGGGCGCGCCTATCGGCCGGCGCGTTGAGATTTGCCTGAATCGCCCTTGGGGTCGGGAGCTCAAGCGACTGGTCAACGACCCAGCTTTGCCGATCATCTGCTGCGAAGATGACCCCAAAAACCAGCGCCGCATCACCGGAAAATTACAGAAGTTGGGCTTCCAACATATTTTCACGGTTCAGCCCCATCCGATCACCGGAGTGAGTAATAACGACTCAATAAACCAGTGAATTTAAGCTTGGTATCGATTGCCCATATCATTGACATCGAAGGTACCTAAAACCCCGATCCCTTTGGGCGATCGCTCTTGATTTGGTTGCTCCATAGTGTGCAATGAGCTAGTGCCTAGGCGACGCACCCTCAAACCAGGGCCTGTCCTAACGCTGGTTCAGGGATGTGGTGGGCCACCAGTTCACCGGAACGGAGCAGCAGGGCTTCGCCGTTTAGAAGCGGCAGCCACTGCTCGTTGGTGGTGAGGGGTTGGGTGCTCACAATCGTCACCACATCGCGATCCGTGGTCACCTGGGAGAAATCGACAGTGAGATCCTCATCGGCCAGGGTGGCGGTGGTGAAGGGGGCCCGCCGGGTGAGGCGATGCAATTTTGTGGTGGCATAGGCAAACAACCAAGCGCCATTGCTGATCAGGCAATTGAAGATGCCCATGGCCGCCAGCTGGTTGGCCCTAGCCAGAAGGGCCTCAAACAGGGCGTTGGGATTCTGGGGATCGATGCGGTCACGATCTAGACCATTGAGGATCCAGCAAAAGGCTGCCTCACTATCGGTACTGCCGTAGGGCTGAAATACTCCCGCCGGGTCTAGCTGGCCCTTGATGTCGCCATTATGGGCAAACACCCATTCCTGACCTTGCCATTGGCGGTGAAACGGATGGCAATTCTCAATGGCAATTACCCCCTGGGTGGCCTTGCGGATATGGGCAATGGAACAATGGGCCTTGAGGGCAAGATCAGCCACCTCGGCCGCCACTTTAGAAAAGGCCGCCGGAGTTTCTTCCCGGTAGATGGTGACTCCCTGGCCAGCTGGATCAAAACTGGCTAGCCCCCAGCCATCGCCATGTTCACCGGTAGCTCCTCCGCGGCGGGCCAGGCCGCGGAAGGAAAAGGTCATATCGGTGGGGGTATTGGCACTGAGGGCCAGCAATTCACACATGCTTGCAATGAATACGTGATCTAGCCCATTCAGTTCAGGTCGGCGAGATGGGTTGCCAGGGCAGGGCCTTCTAATCACTTTACAGGGAGCAGCTTTGCCAAGCTGGTCAGGGTGTACAAACTCAATAGGTCTGCTGGCCTGGGTCAATAAAAAGCCCCAACCGCTCGGGCCGGGGCAGGGGGGTGGTGTGGTGAACCCCAGGCTCAGAACCCCACTGGGGTCCTGGCCGTGGGACCAGATCAGCGGCTCTTGCTGAAGATTTGATCCCAGAGGCCACCCTTACCAAAGAACTTCTTGTTGACATTGGCCCAGCCGCCAAAGTCGGCCACCGTGAAGGTTTTCACCTGTTGGAATTTGCCCTTGGCAAAGGTCTTGCCTTCGGCGGTCACAGGCCGGAAGCCATTGTCCACAAAGGCTTTCTGGGCTACGGGGGTGTAGAGGTACTTGGCAAAGGCTTCTGCCACCTTGCGGGTACCGTGCTTGTCAACGTTTTTGTCGACGACAGCAATAGGACCCTCGATCAAGATGTTGGGGGTGGGCAGCTTGTAAGGCACGGTCCACTCGCCTGTTCTACGGGCCAGGATCGCCTCGTTTTCATAGTTGAGCAGCACATCGCCCTTGTGGCGCTTCACGAAGGTGTCGGTGGCTTCCCGGGCATCCTTAGGCAGCACATCGACATTTTTGTAAACTGTTGTGACGTATTTGCGGGCGTCAGCATCGCTGCCACCGTCCTGGGTCACCGAGCCATAGAGGCCAAGGAAGTTCCAGCGGGCACCACCAGAAGTCTTGGGATTACCGGTCACGACGTCGACCTCCTTGTTGTCCAGGTCTTTCCACGTGGTGATGTGCTTGGGGTTGCCTGGCCGCACAAAGAAGGCCACCACCGAATTGGTGATGATCGAATTGTTGGGGTTCTTACGTTCCCAACCAGGCTGGATCAGGCCCGCCTCTTGGATCTTGAGCACGTCACCACTGAGGGCGACGCTAACCACATCGGCTTCCAATCCATCAATCACGGCACGGGTCTGGGAGCCGGAGCCGCCGTAACTGGATTTGATCTGGATGCTCTGTCCAGTCTTCTTCTTCCAGTCGGCTTCGAACAGGGGAATGATCTGGTCGTAGGCAGCCTTGGTGACGGCGTAGCTGACCAGCAGGATCGTTTGCGGAGCAGCGGCTGGCCCCTTCTTAGCGGCTGCTAGAGCGGCTGGGCTGCCTAGGCCACCCAGGCTGAGCGAAGCTAGGGCCGAGAGGGCGACACCGGCCCCCAGGCGGCGGGACAGGGGGGAAGGGAGGTAAACCACTTAAAGCCGATGCAACACGAGTGGAATTAAAGCAGATGGGCTGGCCAGGGCTGTGGCCGTCGTCACAGTTGCAGATCTGGCGGCCTTTCGAGGCGGGAGTCCTGCTGCCACAATCCGAATAGTCCCCTGCTCTTTGCTTCGCCGTGGCCTTCAGTTCCAAGACGGAGTACGGACTGGTGGCCCTGATTGAGCTTGCCAGCATTTATTCCAGTGGGGGCGTGCTGCAAGTAGCCGAGATCGCCGCCCGCCAGGGGATCCCTGACCGCTATCTAGAACAGATGCTCACCAGCCTGCGCCGCGGCGGCATCCTGCGCAGTATCCGCGGTCCCCGTGGGGGGTATCAGCTGGTTCGCCCACCGGCAGAGGTAGCCGTAGCCGAAGTGGTGCTGTGTCTGGATGGGGATCCGGCCAGCCGGGATGGAGCCCCGGAAACGCCCGAATACCAGGTGCTGCAGTCGCTGGCGAGCCAGCTGGAGCAGGCCCGACTCAAGGTGGTGCGGGCCACCAGCCTGCAAGACCTTCTGGATCGTCGCGATGGCCTGCTGCAGGCCCAGAGCATGTACTTCATCTGAGTCCGGGGACATTTCCCGCATGCCCGAGTGGGTATGCGTGCTATGGTTTTGGCATCCCTGGGAGAAGCCGATGGGTTGTTGTCGCCGAATGCTCCTGGCCGGTTGATGCCGGCCTCGCCTAACGCCATGACCGTTCCTTTGCCTTCTCGCCATGACTTTTGCTCAAGCCCCGGCTCTTGCCCATCCACCGCTCCGCCTAACGCTTCTGCCCAATGACGTTCTGCCGGAACGGCTGAACTGGCGGATCCAGGAGGGCTACATACGCACAGCAGCTTGGGACGAAGATGGCGACACCATCACCCTGGGGGTTTGGGGTCCTGGGGATTGGATCACCTCGGCCTACTCCGCCCTGCGCCCTGTAGAAATTCAGTGCCTCACCACCGTCGTGGTGGAGCAGTTCAGCCCCGGAGCCGCCGACATCGAGCAGTTGCTTCTGCGGCAGATTCAGAACCTCGAAGAAATCTTTCAGATCAACCGCATCCGTGCCGCTTACCAACGACTACTGGGTCTTCTTGCCTGGATTGGTCGCCGCTTTGGCCAGGTGAGCACCCGGGGTTATCGCCTCTCC
Organism: uncultured Synechococcus sp.; assembly: GCA_903855705.1. GTDB lineage: Bacteria > Cyanobacteriota > Cyanobacteriia > PCC-6307 > Cyanobiaceae > BAIKAL-G1. Next base: position 38,881 of record CAINZT010000196.1, read on the forward strand.
CTTAAGGACATGAATCTCACCCATAAAGCTCTCGCCGATATCTGCGGCCTGACCCGGGTGACGGTTACAAAAATGCTGAACCGCTACAAGAGTGATGGGGTTCTGCAACAGGTTAGCAAAGATGACCTCTTCATTCCATCAATCGCGCTCACGCCCGTTGCCGCCTAAGCCATTGGCCAGGCCGCTTACACCTCTGACAGGGACTGGCAGCCGGCCAACACCCCTTGGCATCCCTAGATCCATACGCAATTGCTTTAACTAAACAAACACCCCTTACAAAAGCACCACCATGGCGATTCCAGCAGCCAAGAGTATTAGGAGCGGCCCACCCCTTGGCCAGCAGCTCTACACCATCAAGTTTAAAAATGGCCAGGTTCTCAAACATCAGGACCCGTTTGCCTTAAGCCAGTTCCGATCCGACGGCAGGCTGGCTGCCGTTCTCCGCGAGGCAACCCACGGCGTCAGTAAACGACTGCCAGGCGAAGAGAGTAGCGGGCCCTGAGCCATGCCGACCATGTGCGGAGAGCCGATGAGTTTGGTCGTAATGCCACTTTCATCGTCTTTTTATTGGTGAACTTTGCCCAGGAAGGCGTACTCCCACGAGGGAGCTCTAGTGCAGCACCAGGTGCCTAAATCATGTAATCCGCTTCGAAGCTACGTACCTGGCGGCTAACGATATGCAAGCCATCCCCCGGCTTGATCGCCTGGTAATCGATCTGCTCCCGGGGAAACTGGGCCATCAGCACCTCTCCATCAGCAAGCACCAATTCAGCTTGGAGATCCCGGCCCATGTGGCGCAGGCGCCGCAGCTGGGCCGGCACGCTGCCCTCCTGGGGCGTGGTGTAAACCTGCACATCGTGGGGCCGAATGAACACGGGTTCGGCTTCGCCCTGGGCCTCTCGTGGGAGGCCTGGTGCGGCCTGGCCTGGGTCCTGGGCCAATAGGGCGGCGCGGGGGACCACATTGACGGCGCCAACGAAGCTCATCACAAACGGGGTAGCCGGCTGGTCGTAGATCTCGGCCGGGCTACCGATCTGCTCAATGCGGCCTTCATTCATGACCACAATCCGATCGGCCACCTCCATTGCCTCTTCCTGGTCGTGGGTCACGATCACGGTGGTGACGTGCATTTCATCGTGGAGATTGCGCAGCCAGGCGCGCAGCTCCTTGCGCACCTTGGCATCAAGGGCGCTGAAGGGTTCATCCAGCAGCAACACCCGCGGCTGAACGGCCAAGGCCCGGGCCAGGGCCACCCGCTGGCGCTGGCCACCGGAGAGCTGGGAGGGGAAGCGGTTGCCATAGCCCTTGAGCTGCACCAAATCAAGCAACTCATCGACGCGTCGCTTGATGGCATCCCGTTTCCAGCGGCGCAGCTCTAGGCCGAAGGCCACGTTCTGGCGCACCGTACGGTGCTTAAACAGGGCGAAGTGCTGGAAAACAAAGCCCACCTGGCGGTCTTGAACGGAGCGCTCGGTGGCCTCTTCGCCCGTGATCCAGATGCGGCCAGTGTCGCGGCTCTCAAGGCCGGCGATCAGACGCAGCAGGGTGCTCTTGCCAGAGCCAGAGGGCCCTAGCAGGGCCACGAGCGAGCCGGTCTCCACATCGAGGCTGACGTCGTCTACGGCCTTGAACTCACCAAAATGCTTGCTGACGCGCTCAACCCGGATGCCCATGGCTGCTGTTCGTTTGGCCCAGTGTGATCAATCATTGCTGATTGCTGCCCGGCCGGCCAAAGCCTGACCCAAGCTATTGCCACCTTACCCGAGTGAGTAAACGGTGCTTTACCGGTCTGCGGGTGATACGTTGCTTGGGTTGGCGATTCCGACCCAATGGCACCCGCCTGGCTCCGCTCTGGAAAACTGCCGCAGCTGAAGCTACCCAGCTGGCCTTGGCGGATCACCTGGCTCTACTTGGGCTTCGTGCTCTTTCTCCCCCTAGGGGCGATCAGCCTGCGGGCGGCTGGGGTGGGGCCCACTGGCTTCTGGGAGCTGGCCACGACGCCTGAGGCGATAGCCACTTACAAACTTAGTTTCGGCCTAGCCTTGCTTGCCAGCTTGATCAACGGCCTGTTTGGCCTGGTGATCGCCTGGGCCCTGGTTCGGAGCCGCTTTCCCGGCCAACGCCTGCTGGATTCGTTGATTGACCTTCCCTTTGCCCTGCCGACTGCCGTGGCGGGGCTTGCCCTGGCGGCGGTCTACAGCAGTGAGAACGGCTGGCTCGGGGAACCCCTCTATCGATTATTTGGCATCAAGGTTGCCTTCAGCGCCGTTGGAGTTGGAGTAGCGATGGTGTTTATCTCCCTACCCTTTGTAGTTCGCACCGTGGAACCGGTACTGCGATCCCTAGAGAAGGAACAGGAAGAGGCCTCCTGGTGCCTGGGGGCCTCCCAAGTGCAGACCTTTATTCGGGTGGTGTTGCCCCAGCTGTTGCCAGCCATTCTGGGCGGGGTCGCCCAGGGTTTCAGCCGGGCCGTGGGCGAATACGGTTCTGTGGTGATGATTTCAAGCAACATCCCTTTTGTTGACCTGATTACGCCGACTTTAATCATTCAAAAGCTCGAGGAATATGACATCGACGGCGCTACGGTGATTGGCTCTGTGATGTTGCTCTTTGCCCTGGTCAGCCTGCTGGTGATCAACCTGATACAGGTGTGGGGTCAGCGCTATCAAGCCACCAGTTCAGGTGTGGGATAACCGGTAGGCTTCACTAATCGTTCAAGTCTTCAAACTCACTCCTGTCCTGTCACCATGACCTTCGTTGTTCCTGATCTCGAGATCTATAAGCCGCCTAGCCTGGGCAAGGGAGCCAAGGCACCAAGCCTACGCTCGAAAGTCTTGGGGGCGATTATCCCCCTAATTGCCTGCCTCTATGTGGGCCTGGTGATCCTCACTCCAGCCTTGAGTGTGGTTGTTCAGGCTTTTGCGAAAGGCGTGCAGCCATTCCTTGAGAATCTTAGCTCACCCGATCTACTTTCCGCGGTGAAAATGACCCTTCTCACGGCAGCCATTGCCGTGCCAGCCAACACCATTTTTGGCCTAGCTGCCGCCACCGCAATTGCCCGCAAAAAATTCCGGGGGAAGGCCCTGCTTCTGAGCATCATCGACTTGCCCTTTTCGATTTCACCGGTGGTTGTTGGACTGATGCTGGTGCTGCTCTACAGCCCCAACCATGGTGTCTTTGGCGGTGTGATCAATAGTTTGGGTTGGAAAATTATCTTCTCATGGCCCGGTATTGTTATGGCAACGATCATCGTCACCTTTCCCTTTATGGCTCGGGAAGTGATTCCCTTGCTTGAGGAGGAAGGCTGGGAGCAGGAGGAGGCCGCCAAAACCTTGGGGGCCAATGACTGGCAGGTGTTCTGGAAGGTGACCCTTCCTTCGGTGCGCTGGGCCGCCCTCTATGGCCTGATATTGACCACAGCACGGGCCCTCGGTGAATTCGGGGCTGTATCGGTTGTGAGCGGCAATATCCGCGGCGAAACCCAAACGTTGCCACTGTTTGTGGAGGATGCCTACAAGCAATATCAAACGGAACTCGCCTTTGGAGCTGCCGCAGTGCTTGGTGGGGTCGCCCTGGTGTCGATGCTATTGAAGTTTGTGGTGGAGCAGCTGCTCGAGCAGGACAAAAAAGCCCATCAGATCAAGTCAGATGCTTGAGTTGAATGACGGGCTGACCCGTTTGCCTGGCGATTCACAGGTCCGGGGCTAAGCAGAAGTTCATAATTGAAAGATGCAAAAGGCTGATTCACAGCCATCGGCCATTTTACAATGCCAGTCCTCTGCCATCTTTGGAGGGCTAAGCATCAAAATACTTGCGGTTATCGAGCAGCTAGTCTGACCACGCTACTTCACAAAGCAGGAGAAGGCAGTGAGTAATTGCGACAAGCTATTTGGCCACGGAATATACGAACTCAAAACAATCCAGCGCTCCTCCAGCATACCTATAAAAGCCTAAGGACCATTAGCCCAGATTCAGGTCTTTCAGGCTAGCCGGGCCCTTAGCTTAAGCACAACAGTGCGCTTTACTTTAATCCGATAACCCCAAAGTCAATGAGGTCGACTACCGCCCATCGACCAGCAAAAGCCTTAGTTAAACCGCCGCAATGAATTCTTATGGGATGCGAACCCGTGCGAATCAGCGCAAGCAATTGATAAGCTGACAGCCAGTAGCGACCCATTGACAGTATGCCCCTGAATCCCTCGCAAACATCATTGGGGTAAGAGGGTATTGCGAGTTCGTTCTTGGCGCATCCGGTTGCGATAGACCCCAAACGCCGAGCCAAGGGGGCTCCGCCTTGGCAGGATTCCGCCATGGTCACTTTTCTGCGGCGTTTCTCCCCCCTGGCCCAGCTGCTGGTGGCAGGGCTGGTGGCACGGATTTTGCTGGCCCTGGTGTTGCCGCCGGGCTACGACGAGGCCTATTACCTCTTCTATGGGCGCCATCCCAACCTCAGCTACCTGGACCATCCGGTAGCCGTTGGGGTTTGGTCCCTGGTCGGTAACGCCCTGGGCGGATCGATTGTTGCCCTACGCCTGCCCTCGCTGCTCTCCTACACGGCCGCCCTGGCCCTTCTGGCTTCGGCGACGGGCCGCTGGTTTGGACCCAAGGCCGGCCTCTGGTCTGTGGCCGTGGGCAGTCTCTCGCCGCTGCTGTTTGCCTGTGGTGGCCTGTTATTGCTGCCCGATAGTCCCTTGCTGTTGGTGTTGGCCGCCCTGATGTGGTGGCTGTCGCGCCATCCCCTGGCCGTTCCGAGCAACGCCAGGCAGGCCGCGGGCCTGGGGGCTTTGCTGGGCCTCTTGACCCTCTGCAAATACCACTCCCTTTTGGTGTTGCTGGCCCTATTGGGCTGGAGTTTGGCGAACGCCGAGCGCCGCGCTGCCCTGGCCAAGCCTTGGCCCTGGCTAGGAGTTGGGGTGTGGGCTGCCGTCTCCAGTCCCCTGTGGATCTGGAACCTGCAACACCACTGGGCCTCTTTTCTGTTCCATGGCGGCCGCACCCTGGGTGAGCACACCTACAACCTCTCAGGGCCGCCCCTGTTCTTGCTCACCCAGCTCCTGCTGCTGTTTCCAACGATCGGGCTGCTGCTGTGGGCGTCCCTGCTGCCCCAGGAACGGACGGCGGCCAACCCGCAGGCGCGCCAGTTGCTGCGCTGCCTGGCCCTACCGATCCTGATCACCTTTACCCTGCTATCCGGGCGGATGCAGGTGCTTTCAAGCTGGCTGGTGCCGGCCTGGTGGTTGTTGTTGCCCCTGGCCGGCGACTGGTTGGCTCGCCGCCCAACTCCCTGGCCTTCAGGGCTGGCCTGGAGTCGCACCATCACCCTGGGCTTACTTCCGCCCCTATTGGCCCTGGCCGCTGTTCAGGTGCGATTTGGGGTCCTCGATCGAGTTCTGCCGCCAGGGATGGATACCTCCAACCAATTAATGCCAGCAGACAGCCTGAGGCAGGCCCTAAAAAGCAATCCCCGGGTCTGGGCGGCCCTTAGCCAAGCCGATGTGATCGCGAGCCGCCGCTATGAATTGCCCGGGTTTTTAGCCCTAGCCCTGAACCAGCACAGCCGGGCTGCTTACACCAGTTTCAGTGGCGATCCCCGTGGCTTCACCTACTGGTTGCCAGCCGATGGCTACCGGGGCGCCCGCGGCGTGATTTTCGCCCTGGAGGATCCAGGCCATCCCGAGGACAGGATCGAATGGCCCAAAGAGGTGGGTCCATTAACACCCCTGGGCTCGGTGCAGCTGCAACGGGGCGGGCTGCCATCGGTGCGGTTGCAGTTCGTGGGCTTCGGGCCCCTGGTCCAGCCGCTGCCCGGTCCGCCTGCGCCCTGACCACCTGGGCCGTGACCACCTGCGCCCTGACTACCTCGGCCCTGAACGCCCCAAAACTGCTCCCTTGGGTGCGCTGGCGAACACTCTCCAGGTCTTGGCCAAGACAGCCCTGGCGAGAACTTTGGCCTGAACTTGGGGTCCTGTTGGGCCGATGGAATGGGCACCGGGTTACCAGGCTGGTCTGGGGCAGTCGGGTCCTGCCTGGCCATCCAGGCAGCAATTCTGATGGCCGGTTCGCTTCTTGGGGTGAATCAGCATCTTGAGCTCCGCGGGCTCCCGCTCAAGGCAGCATCCCTGCCCCTCGGGCGCTCGAGCCTGCTGGAGAACGGAGCAGCGCCGCTAAGCCCTGGCTGGAGCCCGCAGGTCCGCACCGTGCCCCTGAATACCATCAGATAACCAGTCCTTAATCCCTCTAGCTTGATCACAGCCCAGAGTGAACCCATGGCCGCGTGGTGAACCTGCGGCCCGGCCCCTGAGTTCGGGAGAGGGTGATGGATGCTAGTCCGAGTGGTGGCAGCTATGCGGCGGACCTCTTGGAGGGGCAGATCAAGGCGATCGTGGGTCTGCAGAGTGGCGTGCTGAAGGATCAAGACCCGGAACCCTTGCACCAACTGAGGGTCCGCTTTCGAAGAGTGCGCACGCTGCTGGTCCAATTTGGCCCCGCCCTGGTGCTGCCGGAGCGGGTCAATGAGCAGCAGTTGGCCAAGACCGGGCGCCGTCTGGGGCTGGTGCGCGATCTCGACGTGTTGCTCGGCCAGCTTGAGAAAAAGTATCTGCCCTCTTTACCGAGCCAGGAGCAGTTGTTGCTGAAGCCTTTGCTCAAATCGCTGCGGAGAGGCCGCAAATTGGCCTTTGCAGAGCTGACGGAGGAGTTGCGCAGCCGCCGCTATCTGCGGCTGCTGGCCAAACTGCAGGCCTGGCTACGCCAACCGTTGCTGACGGCGATGGGCGAAGAACCCGCGCGCAACTGGTTAGTGGAATGGAAGGCACCGGTTCTGGCCGGTCTACTCAGCCATCCCGGTTGGCGAGCAAGCGATCCGGATCGCGATGGCCTCGGTCTGCACGACCTACGCAAACGGATCAAACAGGCCCGCTATGGCCTCACCAATTTGGTCGCGCTTGAAACCCAACCGCTTGCCCCCTGGCTGGAGCGTTTCAAAGCGATGCAAGACAATCTGGGTGAACTCAATGACCTACAGGTGTTGGAGAAGGCCTTGGGGGATCATCTCATTGGTGAACTGGCCAAAGAGTTGCCCGAATTAAGCCAGCAGGTCCAAACGCACAAGGGCCAGCTCTTTCAGCGCTGGCAGGACCAGGCCTGTTGGATGCTGGCGGCGCCGGGCCGCAGCGGTCTGCATGGTCTGCTCAGCCCCGGTTAACCCCCTGCCGCAGCAGGGCTGAAGAGCCATCCAGCTCCGGCCACGGGAGACAAGGAGCAGGCCTAGGGAGAGGTGCGCAGGGGGTGTGGGCTGGCACAAGCTGCAGATTTGAAGCGTTCTTAAGCCCGTCATAACGACAACGGGAGGGGCGCAAGGGTAAACATGTGTTGCTCACAAAAGGCCGAACCCATGACCTTCGCGAAGAAGGCCCTGACCCTGACAGCACTGGCTGCCATCGCTGGTGGCGCTACTGCCAGCGCAGCCAATAACCTCAATGCAGCGGGAGCCACCTTCCCGGCTCCCATTTACCAGCGTTGGTTCGCTGATCTGGCCTCAGGTGGTGGCCCCAAAACCAACTATCAGGCCGTAGGTTCTGGCGCCGGAATTCGCCAGTTCATCGCCGGCACCGTGGATTTCGCCGCCAGTGATGAGCCGATCACTAGCGCCCAAGCTGCCAAGGTCAAGCGTGGCGTCGTCCAATTTCCTGCCGTTGGCGGCACGAGCGCGATTGCCTACAACAAGCCTGGCTGTGATCTGAAGCTGACCCAGAAGCAGGTAGCCGATGTGTTCCTCGGAACCATCAACGACTGGAAGCAGCTCAAGTGCGGCGCCGGTAAAATCACCGTGGCTCACCGCTCCGATGGCAGCGGCACCACCTTCGCGTTCACCAACTCCCTTTCCGCTTTCTCATCCGACTTCAAGACCAAGCTTGGTGTCGGCAAATCGGTGAACTGGCCCGTGGGCGTGGGTGGCAAGGGCAATGACGGCGTTGCCGGCGTGCTGAATAACACCCCAGGCTCGATTGGCTACGTCAACCAGGCGTTTGTCAAGGGAGTTCTCAAGGCTGCTGCCCTGCAGAACAAGGCTGGCAATTTCGTCAAGCCGAGCTTCAAGAGCGGCACTGCTGCCCTAAATAGCATTGTGCTCGATGCCAACCTGGCCGGTGAAGAGCCCAATCCTCCCGGCGCCCAGAGCTACCCGATCAGCACCCTCACCTGGATCCTGGCCTACAAAAACGGCAACGGCGCGAAGGCTGGTGACCTGCGCGAAGTGTTTATGTACATGTTGAGCAACAAGTCCCAGGCCTTAGCCGATGACCTCGGTTATGTGCCCCTGCGTGGCGACATCTACAAGAAAGCAAAAGCCGCCATCGGCAACGTTGCTGATTGATCAACAAGCGGGCCCTGGCAACCAGCTCCTAAAAAATTTGGTTGCCAGGGACAACATTTCTGTTGGTTTGTTAACTCAATCGTATTCATTATAGGAGCCCTTTAGGGCTCCTTTTTTTTGGATCCCCATCTCTGGGTTTAAGCGCTAACCAGAACTTAACCCGGCGCCTACCAGAGCTTTGCTCAGATCAAAGTGTTGCTCCATACACTATGCCTATCCCACTGCAAGGATGCGCCATGGTGTTCACGCCACCCCGTGACTCCAGTCGCCAAGACAAGCTCCGTGTCCTGCTGGAAGACACCTATCACAAGCGCAATCTCGTCCACCTCTCGGCGGGCAGTGCGGTGCCCCTGCTGCGCAACAGCCTTTGGCTGGTTGTGAGGGGCATGGTGAAACTGGGCGCCATTTCCATCCATGGCGACGAACTGCTCCTGGGCCTCGCCGGACCGAATGAACCCTTCGGTGAACCGATGAGCAATGTGGAGGCCTATGAAGCCACCACCCTTGCCGATAGCGATCTGCTTTGCTTCAGCCTCGATGAAATCGAGCAGACCCCCTATTTGGCCATGGCCTTGCTGCGGGCAGCCACCAGCCGCATGCGTCAATCAGAAGCCCTGATTGGCCTTCTTGGCCTACGTCGTGTCGAAGAGCGTCTAAGGGGGTTCCTAGAACTGCTAGCCGCCGACTATGGCCAACCCTGCGACGAAGGTTTAAAGCTGAATCTGCGACTCACCCACCAGGATCTGGCCAGTGCCCTTAGCACCACCCGCGTCACCGTAACCCGGGTGCTCGGCCAGCTGCGCGAAGAAGGTTGGCTGCAAATTGATAGCCAGCGCCATCTAGTGGTGGCGAATTTACCGAAACGAAGGGTTGCTTGAGGGCTTTAGGCGGAACCAAGAAGGGATTAACTCAAGGAGAAAGTCCATTGCCTGGAACGAACCCCTAATTATCATACCGGATGGATAAGGGGTTCAATAAAAGCTTTGCTTAATTTTCATGTTAGCGAGCGATTATTTGAGATTCTGGCACCCTAGATCTTTTCCTGGAGTTATCACAGTTGGCCATCAAAGATCATTGAAGCGACGCAGGTTTATATTCAAGCTTTGCCTAGCTGCAAAGAGCAACACCATCCGTCTTGGAATCGATAGTGAGAGTGCGGTGATTAACCTATCAAGACCTATGGCCCATCGGGAGACATCTAGCCCAACATAATTGCGACCCCTTATCCTTCTGCCTCGATAAGTCACTGAGACACCTCGATGGCTTTAAGGAGTTCTCCCTCTGGACCAATCTGATGCTATGCCATTGTTCCTAGGCTCCGCTCAGGTGTGCAAGGGGCTTGTGCGCTTTAATAGCTTCAGCGCCATTGGCGGCAAGCTCTTGGGTGCGCTCATAGCCCGGTTGGTGAACCCCGAAATTCTTAGACTCCTATCGATCCATACCTGCCGATCAGGGCCGCACTAAACTATCCACCAGTAGCGAGTCTTGAAACATGATCAGTACCAATCAACGCCAGCCCTGTGGATGCGGGGCTATGGGATTCTGGGTTTGGATCTCTGAACTTGGGGGCATGATACATTTCTATCTAAACTACTGATATCAGACCTCTTGATATCAGCACCATTGCCAACGACACCCATACGTCGACCATGAGGGGGGCCTGGACTCGCCGCGATCTATTGGCATTTGTAGCTGGAGGACTGGGTGCCAGCCTCGGATCGGGGGTGATCAACAGGGCTATAGCCAACGCCCAGACCTCGGCCCAGACCAATACGAAGCCTGGGATGGCTAGAAATGGTTTTGTACAGTTTTTCCCAAACCACTCAAGCGTTGGTGATCCCATTCCCGTTTGGACTTGTTTGCCAGAGACGTTGACTGCAGCCAGCCCCATTCTCATTGTGATGACGGGAGCTCAACGGGATGGCAAGGCTTGCCGCGACCTTTGGAGCCAACACAGTCGCAATCTAGGGGCCATCCTGTTGGTGCCTGAGTTCAGCACTGGGCAATACCCAGCGGCCGCCTATCAACAGGGCAACATAATCAATTCCCAAGGCTTATTGACGGCACAATCAACTTGGAGCTTTGCCGTGGTCGAAGCACTATTTGATTACGCAAAAGCACTCTATTCTAATCAAGTTGCAACATACTCTATTTATGGCCACTCAGGGGGTGGCCAATTTGTGCAACGCATGGTTCTATTGATGCCAGAAGCGCGCTATCAACGGGCGATCATTGCCAATGCGGGGTTCTATACTTTCCCCGATCCAAATAGTCCCTATCCCTATGGATTAGGAGGCTTGCCCCAGTCGATCTTGCCCAAGGCTGACTGTTGGCATCGGGACGTGGTGGTATTGCTTGGCGAGGCAGATACCAACGAAAACGATCGGGAGTTGCGCCATAACCCCCTAGCTGACGCCCAAGGGTTGAACCGCTACGAGCGCGGACTCAACTTCTTCCATGCTGTCGAGACCAAGGCCCAGCAATGGCAGACAGCATTGAACTGGCGATTGGTAACGGTGCCAGCAGTGGGGCATTCCATCGGGCCTATGGCGGCTGCCGCAGGGCGGATTCTGCAGGAGAATCGACCAGCCCAATGATGGCACAGCTGATCAACACGTACAACCGCTCAGCCGCTGGGCCAAAGGGTAGACGCGTTTCCCATACTCCAGCCGTCTAACCAAGGGTGGGGTTGTGTCGCAAACCGCTCAAAAATTATGCCCTCCTTGGTGACAAGAGAGAACTCTTAAAGCGCCAGCTCAGGAACCACCTGATCACTTTCCAATTTAAGGCTTGAGCAGCGCGGGGCTTTGCTCCTTTCTCAACCCCAGCCGCCGGGCTAACCGTTCCGCCATCACATAGGAAACTGGGGTGACATAGAGGGTGACCAGCTGGGAGATCAGCAGGCCACCCACCACCACCAGACCGAGGGAGCGGCGGGTTTCAGCCCCCGCTCCCCAGCCAATGGCAATCGGCAGGGTGCCGACGATGGCCGCCAGGGTGGTCATCATGATCGGCCGAAAGCGCAGCATCGAGGCACTGTGAATGGCCTGCTTGAGGCCAACCCCTTGGCGCCGTTTATTGATAGCGGCATCCACCATCATGATCCCATTTTTCTTGACGATACCAATCAACAACACCAGGCCAATCGTGCTGTAGAGATTCAATTCAGATCCAAACAGGATCAAGGTGGCCAGGCCTCCTACGGCCGCTGAAGGCAAGCTGGTGAGAATCGTGAGCGGATGAATCAGATCCTCATAAAGGATGCCCAGCACCAGGTAGATCACCAGCACGGCAGCCAGCAACAACCAACCCAGCCCCGAGACGGATTGTTCAAACACCTTGGCGGAGCCCTGAAACGATCCTGTGGTGCCCACGGGCAATAGCTGCTCGGCTAAGGATCGAATTTCGGCAGTGACCGTATCGAGGGAGACGCCTGGATTGGTGTTGAAAGAGAAGGTGACTGAGGGCAGCTGGTCGGTGTGGTTAACCGTGAGGGCCGTGGCCGTAGGGCGGCTAGTGGCCAGGGTGGAGAGGGGGATGAGCTGGCCCTGGGCATTGCGCACGGTCAACAGATCCAGGTCGGCGGGGCTGTTTTGGGCGGCTAGGTCGACCCCCAGGATGACCGGGAATTGGCCATCGGAGCGGTAGATGGTGGAGACCTGCTGCTCGCCATAGGCGCTGCGCAAGGCTGTCTGCACGGCGGTGGCATCGACCCCCAAGCTGGCGGCCCGGTCGCGATCGACCGTGATTTCCAACTGGGGATTGTGGGATTGCAGGTCGCTACTGACATCACTAAGGCCCTTGAGGCTGCGTAAGCGCTGCTCAAACTCAGGGGCCGCCTCCAGCAGGGCCTCTTGATCAATCGCCTGGAGGCTGTAGAGGTATTGGGCGCGGCTCTGCACGGCCCCCACATTCACCGCCGCCGGCACTTTGACAAAGCCGCGCAGCCCCGGAACGCTGTTGACCACTCGTCGCAGGCTGCGGGCCAGGGCTGCCGCTGACTGGTTGCGCTCGGAGCGGGGCTTCAATTTGAGAAACAGGCGGCCATTATTCGCCGTGGAATTGGGTCCGCCGGAGCCCACCGTGTTGTTCACTCCGGCCACCGCTGGATTCGCCTGGAGTTTGCGGGCCAGGATGGTCTGCATGGCGGCCATCTCCTCAAAGGAGGTGCCCTCAGCCGCCTGGGTGTTGACGGTGAGCTGGCCCGTATCGGCATCAGGGATGAACCCCTTAGGCACCAGTAGGAACAGAATCACAGTGAGCAACAGCAAACCGGCAGAGAGGCTCTGCACCAGCCGGGGCCGGCGTAGTGCGGTCGCCAAGCTGAGGCCGTAACTGCGGCTGAGCTGCTCAAACAGGCGATCGAACCGTTGCAACAGGGCGTGGCCGCGCAGGGCAACGCCTGGCTCGGGCAGCAGCCGGGCCGCCAACATCGGCGTGAGGCTTAGGGCGACCAGCCCGGAGAGCAGGATCGCCAAGCTGAGGGTGACGGCAAATTCCCGGAACAGGCGGCCCAGCAAACCGCCCAGAAACAGGATCGGGATGAACACTGCCACCAAGGACAGGGTCATCGACAGGATCGTGGGGCCAATTTCGCGGGCACCGCGCAGGGCTGCCAGCCAGCGGCTTTCGCCGTCTTCCTGGCGGCGCACGATCGCCTCCACCATCACGATGGCGTCATCGACCACAAAACCCACACTGAGGGTGAGTGCCATCAACGACAAGTTGTCGAGGGAGTAGCCCAGCAACGCCATGGCCCCGAAGGTGCCGATAAGGGACACGCCAATGGCCAGGGCCGGTAGGGCTGTGGTGATGCCGGTACCGAGGAACAGGGCCACCACACCCACCACTAGGGCGATCGTGATCACCAAGGTGAGTTCCACGTCCCGGATCGCTTCGCGGATGCCCTCGGAGCGGTCAAACAACACCTGCAGCTGAATGGCCCCTGGCAATTCAGCGCGCAGGGTTGGTAGCAATGCATGGACGGCATCGGCAATCGCCACGGTGTTGCTGCCGCTCTGCCGTTGCACCGCCACCACAATCGAGCGACTGCCGTTGTACCAACTGGCGCTGCGTTCGCTGTTAACGCTATCGAGCACTTCGGCCACCTCGCCGAGTTTCACCGGCGACCCGTTGCGGTAAGCCACGACCAGCTGGCGGTAGGCGGCCGCATCATTGAGCTGGCCGTTGTCCTGGACGCTGACGGTTTGGCGGGCGCCGTAGAGGTTGCCGGTGGGCTGGTTGGAATTGCCGGCGCGGACCGCCCCATTGACTTGATCGATGCCGATGCCTTTAGCACTGAGGGCCTGGGGATCGACGCGGATGCGCACGGCGTATTTCTGGGCGCCATAGAGCTGCACCTGGGAAACGCCATCGAGGGTCGAGAGCCTCTGGGCCACCCGCACCTGGGCCACCTGGGTGACCTCCGATAGGGGCAACAGATCGGAGGTGAGCACCAGATAGAGAATCGGCTGCTCAGCTGGATTGACCTTGCGAATCGAGGGGGGCGTGGGCAAATCCGCCGGCAACTGGCGCGCTGCCTGGCTGATCGCCGTTTGCACATCCTGGGCGGCCGCATCGATATCCCGTTCCAGGTTGAACTGAAGGGTGATCTGGCTGCTGCCCTGGGCGCTGCTGGAGCTCATCTCGGCGATGCCGGCAATGCTCGAAAACTGCTGCTCCAGGGGTGTGGCCACGGAGGTGGCCATGGTGGTGGGACTGGCCCCCGGCAGGGAGACATTCACCTGCAGGGTGGGGAAATCGATGCTGGGTAGGTCACTGATCGGCAGGCGGGCGTAGCCCACCACCCCGAAGATCACCAGAGCCAACATCAACAGGATCGTGGTGATCGGGCGGCGTATCAGCCGCTCACTGAACGAGCCCATCACTTGGAGCGGTGCCCAGCCTGTTTTTTGGCCAGGCGAATCGCCGCGCCGGGGCTAAGGGCGAACTGGCCCTTAACCACAACCTTTTCCCCCGGACGCAGGCCGGCGGTAACCACCACGTCGTCTCGACCGGCGGGACCGAGCTGGAGCTGGCGAGGCTTGGCGACCTTGCCTTTGACCACATACACAAACGGTCCCTTCTGGCCGGTCTGGATGGCGATCTGGGGAATCAGCACAACCTGATGGAGGCGCTGCAGCTCTAGGGATCCCTTCACATAGGCACCGGGCACCAGGTGCTGGGAGCCGTTGGCAAAGGTGGCCTTAACGGCCGTGGTGCCAGTGCTGGGGTCAACGGCGTTATCGATCGAGCTCACCTGGCCCACCTCGCCTGGGTCAAGTCTCACCTTGAGCCCCAGCTCCAGGCGCGGGATGAGCCGTTGGGGCACGGAAAATTGAACCGTAATGGGCCGAAATTGGTTGACCACCAGCAAGGGGCGATCCTCGGCATCGCGCACCAGGTTGCCGGCGGTGAGCCGCAACTGGCCGGCCCGGCCCCGGATCGGCGAGCGGATTGTGGTTCGCTCCAGGTTGAGCCTGGCGTTGGATTCGGCCGCCCGGGCCGCCGCCAGGTCTGCCCGGGTGCTTTGCACCTCACTGACGCGGCTGTTGACGGTGGCTTCCAACGAGAGGGCCTCGCTGCGGAATTGCTCGGCCTGGTCGACGCTGATCGCACCCTGGTTGCCGAGGGAGCCATAGCGGTTGGCCCGTTGGCGTGCGAGGCGGGCTTCGGCCCGGCTGCGCTGAACTTCAGCCTTGGCCTCCCGTTCTTTGGCGATCGCTTTGTTGCGGTTGGCGATCGCCTGGTTGAGGGCCGCCTGCCAGGGGCTGGGGTCAATGCCGATGAGGGGTTGGCCAGCCTCTACCTCCTGGCCCTCGCGGAAATAGACCCGCTGCACCACCCCCGAAACCTGGGAGCGAATCGCCGCCGAGGCCAGGGGCTTGACCTCGCCCGTGATTGGGAAGGTCTCATCGAAGTCGCCCAGGCTCACAGGCGCCAGGGACACCAACACCGCCGGTTTGCGTTTGGACTCGTCCCCCTGGGGCCAGCAGCCCCGGGCGAGAAGCAACAGCAGCAGCAGACCCCCCCCAAGGAAGGCCAGGTTGCGGGGGCGGGTCGGCATTTTCACGGACTAACCCTAGGGAGCGACAGAGCTGGATCCAGGTTCTGCCGAATACACCCCTAGGGGCAGCCCAAACGGACAAACAGCGTTGGGCCGAAAAGACGCGGGCAGGTCAGGGGGCACCGGCCCGCGTGGGTTAGGCATCAAAGCCGCTGGGGGAGGGGCTCAGTAGCCGCTGCAGCCCTGCACGGAGATGCGGTAGCTGAAGCCAAGGGCACCGGGATCATCGCTATTGCCCACCTTGAAATTCATCTGGCTGGCCTGCTTGCCGGGGATGGCGGGGAAGGGACCAAACATGCGGCCCGTGCCAATCGGCGGATTCATCGTTTCATTGATGACCTGCAGGTTGCTGCCATCGCTGAACTTCATGAAGCCAGAAACGGGATATTTGGCGCCGGGATCAGCTGAATTGGCGGTGAAGAAGAATTTGAAGCTGGTGAAGGGCTGGTTAACGATGAAATCGGTATTCCAGTTGGGGCGCCCGATCAGGTGGCCGCGGCTCACCGATTTGGCCACAATCGGGGTGACTCCATTGCCGCCAATGGGCTGGAGGAACTGGCACTTCGGGGCAGCCTGGGCAGCCCCGCCGAAAGCGAGCATCAAGGGGGCGGCAGCCAGCAACAGGGAACGGGACAGCATGGGCCTGAACGACTTGTCCGGCCAAGGGTACGCCCCGCAATCCAGGCTGGCTCGAGCCAACGGCGCTAATGCAACAGCCTGAACTTGGTTTGGGCAGGCCGAGACCTGACTCAATGGCCGTCGCCGATCTGGCACTCGGTGAGGCTGGGATCGCAAAGCCGTTCCAGAACCCGCTGCAGATCCACCGGGGACAACTCGCCATCGCAGCCCCATTTGAGTGTGGTGCTGGCAGGGCCGGGATCGGAGCCGGGGCCGGGGGGCCGGGAGGGAAGCTGGTTCATGCGGATTGATGCATGTCCTGAATCCAACACTAAATCCCGCCCACCTCCTTGTCTATTGAGTTAAGGGTCAAACAGAAACCAGTTTGGGCTCCCTGTAAGGGATGAAATTGGCTTTGCTTGTGCCGCAGATCGGGCAGATCCAGTCGGCCGGGATGGCCTCAAAGGCGGTGCCTGGGGCTATGCCCGAGTCGGGGTCGCCCTGGGCGGGGTCGTAGATCATTGAGCAGATCCGGCAGATCCACTTGCCGCCAGTGGGCTCGCTGGAGTCACCCAGCTCGCCACCTCCCTGCAGGGCCAGGAGGGCAATGCCATAGCGCTCGGCGTGGTGTTGCTCGATCGGGCCCAAGAGGCCGAAGGTGCTGGCCGCCTTGCGGAAGATGGCGGCATGGTCCTGGGATTCGGCCACCTGGGCGTTGAATTCGGCCTCGGCCGCCCCATCCCGTTCCTGGCGCGCCTGGGCGGCGAACTCGGGATACATGGTGGTGAACTCATAGGTTTCCCCCTCGATCGCCAGCTCCAGGCAGCGGCTGAGGATGGCCTGTTTGTGTTCGGAGCTGAGGCTGGCGGGATCGGCCACAACCAGCTCGGGATGGAGCAGGCGGAAGTGGGCGAAGGCGTGCTCGGTTTCCTGGTGGGCCGTGTCGCGGAACAGGCGTGCCAACGCGACATTGCCGAGCTGCTTGGCCAGATCGGCGAAGAACAGGTATTTGCGGTTGGCCATGCTTTCGCCGCCAAAGGCGGCCTCGAGGTTGGCCAGGGTGGCTGGATTGGAGAGATCCATGGCGGGGGTTACGGGATGGATTCAGCTTACACGAAGTCGAAGTGAGTATGAGTTAGCCGGTTCAAAGGGTGGGGCTCGCTGCCTCGCTGGATCGGGAAGCCGTTGCCAGGGGCTGGCGGCGCGACCAGAGTCGGACCAACCTTCCTGCCCAAGAGCAATCCAGCCATGGCCGACCTGTTCAGCCCGATTCGGATTGGCTCCCTGGAGCTGGACAACCGGCTGTGGATGTCGCCTTTGACCCGCTGCCGCAGCGAAGCCGGCCACCAGCCGGGGCCGCTGATGGCCGAGTACTACGCCCAGCGGGCCTCGGCCGGTCTGCTGATCGCCGAAGCCACGATGGTGAGCGAGGGCCATTCGGCCTTCGGGAGTGAGCCCGGCATCTACTCCGAGGCCCAGGTGGCGGGCTGGCGCCTGACCACCGACGCCGTGCACCGGGCCGGCGGCCGGATTGTGTTGCAGCTCTGGCATGGCGGCCGCGCCTGCCATCCCCTGCTGAATAGCGGTCGCCAACCGGTGGCCCCCAGTGCAATCGCGATCACGGGCGACACGGTCAACACCCCCGAGGGCAAGCAGCCCTACGTGGTGCCCCGGGCCCTAGCCGATGGGGAACTGCCAGGGATCGTGGCGGACTTCCAGCGGGCGGCCCACAACGCCATGGCCGCCGGGTTCGATGGGGTGGAGATCCATGGCGCCAACGGCTACCTGCTGGACCAGTTCCTGCGCGATGGCAGCAACCAGCGCCAAGGTGCCTACGGCGGCAGCCGCGAGCACCGGGCCCGGTTGCTGTTTGAGGTGATCGAGGCCGTGGGCCAGGAGGCTCCAGTGGTGGGTCTACGCCTCTCCCCTTTGAACAGCTACAACGCCATGGTCGATAGCGACCCGCTCGGCCTCTCGAGCTGGCTGGCGGGGGAACTCAACAGCCGGGGCCTGGCCTACTTGCATCTGATGCGGGCCGATTTCCTCGGCCAGCAGCAGGGCGATGTGCTTTCCCTGGTGCGCCAGGCCTTTGAGGGAGTGCTGGTGGCCAACACCGGCTACGGAGCCCCTGAAGCCAACCAAGCGATCGGCGACGGGGCCGTGGATGCGGTGGCCTTCGGCACACCCTTTCTGGCCAATCCGGATCTGCCCGAGCGCTTCCGCCGCGGTGCCGCCCTCAATGCCCCGGACCCGAACAGCTTCTATAGCCCGGGCCCCGTGGGCTACACCGACTATCCCACTCTCGAGCCGGCGGGCTGACTAAGCGTCAAGCTGGAATAAGCAGGCCCGGGGATCGGTCGGTGCAGGGGCCATTAGGGGGACCATGATCGCCGTTATCGGGACGACCCCCAACTGTTTTGAAGCCGACGGCCAGGAGCCATGGTTGTGGTGAAGATGGGATTGTCCTGCGGCTGGCCAGATGCCCTCCCTGTTTTCAGGCCCTGAAGCCAGGCGCAGGTATCGGTTTGTGGATCGCAGCGGCCAGCCCCACCCGATCCTCGATGAGCACTTCGAGAGTCTCGATGGGGCCTGGGAAGCGGCCCAGGCCTTGCTAGGGGATCGGGGCCTGAGTGCCGCCGCCATGCCGGCAGCCCTGGCCGAGGAATTTGGCATCGAGGTGACCACCGCTAACGGCCACTGGCGCACCCTGCGGCACCCGGGGCAACCCC
>CAINZT010000197.1 GCA_903855705.1 uncultured Synechococcus sp.
GATTTCCACAAAGGCACCAATCGGGATCACCCGGGTGATGGAACCCTGGAACACTTCACCCTCGCTGACGCGACGGGTGAGGCCTTCGATGATGCGTTGGGCTTCTTCTGCAGCAGCACCGTCGTGGCTGGCAATCGTGACGATGCCGCCGTCCTCGATGTCGATCTTGGTGTTGGTGCGCTCGGTGATGCCCTTGATCGTGCGGCCGCCGGGGCCGATCACGGTGCCGATCAGTTCCGGATCGATGCGGAAGCTGAGCAGACGCGGGGCATGGGGCGACAGGGTGTCGCGGGGAGCTTCGATCGCCTCCAGCATCTTGCCGAGGATGTGCAGCCGGGCCGGTCGGGCCTGGTTGATCGCCTCAGCCACGGTCTTGACCTCAAGGCCGGTGATCTTCATGTCCATCTGCAGGGCGGTGATGCCCTTCTCGGTGCCGGCCACCTTGAAGTCCATGTCACCAAGGAAATCCTCAATGCCCTGGATGTCGGTGAGGATGCGCACCTCATCGCCTTCCTTGATCAGGCCCATGGCGGCGCCACTCACAGGCGCCTTGAGGGGCACGCCCGCATCCATCAGGGCCAGGGTGCTGCCGCACACCGAACCCATGGAGGTGGAGCCGTTGGAGCTGAGGCACTCCGACACGACCCGCAGCACGTAGGGGAAGCTTTCCTTGCTGGGCAGCACGGGGATCAGCGCCCGCTCGGCCAGGGCGCCGTGGCCGATTTCGCGGCGGCCAGGGGAGCGCATCGGCCGGGTTTCGCCCACCGAATAGGGGGGGAAGTTGTAGTGGTGCAGGTAGGACTTCTCGGTGGACGGGTTGAGGTCGTCCAACTCCTGGGCATCGCTCGGGGTGCCGAGGGTGGCGCAGGAGAGCACCTGGGTGAGGCCGCGCTGGAACAGGGCCGAACCATGGACGCGCTTGGGCAGAACCCCAGCGGCGGCGCTGATCGGACGCACTTCATCGAGGTTGCGGCCATCGACCCGCTTGCCCTCTTTGATGATCTGCTCGCGCATGAGCTTCTTGGTGAGGCTCTTGTAGCTGTTGCCCAGCAACTTGTTGTTGCTGCCCACGGCCAGCTTGATGGCGTCGTCGTCCTTGAGGGCCGCGATCGTCACGCCCACCTGGGCCTTGATGACGTCGAGCTTCTCGTCGCGCTCGGCTTTTGTTTGGCTGAATTGTTTGAGGACTTCGCCGATGCCCTTGGCACATTGCTTCTCAAGGAAGCTGGGCAAGGCGGGGTCTTCGGTTTTGGCCTCGGGCAGCACCTGCTCGATGCCGAGGTCCTTGAGCAGGGCCTGTTGGGCCTTGATCAATTCGCCCACGGCCTCGAGGCCGAAGTCGATGGCCTCAATCACGTCCTGCTCGGGGAGCTGGTTGGCGCCGGCCTCCACCATCACCACGCCGTCAGGGGTGCCGGCCACCACGAGGTCGAGCTCGCTGCGCTCAATTTCCCGGTAGCTGGGGTTAAGGATGAAGTCGTCGCCCAGCAGGCCCACGCGAACCGCCGCCATCGGACCGGCGAAGGGGAGCTTGGCCAGCAGGCAGGCGATCGAGGCTCCGGTGACGGCCAGCACGTCGGGCGGGACCCGCTCATCGAGGGAGAGCACGGTGGCGACCACCTGGATGTCGTCCCGCAGCCAGGCGGGGAACAGGGGCCGCAGGGGGCGGTCAATCAGGCGGGTGGTGAGGATCGCCCGTTCGGGGGGGCGGCCTTCGCGGCGGAAGAAGCTGCCGGGGATCCGACCAGCGGCGTAAAGCCGTTCCTCGTAGTCGCAGGTGAGGGGTAGGAAATCGATGCCCTCGCGGCCCTTGGAGCGGGTGGCGGTCACCAGGACCGAAGTATCACCGCTCTCGACCAACACCGAACCCCCTGCCTGGGGGGCGAAACGACCGGTGGTCAGCCGGATCTCCCGACCATCGAAGGAGATCGACTGAGTTTGTCCTTGCACTTGACCTTATGTCCGCTTTGGTGTCACCCACCATTGTCGCATCCGGGCTTCCTGACCGTTGGGGCGGTCAGGGCGGGAACGGCCCTAGTGCCGCCAACGGCAAGCGACAAAAAAGCCTGATCAAAGCCCTCAATCGGCCTGATCAGGCTCCTGAATGGCGGACACTCAGGTTGGCAAGGGGGATGGCGGCAATCGACGCAGGCGCCGCCTGACCCACCTACCAGCTGGACTTGACGACGCCGGGGAGTTCACCCTTGTGGGCGCGCTCGCGGAACTGGTTGCGGCACAGGCCGAAGTCGCGGTACACACCACGGGGCTTGCCGGTGGCCCAGCAGCGGTTGCGCAGACGGGAGGGGGCGCTGTTGCGGGGCAGGCCCTGGATCTGGCGATGGATATCAAGGCGCTCCATCGGATCGGCAGCCGATTCGAAGGCGTTCATCAGGGCGGCACGCTTGGCCGCGAAGCGATCCACCATCTTCTGGCGCTTGACGTTGCGCGCGATCATCGACTTCTTCGCCATGCGGCTGCTGCTCTGAGTCCTTTGGTTGTTGAGCCTACCTCCTCACTGGGCCGCCCTTGGCCAGACAAAGACCGGCCCCCGGCCCTTAAGGACACCAGCCCTCAGGCGCTGGGGCAGAGGTCGGCGAGCAGGCAGCGGTCGCAGGCTGGCTTGCGGGCGTTGCAGACGGCGCGGCCGTGATAGATGAGCCGCAACGACAGGGTTTCCCAGTCGCCCTGGGGCAGCAGTTGCATCAGGTCGCGCTCGATTCGGATCGGATCGCTGTGGCGGCTGAGGCCCAGGCGGCCACTGAGGCGCCCCACGTGGGTGTCAACGGTGACGCCGGCATTGATGCCATAGGCATGGGCCAGCACCACATTGGCGGTCTTGCGGGCCACGCCGGGCAACGGCAGCAGCTCGGCCATGGTTTGGGGCACGGCGCCACCATGGCGCTCGAGCAACAGGCGCGAACTGGCGACGATGTGCTTGGCCTTGTTGCGGAAAAAGCCCGTGGATTGCACATAGGGCTCCACGGCGCTGCTCTCCACCGCCGCCGCCGCCGCCGCATCGGGGAAGCGCTCAAACAGGGCCGGCGTCACCTTGTTGACCCGCTCATCGGTGCATTGGGCCGAGAGCATGGTGGCCACCAGCAGCTCCCAGGGGGTGCGCCAGTCGAGTGAGCAGGTGGCATCGGGATAGGCCTCGCCGAGCCGCCCAAAAATCTCGGGCATGCGCTGCTTGGCCGTGGGCAGTTTCGCTTTGGCCGAGGCCCGTTTTGGCTTGCCGGGCTTCGGGGGCTGGGGGATCGAGGCGGCGGCCCCAGCCGTTGCGGCGGCTGGCCCGGCTGCCGGTTCGCTAGCCAGATCTGCCACCCGGTCCGTCCTGTTTTCAGCCCCAGGGTCGCCCAGGGCAGGCCCCGGTTTCAATGGCCCAGCAGTTGCTGCACGGCGGGCAGCTGGCTGGTGTCCTTAACGATCAGCACCACGCTCAGGCCCACCAGCAGCACAAAACCCGACTGCATGAAGGCCATTTGCAAGCGCTCCGGCAGGGGGCGGCCCCGCAGGCCCTCGATCAGCAGCAGCACGAACTGGCCGCCATCGAGCAGGGGCAGGGGCAGGGCATTGAGCACGGCCAGGTTGATCGAGATCAGGGCCGTGAACAGATACAGGCTGCTGCCGCCCTGGTGGGCGAGGGAGGCGCCCATCTGCACGATCTTGACCGGACCCGACACCTGGCTGGCGGTCTCGCCGAAATGGGTCGCCAGGCTGACTAAGCCGCTGATGGTGCGATTGGTTAGGGCAGCGGTGTCGAAGCTGGCCTGGCGGATCACTTCCAGGGGGCCCTTGGCGGGGCGGTAGGCCTGGTTGCCGAAGGGTTGCAATTGGGCGCCGATCTTGCCGATGCCATCGACGGCGGCGGGGGTGAGGCGCAGGCTGCGGCGGCTGCCGTTGCGCTCGGCCTCCAGGCTGAGGGTGTGGGCGGGGGATCCCTTGATGCTGCGCACCAGATCGGCCACGGCGGCCTGGCCGCCGGCCACCCGTTGGCCCTCGATGCTGATGATCCGATCGCCCGCCACCAGGCCTGCGGCGGCGGCAGCCTGGCCCGGCGCCACGCCGGCCACGAGCACGCCCGGGCTGGCGCCATAGCCGGCGGGAATGCCCACAAAGGCCCCCTGGGCCAGCAGCACGGTCCAGGCGAGCAGCAGGTTGGCGAGCACGCCGGCGGCGATCACCAGGGCCCGCTGGTGCAGGGGACGGTTGCGCAGCAGATTCGGGTCATCGGCCGGGACCTTGCTGTCTTCGTCATCGTCGGGGAAGGAGACGAAGCCGCCGAGGGGGATGGCCCGCAGGGCGAATTGCACGCCGCGCCGGCGCCGCTCTAGCAGCACCGGACCGAAGCCCACCGAGAAGCCACTGACCCGAATGCCCTGCCAGGTGGCGGCAAAAAAGTGGCCGGCCTCGTGAACCACGATCAGGCCAGCCAGGATCGCCAGTGCGGTGAGAACACCCATTCAGGACGGATCCTTGTGTGACCCCATTGTGATGGTTGGTCCCCTGGGTCCGAGGGGCGGTCCTTCGGCTACGGGATCAGGATCAGGGCTTAGGCCCACGGATCCCTGCGCCCAGGAAGCCCGCTTAAGGGCTAGCCCAGCCAACCCAAGCAACCAGCTGGTTCAGGCCGGCGGCGTCAGTGCTTCGGCGCCGAAGTAGGGCACCAGGGCCGCCGGCAGGGCGACGCTGCCATCGGGTCGTTGGCCCGTTTCCAGCAGGGCCGCCATCGTGCGGCCCACGGCCAGGCCGCTGCCATTGAGGGTGTGCACCAGCTGGGTGCCCTTGGTTTCCTTGAAGCGAATCGACGCCCGCCGCGCCTGGAAATCGCCGCAGACGCTGCAGCTGGAGATCTCCCGGTAGGCGCCGGCCCCCGGCAGCCACACCTCCAGGTCGTAGGTGCGGCTGGCCGAGAAGCCCAGATCGCCCGTGCAGAGCTCGATCTTGCGGTAGGGCAGCTCCAGGGCTTCGAGTACCGCCTCGGCGTCGGCGGTGATCTGCTGGTGGGCCGCCGCCGATTCCTCCGGGCGCACGAACCAGTACAACTCCACCTTGTTGAACTGGTGCAGGCGGATCAGGCCGCGGGTATCACGGCCGTAGGAGCCGGCTTCGCGGCGGAAGCAGGGGGTGTAGGCGGCGTATTTGAGCGGCAGCTGGTCAGCCGGCAGCACCTCATCGCGGTGCAGGGAAGTCACCGGCACCTCGGCGGTGGGGGTGAGCCAGAGGTCGTCCTCGGCGCAGCGGAAGCTTTCCTCGGCGAACTTGGGCAACTGGCCTGAGCCCAGCAGGCTGGCGCTATTGACCAGGATCGGCGGCATCACCTCGGTGTAGCCCTTGGAGGCGTGCAGATCGAGCATGAAGCTGATCAGGGCGCGCTCCAAACGGGCCCCCTGGCCCAGCAGGGTGATGAAGCGGCTCTGGGCGATCCGCACGGAACGCTCGGTTTCAAACAGGCCCAGCCGTTCGCCGATTTGCCAGTGCTCCTGGAGGCCCTCTTCCTGGCGGGGGGTGCCCCAGCGCTTGATCTCAAGGTTGTCGGCCTCGCTCTTGCCATCCGGGGTTTCGGCGGAGGGCAGGTTGGGCAGGCTCAGCAGCTGCTCGCGCAGGCGCAGGTTGAGGGACTTTTCTTCCTCTTCGAGCACCGCCACCTGCTGTTTGAGGCGGTTGCCCTGCTCGCGCAGCTCCTTCACTTCGGCCCCAGCCGGATCGGCCCCGGCCTTGATGCGCAGACCCACCTCCTTGCCAACCCGGTTGCCCTCGGCCTGGAGGTTGCTGCGCTGCTCCTCAAGGTTGCGTTGTTGCTGGGCAATCAATTGGGGCCCGGTCAGGTCCACCGCCATGCCACGCCGGCCGAGCTGCTGGCTGATCAGCTCAGGGTTATCGCGCAGCAAACGCTGATCGAGCACGGGCCTCGGGGCAAGGAAGCCGCAGCCTAGGGGCCGCCCTTGGGCCCGCCATCAGGC
>CAINZT010000198.1 GCA_903855705.1 uncultured Synechococcus sp.
CTATGGGGCCCTCCTGGAGGGCCGCCAACGCTTCAAGCTCGGGGCCGGGCTGAGCCTCAAGGCCGGCCGGCCGGAACTGGTCCAGGTGCAGCTGGGTTCGGGCCCGGTCCAGGCCTTGCCCCCGGGGGAATGGTGGACCTGGCATCGCTTCCAGCCGCCGGGGGCCTGAGGCTCCAAGTCACAATGGCCCCAACCCAGGCCGGCGAGCCCGTTTCGATCGCCCCTCCCAGATCGCCCATGCATTTCCAGGACATCATCGGCACCCTGAATCGCTTCTGGGCGGAGCGGGGCTGCCTGATCCTGCAGCCCTACGACACCGAAAAGGGGGCCGGCACCATGAGTCCCCACACGGTGCTGCGGGCGATCGGACCGGAGCCCTGGGCCGTGGCCTACCCGGAACCCTGCCGCCGGCCCACCGATGGCCGCTACGGCGATAACCCCAACCGGGCCCAGCACTATTTCCAATACCAGGTGTTGATTAAACCCTCGCCCGATGGCATCCAGGAGACCTACCTGGCCTCCCTCGAAGCCCTGGGCATCCGCGCCGCCGACCACGACATCCGCTTTGTCGAAGACAACTGGGAATCGCCCACCCTGGGGGCCTGGGGCGTGGGTTGGGAGGTGTGGCTCGATGGCATGGAGGTGACCCAGTTCACCTATTTCCAGCAATGCGGCGGCATCGATTGCCGGCCCGTGTCAATTGAAATCACCTACGGCCTCGAGCGCTTAGCCACCTTCCTGCAGGACGTGGAGAGCATCTGGGACTTGAGCTGGGATGGGCGGCGCAGCTACGGCGACATCTGGTTGCCCTTCGAGAAGGGCCAGTGCACCTACAACTTTGAGGCCTCGAACCCAGAGCGCCTGAACCAGCTCTTTGCCCTCTATGAGGCCGAAGCCACGGATCTCGTCGCCGCCAAACTGCCGGCTCCAGCCCTCGATTACGTGCTCAAGTGCAGCCACACCTTCAACCTGCTCGAGGCCCGCGGCGTGATCTCGGTGACCGAGCGCACCGCCACGATCGGCCGCATCCGCCACCTGGCCCGCCAGGTGGCCGAAGCCTGGCTGGCGGAGCGCCAGGCCCTGGGCTTTCCCCTGCTTAGCCCCGATCAACGGGAGGCCCTGGCCCCCGTGGCCTGAGCCACGCCGCGCTGAGTGCGATGCAGCAAAAACCGGGCAGAGACTGCCTGAAGACCCGTTATGAGTGCCCATCGATGAGCAGAACTCCATGAGGCGCCTGGCGGTGAACCTATTGGTGGCGGTGCTGGCCTTCCAGGGGGGGCGCCTGGTGGAAAGTGCCGTGACCCCCTGCAAGCTGCGGCCGCTGGCGGCCCTGGTGGCACCGCTGCTGGGCAAGCAAATGCCCAACCAGCAGGTCTGTGATCTGATTCTCAAATTGCCCAGCCCCTAAGGGGCGGGTGTTCCTGTCCCAGGCAGGGCCGGAGGGGCGGGCGGTAGGGGCACGGCCGGATCGTTGAGGGTGTTGCTGCAGAGGTCGAGCACGATCCGCTGGCCCACCGAACCGGGTGCGGCGGCGCCCCAGGCCAGCCATTGGCCATTGACCCGCCAGGTCTGGCGCAGGGTTTCGCACTGCACGGCCACGGCGGAGGCGGCGCCGCGGCTGACGCCCAGGTCGGCATCGGAGGCCTTCACCAGGGTGAAACGGGCGCCGCTAGCGGTGAGTTTCCAGCCTGCCCAGTCCACCGCCGTGCGGTTGAACCATTTCCAGCGGGCCTGGCCCGACTGCTCCCGCAGGGCCAGTTCGGCCCGGTCGCGCCGTTCTGCCGGGCTGAGCAACAGGGCGGCGCTGGCCGCCAGGCCCGTGCCATCCAGGGGGGGCTCCAGCGGCCCGACGGGCTCGGGGGCCTTGCGGGCCGAGGTGACAGCCGAGGTGGCCAGCCCGGCTTGGCTTCTGCGATTAGGTACGAGCAGGCGCTGGCCGATCTGCAGGCTGCGGGGATCACGGATGCCGTTTAAGGCCATCAGGGCCTCCAAGGAAACCCCCTGCTGCAGGGCCAGCTGCTCCAGGGTGTCGCCGGCCGTAACCGTGATCGTGCGCGACTGGGCCCAGGCCGCCCCCAGGCCGCAGCCACTGGACACCAGTAGGGCCCCCAACCCCAGGGCCAATCCCTCCAGGACAACCTGGGAGAGCCGGTCCGATCGGCCCTCGATGGGGCGGCGCCGGACGGATCGGGATTGGGGCCAAACCGCCGGCTCCAGCCCCGATGGACTCAGCCGTGAGTGGCCCAGGACTGGAAGGCGCAAGCGGAAATGGCGCACAGGTGCGGATCCGGCGGGATCGCGGCCGATCGGGCCGAAACCCCTTTGGCCGAAACCCTAAGGCCCCTATCCCACGTCCAGCAGGCGGGGGCACTGTGATGGGGGTTTCCTTGGGTAAGCCCAGGGCCCTGGGCGGCTTGAGGGGGAACCCTCAGGGAGCCTTTCCCTTGGCCAGAACCGATGGCGGCCGGTGTGGTGTCGTTGGCCCTGCTGGCCTTGGGCCTGGGGGTGTTGCCCCTGTCGCTGGCCCTGCAGCTGGGCGGCACGGGCCTGCTTCTCGCCCTTGGGCTTTGGCTCTGCCGCGCCCACCCGGCCCGGTGGGCGCTGGTGGTGGTCCTACCCCTGCTGCTGGCCTGGGGCCTGGGCCACCAACCCGGCCCGGAACCTGGTGATCCGGTGGCCCTGGTTCCGAGCGGTTCCCACCAGCGGGTTGCGATCGAACGGATCGGCACCCTCCTGGGCGATCCCCTGCCCAACGTCGATGGCTTGGGCTGTCGGGTGCCGGTGCAATGGCCTCGGGGTCGCAGCGAGTTGCGCTTCAGTCCCTGCCCGAAGCTGCAGGAGGGCTGGCGCCTGCAGGTCAGCGGCCGTTTGCGGCGTCCCCGGGCGGCTCCCCATCCCCTGCTGGCCGGTCCGGCGGAACGGTTGGCCCGTCAGGGAATCTGGAGCGTGCTCGATGTGGAGCAATGGACCCTGCTAGCCAAACCGGCAACGCCGGTGGCCGACCTGCGCCGGCGCATGGCCCAGGCCCTGCTGGAGCGTGGCGGCCCCGCTGCCGGCGGCGTCCTGGCGGCCCTGGTGCTCGGTAGTGCCGTGGTGCCCGTGCCCTTGGAGGTGCGCGACGCCTTTCGGGTGGCGGGCCTCTCCCATGCCCTGGCGGCCTCGGGGTTTCATCTCACGGTGCTGCTCGGGGCGGTGATGGCCCTGGCCCGGGGCGGCCCCCGGCCCCTGCGTTGGGGCCTGGCCCTGGGGGCGATGCTGCTGTTCCTGCTGCTGGCCGGCCCCCAGCCCTCGGTGGTGCGGGCCGTGGTGATGGGGGCGATGGCCTTCCTGGTGCAGGAGAGTGGCCGCCGCAGCCGGCCCCTGGGGGTGCTGCTGCTCTGCCTGCTGTTGATGCTCGTGCTCCAACCGGGCTGGCTGCTGGATGTGGGCTTCCAGCTGAGCGTGGCCGCCACCGCAGGCCTGCTGCTCACGGCCCGGCCCCTGGAAGAGAAATTGGCGGGGCCAACACCCGGTAAGGCACGCCATTGGCTGGCAGTGGCGGTGGCGGTCCCCGTGGCGGCCTCGCTCTGGACCCTGCCCCTGCAGTTGCTCCACTTCGGCAGCGTTCCCCTCTATGCGGTAGCCGCCAACCTGGCCGTGGATCCCTTGCTCACGCCCCTCACCCTGGGGGCGATGGCGATGGCCCTGGTGGCTGTCACGATTCCGGCCCTCCTGGGTCTGGTCGCCTGGCCCCTGCTGCCCCTCACCCAGCTGCTGCTCTGGATCAGTCGTCAGTTCGCGGCCCTGCCCCTGGCCCAGTGGCAACTGGGGCGCCTCGACCCCTTGCTGGTGGTGCTGTTCAGCGCCGGCTTGCTGCCCTGGCTCCTAGCGGGGCCAGCCAGCATCAGGCGCTGGCGTCGGTCCGGATTGGTGTTGCTGGCCGCCGCCATGGCGCTCCACCTAGGCCAGAGCGCCGGAGATCACCTGTTGCTGGTTCACGAGGGTGAGCGGGATCTGCTCGTCGCCCGCCACGGCGGCCGCGGCGTCCTGGTTAGCCGCTCCGCCGATCAGGTCAGCTGCGGCCGGGCCCGCCAGTTGGCCACGGGCCTGGGGCTCCAGCGTTACGACTGGGTGCTGGTCAGCGATCCGGTGCCATCCCAGGAGCCCAAGTGCTGGCAAGGCCTTAGCGACACCGTTTTGTCCTCCATCGGCGAAACAGCCTCCATCGGCACAACAGCCAACAGCGATGAATCAGCCTCCCAGCCAGCCCATCCCCCTGGGAGCGGGTCCGCACCACCAGGGAGCCAGGCAGTCATGCCAGGTTCTTCGAAAGGCCCAGCAGGGCTGTCACTCCAGCTAGGCCAGCAGCTCCAAAGCCCTGGCTTGAGCCTCAGGCCCTTGGCGGCAGACAGCCAGGCGGCCCTGCTGCAGGTGGGGGGCCAGCGTTGGCTGCTGTTGCCCGATCGCCAGTCCTGGCTTAGCTGGCAGGACCAACGCGGGGTCAGCCCAGAACAACCCATCTCTGGCCTCTGGCTTGGTTTTGTGCCCCGGCGTTCGGAGCAGGCCCAGCTGCCAACCCTGAGCCCCGATCGGCTCTGGATCACGGCCAGCTCAAGGCCCGGATGGCGGGCCTTGTAGGCGGCTCGCCGACTGTTTAAGGTGGTTTGGTCTTGCCGGCGGTGGAGTCAGCGCCCGCTGAGTTCGCCAGTCAGCTGCGCCTGAAGGGGGCCTACCAAGGAGTCCCTTTGTTCGGTTGGAAGTCAGGACAACGTGGAGAGGTGGCTGAGTGGTCGAAAGCGAACGACTCGAAATCGTTTGAAGGGAAACCTTCCGTGGGTTCGAATCCCACCCTCTCCGTTTTAATTTAAATTTCCAAGAACTCTCAATGGGTCTAGGAGATTTTTTCATTTGCTGCATGAAAGGTTTCGGCGCGTCTATGGCTCAGGTCAATTCGCCTAAACCCAGGGGTGCACTAATAGTTAGGTGAAGTCTTGTCTTTGTTTGGATCAGCATCTATGGATGCTGGGGGTTGTTCTCAATAGCCTTTGCCTTTTCGTAATCTTAGGACTTGCAACCCAAGTTGACGCCATGGCGGGTTTCTGCTGGCGATGTCCCTTTTGTCTGGCAGCATCGCTTGCCGCCTCGCCCCAAAGTGGGGAATGCTATCCCCCATTAGCGGTCAAGGCAAAACAAATTCTTCGAGGATGGCCCTATAGGTCTGTCCGGTAAGCCTCTGCCAATCGCGGATGGCTAAATTCTTCGATTACCAGCTGCAGTGATTTACCAAGCAGTTGAGCAAAATTTTTGTCCAAATAGATGGTAAAATGCAATGATTTCCTTAACGCTTTGCGAGGAAAAGTTTGGGTTGTATTCTTTTTCCAGTAAAGCAACTTTTTCGCTGAAATTCGACAATCCCTTTTGATTCACTTTCTCCATGTTCTGGCATCGTGTGTTAACCCAGTCTGGATGTAGTTGGTAATTCTCAAATTTTTCAACCACCCAGGTTGATGCAATGGCATGTTCAATGCAAAATGGAAATGCCATCGAAGCAATTGATAGGATCAGTGGCAACCTCTTGAATGGTCTAGGCCCGACCTTGCGTTTATTGGTCAAACGCGGCGCCACATTAAAAGCGCACTTGGTAACTTGACTTTGAAAATGATTTGTTGCGTGCATTGGTGATGCCAAGAAAGGCGAGCGCTTTGATTGTATTTTATAAATTGCAAATTTGCCTTGGGCAAGGCTTGATTTGCGATGGGATCAAATGTCCATCCTGAGCGAATAACAGATGAGCGGTGAGATGTCTCGTTAGAAAGCAAATGTCAACTGAAGCGTTGGCGCAACAATCGTCGAATAGTCATTATTGCCACTCGGATTGAAAATAAATTGGATTCCAGGTTCTATGCTAAACCGCTCATTTAGCTTGATCACATAATCCAGCTCCGCCAATGCGCTGTAGACCTGACTGGAGCCATTGTAGGTGGAATTGCCGGAAAGGCTTGACCGGGAAAAGCCAAGCACTAGTTGGTCGAAAGGTCTAGAGGGAATCACGCCTTGGCTTATGGATCCACCCATGATTGCAAAGGGAACTTGATTGATTTCCTCATTTGAACTCAGCACGGCACTTGCCCACAGGCTTGTGCCGTGTCCAAATGGGAATTTGAAAGGGACGGTGGTTCCATGGATGAAAATACCATTGATACGGGAACCTGTCTGACCTGAGCCATCTAGGTATGGAAATTGCCAACCCGCTGTATAAGCACCGAGTTGAACCAAAGGTTTGGGCAGGTTATTTTCTACAGCACCCAATTGCTTGCAGCTGTCATTTGCTCGCAGGTAAATTCCTTCCTTTAGTTTGTCGAGGCAAACCTTTAGTCCCTCACGCTGCGGCGCATAGGCGTACTCCAATTTCAAAGCTTGCGCTAAGCCATCAGTGTTGGAAGTGCTTAAGTTCCAGCCAAGATAGTCATTGGCGCTGGCGGTATTCTGCCCGCGCAAAGAACTTAACTGAAAAATTCCGTATTTGAGCGTGAACGCCTTCGTGATTTTCAAATCAATAGAAGCGCCCCATGAAGCGTATGGATCAAAAGTGAACCCCGGAACTTGAAGATTTAAGGTATTATTGATTGTTGAATTGATGTAATAGGCGTAGGCGCTTGAATCCACGAGTTCATTGATGGTCATGCTGGGGCCAAATTTAATAGTAAGCCTTTCGCTGCTTCTTTCTGCATAGAAGCCACGCAACCAAAAACCCTGGGCAAAGTAGATGCCCTGAGGTGCAAATATTGATGAGACATCGCCAGCATAGGCGAGATTTCCTAATTGCAGTCCGAAATTGCCATGAAGGCTCCAGCGATCAAATTCACTTTTTTGAGCATCCTTTTTGCCCATTCCGCTTGAAAAAGTGAAATTAAGTCCCCATTGATCCGCATAGGATGAGGTCTGCTGAGAACCGCCAGTCGGATTTATAATTGGTTGCGAGATCCACGCCGCATCTAAATCCGCCCAATCTGGGAGTAAAGTGGCTAACTGAGGCGGCGCCCACTTTGGAGCGGAAGGGGAATATAGGATTGCAGTTCCATCCTGCATTGTTTTAGGTTTTCCCTCCTCGTATGCCTTGGCACAGAAAGGAACTGCGCCATTAAGGAGTAATGCCCAGATCAATAGGCGGGGGACGTTTTTTTTCATTGTGAAGAACAAGAATCTATTGCCTGCGTGGTTTGATGGATATCGTTTTTCATTTGCTCATGCATTGAATCGGGGCTAGGTTGTTGATGTTCGTGCGGGTGCTTTTGCCAGGCAATGCCCTTGGCACTTGAAGGCACATGAAGGGAAATTGCATTGGTTTGGACGGAGTTTCTTTTTGTCAGGATGTAATTTCAGCATTTTACCTCGCATCTGCGGTGTCCTCTCCAAAGGTGTGTGTCGCTTTCCTGAAATTGTATCGGGTTGGACCGATGTGTTTTTAGTGTCATCTAGTCGCTCTCCTGTCGACCCTTCGCATGCTGAGAAGTGGGACTACTCGGATGGTGATGTCTTGCGCCATGCTTGCTCTTCAAGGGCCTGATTCCCTGGGCGAGCATCTGACTGGCACGTGTGCTCCGTGAGTGGCGATTAGGCCGATCCAGGGGACGAGCATCATGAATGTTTCACCCGTTATGGCTGGCGAGACCCCATGCCCTTCTCTCAGGAAGAGCAGCGAAAACATCGCTGGGGATGGAATCGTAACTGGTACGCATGGAGTTGGAATCACGACGCCGCTTGCGGGGATTCCCATCGTGGTCAACGGATGACAAAAGAGCCCGTCGTCTGTTTTGCTGAGCCCTTAAGTAGAGAACGGGGATATGTTTCAGGCGGGTATCAATGTTCACCGCCCTCCATTGGCCTATCGAGTTGGTGGCCTCGGGGGTGAATCAATTGCCCCGTGTCAGCGGCGACTGCCAGGATTCTCTTGCGGCCAGTGATCGCCACTGACGCGCCTCCGTCACGACCGTGGTCTTCAGCTGGGGTCTGTGAATACGGCGCTTGCTTATGCGGGGTAGCCCCTTTCAGGGTCAGGGCCCCACCTGGGATGTCAACGATCGCAGCTTTATCATAAAAACCAGCCTATCTCATGCTTTTAATGCAGTACGTATGAGCAGGATCAAGCAAGCAATATCAGTTCTTTGCAGCACTGCATCCCTAAATTGCGCCTTCTCTCGGGCTTTTCAGAGTGCGTTCCGCTGGTGCTATTTTTGATTGATCTGGTTGAGGTTCAAGGCGGGGTCTATTTATTTGGTCATGGGCTTGGTCTCTGCTTGCTGATTGGGCGCATCTCGCCATCGGGGTCCCTAGTCTCACCTAGATCGTCGCCCGAGCCCAAGCCTGCGACGATCGGATCGACGCGTCTGCCCGAGCAGGAATCCCTTGAGTGTGTGCGCCTTGATGAGCCCGATGCTGCTGCTGGCCGGCCAGGCCCCCGCCGGCCAGGCCCCGGCCTTGGCGCCGTCGTTTCAGGCCGCCGCCCTGGCGGTCCTGCCGCTGGCCCTGGGTTCAGCTGTCAGTCCCCTGGTGTTGGTGGCCCAAATCCTGACGGTGACGCGCAGCGGCTCGGGGCTGCGGGCGGGTTGGTGGTATGTGCTCGGTTCAGCTGTTGTGGTGGCCCTTTGGATTGGGCTGGCCCTGGTGGTGGGCCATGCCCTGCCCCAAGCACCTGCCGGGCCGGATCCGGAGTCGGCGGCCCTGAGGCTGGTGCTGGCCCTGGTGTTGCTGGGGCTCGGCCTGAGGCTCCTGGGGGCGGCTCCGTCGCCAGCCCTCGATCATCAGGACAATGGCCTTCAGGACGGTCAAGCAACCCGTCGCCATCCCCTGCGCCGCGCCTTTGGGCTGGGGCTGGTGACCATGGCCAGCAATCTCACCTCGCTGGTGCTGGTGTTCCCCGCCGTCCATGACCTGGGCCGGGACCGGTTACCGGGCCTGCAGGAGGCCCTGTTGGTGGGGCTGGTCGCCCTGTTTACCCTGTTGCCTTCCTTGACGCCACCGCTGTTATTGCTGCTCAGTGGCGCTGGGGGGCGGCGCCAGTTGGAGCGGCTCAATGGCTGGACCCAAGCGCACCAGCCTCAGATCAGTGGCGGGCTCTGCCTGGCCTTTGGCCTGCTGCTGGCCATCAGCGGCCTCTTAAGTCTTTAAGCCCTTGGCGGGGTGGGTTGCCCCACTGGGCATGCCCACCCAGACTCTGAGCTCCTCGAGCTCCTGCACCCCTTCGCGGCGCTCCCCCTTGTAATCCCAGGTGGGGAAGGCCCGAATCTTGGCCGTCTGGCAGCGCAGGCGGCCCGGATCGTCCTTGTCGCATTCCACGTAGGGCAGCTTGCTGGCCGCCTCGGCGCCGAAGAGGCTCTTTTGATGGGCGCAGTGGCCGCACCACCAGGCCCCATAGAACACCACCCCCTTGCGGCGCAGGATGTCGACCAGGGCCAGCTGGTCGGGGCTGGAGGCGCTGAGCTCGGTGGCGCTGGCTTGGGCCAGGGTCTGGCGGGCGGGCGCGGCTTGGCTGGGGATAGGGGCGCTGCGGGCGGGCGCATTGGCGCCGGCGGAGCCACCAATCAGGGCGGCGCTGAGGCCCAGCAGCAGGGTCGAGCGCCAGCCCAAGCGGCCTGTGCTCCCTAGGGGTACGGAGTCTTTTACGGCAGGGCGTGCTGCAAGGGCCATGGCGGCTCGGGATGCTGATGGGAGGCTAGGGCGGATCTCCCTGGGCCTTAGGGCTGGTGTCAGCGAAAGGCCCTAGGCGGGGGCTAGTGCTGCCGGGTAGGGCCGCCTGCGGTCCGGCGTTTGGCGTGGCTCGTTCGGCCTTCCGCCCATGGCGGCGCCCCAGCTTGGGCATTTCAACTGGGAGAGTGGAGATGCCATTGACCTCTCACCCCCGACGCCGCGATGGGAGCCAGTGGATATCGCGATTACTTCAAGGTGTTGGGCCTTGAGCGGGGCGCCGATGCCGATGCGGTGAAGCGGGCCTTCCGCAAGCTGGCCCGCCAGTACCACCCCGACGTCAATCCCAATAACAAGGATGCAGAGGCGAAATTCAAGGAGATCAGCGAGGCCTACGAGGTGCTCTCCGATCCTGATAAGCGCCGCCGCTACGAACAATTTGGCCAGTACTGGAACCAGGCCGGTGGGGCCGGGGGCGGCGCCGATGTTGATTTTGGCCGCTACGGCAACTTCGACGACTTCATCAATGACTTGCTCGGCCGCTTTGGCGGTGGCGGCGGGCCCGGTGGGGGCGGCGGCCCGGGCGGCTTTGGGTTCTCCTCCGGGTTCCCCGGTGGAGGGTTTCCGGGCGGCTTCCCCGGTGGGGCGGCCGGCGCCCGCGCGCCCCTGAATCTTGATGCCGAGGCCAGCATTAGCCTCAGCTTTGCCGATGCCTTCCGCGGCTGCGAGCGCACCCTGGCCGTCAACGAGGAGCGGGTGCAGGTGCGGATTCCGCCGGGGGTGAAAACTGGCAGCCGTCTGCGGCTCAAGGGCAAGGGCAACCTCCAGCCCGGCACTGGCCGCCGCGGCGATCTTTATCTCAATCTCAAGCTGCTCGACCATCCCGTTTGGAGCCTGGACGGCGACCTGCTGCGGGCCGAACTGCCCCTGAGCCTCGATGAACTGGCCCTCGGCGGCGAGGTGCGGGTGGCCACCCCCGATGGCGAAGCCACCGTGCAGGTGCCGGCCGGCATGGAGCCTGGTCGCAGCCTGCGCCTTAAAGGCAAGGGCTGGCCGATCAAGGACGGCCGCGGCGACCTGCTGCTCAGCCTCAGCCTGCGCCTGCCCCCCAATTTCACTGAGGCGGAGCGCCAACTGCTGGAGCAGCTGCGCGCCGAGCGCCAAGTCGATCCCCGCGCGGACTGGATTGAGCAGGCGCGCCTATGAGTCGGTTGGGAAGGGGCACGCGCCGGCGTTGGCTGATCGTGGCGGCCGTTGTCCTGGCGCTGTTGTTGATCAAGGGTGTGCTGCTGGGTTCCACTTCCCTTAAAGACTTGGGGCAACGGGCCCAGCTGCCCCTGTTGAAACAGCCAGCCTCGATTGCCTATCTACAACCTGGGCGCAAGACAGTGCCCTTCCCGAAATCGGCGTTGCCACTCAAAGTGGGCCTGGAGCTCAATAATATTTATAATTTAGAACTTGAAAAGCAGACGTTTTCTGCGGATGGCTGGTACTGGCTGGAGTGGACGGAGTCCCTCAATGAGATCCTGCACGCTCGCAATATTCAGCCGATCAAGATGATTGAGTTCCTTAATCAGGTCGAGTCTTGGGATTCTAGCGTTGAGCCGGATACGGTCCTACCGCTGCGGCGATCCGACGGCAGTTATTATCAGCTGGTCAGGTTTTCCGCCCGCTTCTATATTGATGACATTGATCAGCACCACTCGCCGTTTGGTGGTGTTGTGTTGCCTGTGGTCCTCGAGGCCCGGCCAGAGTCTTTCCAGTTAAGCAAGCTTGCCGTGAAGCTTGAGCCCGATCGAAACCAGAGGCGACTGCTTAGGAATGACGGATCATTGGCCGGATATCAATTAAAAGGAGCTTGGGTCCAGGAAGGTTCCAGCTCCCATGATCTTTTCGATGTTGGTGAGAATGAAATCTTTAGTCAGCTGACTGTTGGAGTTGCCTACGGCGCAGAGCCATGGTCGGCCTTCATGAAGTGGATCCTGCCGCCTCTGATTGTGATGGTAATTGTGGTTCTTGCGCCCAGTTTGGACTCTTCTCTTGAGGAAATGCGCCTGGCGATTCCCTCGACGGCGTTGCTGACGCTGGTGTTTCTTCAGCAGACTTACAAGGGTAAGTTGCCTTCTGCTGCTTACCTCACCTTCCTAGATGAGCTCTATACCTACTTTTATCTTGTGGCGGTAGGGATGTTCGCGCTCTTCCTTTGGAGTTCTAACCGGCTCGAGGCGGCGGCGCCCCAGGACAGGGACGTGGTACGGATGGGTCTCAATCGCATCAATAGCTTTTGCCTGTGGGGCGTCCTGGCGGGTCAGGTGCTTGTCGTGATCCTGGCCTGGTGCCTTTGACCGGGCTGCTCCGTAGGATCAAGCCAGCTTGCAAGCCCGCCATGGAGCTCACCTACCGTCCCCGCCGGTTGCGGCGCACGCCGGCCCTGCGGGCCATGGTTCGGGAGCACCAGCTCCGCCCCGCCGATTTCATCTATCCCCTGTTCGTGCACGAGGGGGCGACCAACGAGCCGATCAGCGCCATGCCCGGCGCCCAGCGCTGGAGCCTCGATGGGCTGGTGCAGGAGGTGGGTCGCGCCTGGGACCTAGGCATCCGCTGCGTGGTGCTCTTTCCCAAGGTGGCCGATGGGCTCAAAACCGAAGACGGTGCCGAATGTTTTAACGAAGGCGGCCTGATTCCCCGGGCGATCCGGCGCATCAAGGCAGCCCACCCCGGCATGACGATCATGACCGATGTGGCCCTTGACCCCTATTCCTGCGATGGCCATGACGGCATCGTTAGCGCCGAAGGAATTGTGCTCAACGATGAAACTGTGGAAATCCTCTGCCGCCAGGCCGTGGCCCAGGCTAAGGCCGGTGCTGATCTGATCGGCCCCAGCGACATGATGGATGGCCGGGTCGGGGCAATCCGCGAGGCCCTCGATGAGGAGGGCTTTGAGCATGTGGGCATTATCAGTTACACCGCTAAATACGCCTCCGCCTACTACGGACCCTTCCGCGAAGCTCTCGATTCGGCGCCGCGGGCCGTGGCCGGCAAGCCGATCCCCAAGGACAAAGCCACCTATCAGATGGATCCGGCCAATGGCCGCGAATGTCTCACCGAGGCCCTGCTCGATGAACAGGAAGGGGCCGACATCTTGATGGTGAAGCCGGGCCTGGCCTATCTCGACATCATCCATCGCCTGCGGGGCGAAACCGAATTGCCGATTGCGGCTTACAACGTGAGCGGCGAATATTCGATGGTGAAGGCGGCGGCCGAACGGGGCTGGATTGATGAGCGGGCGATTGTGCTGGAAACCCTGCTCTGTTTCAAACGGGCCGGCGCCAATTTGATCCTCACTTACCACGCTTGTGATGCGGCCGCCTGGCTGGCCGAGGTGTGATCACGAACCCCCAGCACTTGCCGGCACGACCGCCAGCGCCCCCCTCGCCGGGGACCTCCGGCCGCGAGAGTCGCGGTCGATTTTTTGTGGGCTGGGTCTATGGCCCCTGGGTGGCGGCCAGCCTGATCAGCTTGCTGGCCCTGCGCCTGCTGCTCGATAGCGATGGGGCCAACCGGGGCGATGGCTGGGGCCTGCTGGGCAGCGCTGCCATCTGTTTTTCGATTGGCTGCGTCTGTAAGACCTCCTGGGCCCTGGCCCAGCGCCGCCGATGAGCCGCAGCGGCCTGCTCAAGCTGGTAAAGCTGCCCTGGCTGGCGGCGGCCCTGGTGCTGCTGGTGGTGACCCAGGTGCGTGCTGGTGGCGGCCCTTGGCACCTATTAGGCAGTGGCCTGATCTGCTTCTCGATCGGTTGCCTGGCCCGCACCGCCCTGGCCAGCAGTGAAGGGCCCAAGCCCTAATGCACCGCGCCCCAGGCACCAGGGCCGGCCGGCCTTGGCTCCGCAGCCACGGCAGGGCCTGTTGCAGTCAAGAATGGCCCTAGCTCAACGGCAGGGGCAGCATGGCGGCAGACGAGCAGTGGGTGGACGGCACCGCACCGGCCGGTAGCGATCCAGCGGCCCGCCCCCCGGGTCGGCAATCCTGGCTGGGTCACGTGGCCCTGCGGGTGCAGGACATGGAGCGGGCCAAGCGCTTCTACGGCGCCATGGGCCTGGAGCTCACCTGGGACGCCAGCGATTGGGCCTACCTGCAGCGGCCCGGCGGCGGCGATGGCATCGCCCTGCTCAGTCCCGACTACAAGGCCGCCGGCCCCCATTTCGCCTTCCATTTCTCCAGCCGCGAGCAGGTGGAGGCGGAACACGCCCGGCTCCAGGCCGCCGGTGTGTCGCTGGGGCCGCTCCACGACCACCGCGACGGCACGGCTTCGTTTTATCTCCAGGATCCCGAGGGCAACTGGTTAGAGCTGCTCTACGAGCCCGAGGCCGGGATCGGCTCGAACCGGTCCTGATCACGGGCTGTTCCCTGAGGGCCAGCCCTTTCGTCGCCCAGCGCTCCAGGCCCCGAGCACCCCAGTCCCCGAGTCCTTCTGCTTGCCTGCCCCCCAGGCCCCTTGCCTAGTGCTTCCCCTGGTTCCTTCCCTGTTGCCTGCCGAGGCTCCTGCCGTGGCGACTGACCTGGCCCCTGGCTCCAGGGCTTCCCAGCCGGTCGGCATGGACCAGCCGAT
This sequence comes from uncultured Synechococcus sp., assembly GCA_903855705.1. Taxonomy (GTDB): domain Bacteria; phylum Cyanobacteriota; class Cyanobacteriia; order PCC-6307; family Cyanobiaceae; genus BAIKAL-G1. The sequence continues at coordinate 14,273 of CAINZT010000198.1, forward strand.
CGGCCACGAAGCCCTGGAGCTGCTGGAGTGGCCGCGGCTGGGGGAGCACCTGGCCACCTTTGCAAGCACTAGTGCCGGCGGGGCCCTCTGTGCCCGCCTGCCCCTGGCAGGCGATCTGGCCGAAAGCCGCCGCCGCCTGGCCGAAACCACTGAATTGCTGGGCCTCGATGGCCTCAGCGAGGGGGGCCTGTCCTTCCAGGGGGTAGCCGACCTGGGTGACACCCTGCTCTTCTGCGCCAAGGGCGGCACCGCCTCGGGCCTGGCCCTGTTGGCCGTGGCCACCACCCTGGCGGCAGCCCGGCGCTTGCGCCGCCAGATCGAAGACCCCACGATCCGGCCCGTGACCACGGCCCTGGTGGCGGACCTGCGCACCCTGCCCGAGCTGGAGCAACGGCTGCGCTTTTGCCTGGAGGAGGGCGGCCGGGTGGCGGATCGCGCCAGTGCGCCCCTGGCGGAGCTGCGCCGCCAACTGGCCGCCGCCCGATCTGACCGGCGCGAGCGCCTCCAGGAGTTGATTCGCCGTTACAGCGCCCTGCTCCAGGACACGGTCGTGTCCGAGCGCAATGGCCGGCCCGTGTTGGCGGTCAAGGCCGGCGCCGCCTCCCAGCTGGCGGGCCTGGTCCACGACAGCTCCGCCTCCGGCAGCACCGTGTTCATCGAGCCCCAGGCCGTGATTGCCCTGGGCAACCGGATTGGGGTTCTGGCCGGCAAGGAACGGGAGCAGGAGCAGCGGGTGTTGCTGGAGCTCAGCGGCCTGGTCGGGGCCGAGCAGCCGGCCCTCAGCCACCTCCAGGCGGTGCTGGTGCAACTGGATTTCGCCCTAGCCCGGGCCCGCTACGGCCAGGCTTTAGGTGCCGTACGGCCCGAGCTGGAGGCTGATCCCGGCGCCCCGATTCGGCTCGAAGGCCTGCGCCATCCCCTGCTGCTCTGGCAGGAGCGCCGCCAGGGCGGCCATGGGGTGGTGCCGGTGAGCGTGCAGGTGGGTTCGGAGTTGCGGGTGGTGGCGATCACCGGCCCCACCACCGGCGGCAAAACCGTCCCGCTCAACAGCGTGGGCCTGGCGGCCCTGATGGCCCGGGCCGGCCTGTTTCTGCCCTGCAGCGGCACACCGAGCCTGCCCTGGTGCGAGCTGGTGCTTGCCGACATCGGCGATGAGCAGTCGCTGCAGCAAAACCTTTCCACCTTCAGCGGCCACGTGCGCCGCATCGCCCGGATCCTGGCCGCCCTGCCGAGCGACCCCAGCGCGGGTGCCTGCCTGGTGTTGCTCGATGAGGTGGGTGCCGGCACCGATCCCACCGAGGGCACGGCCCTGGCGATTGCCCTGCTGCGCCACCTGGCTGAGCGGGCTCGCCTCACGATTGCCACCACCCACTTTGGCGAGCTCAAGGCACTCAAATACAACGATTCCCGCTTTGAGAACGCCTCGGTGGCCTTCGATGTCGCCACCCTCTCGCCCACCTACCACCTGCTTTGGGGCATCCCGGGCCGCAGTAACGCCCTGGCGATCGCGGCCCGCCTCGGCCTTGAGGGCGCCGTGCTCGACCAGGCCCAGCAGCTGTTGGCGCCCCGGGGGGAAGGGGAACTCAACCAGGTGATCGCTGGCCTAGAGGCCCAGCGCCAGCGCCAACAGGAGGCGGCCGAGGAGGCGGCGGCCCTGCTGGCCCGCACCGAGCTGTTGCACGAAGAGTTGCTGCAGCGCTGGCAGCAGCAGAGCGACCAGTCGGCCGAGTTGCAGGAGCAACGGCGCCAGGCGCTGGAGCATTCGATTCGCGATGGCCAAAAGGAGGTGCGGCGGATCATCCGCCGCCTGCGCCAGGGGGAGGCCTCCGGTGAAACGGCCCGCCAGGCCGGCCAGAAACTTAAGCAGCTTGAGCAGGACCACCGCCCCAAGCCCGAGCGCCGCGAGCACCGCGGCTGGCGGCCGGTGGTGGGCGAGCGCATCCGGCTGCTGGCCCTGGGCAAGGCGGCCGAAGTGCTGGCGATCAGCGCCGATGGCCTCGAACTCACGGTCCGCTGCGGTGTGTTGCGCCTCACGGTGGAACTGGCGGCGATCGAGGGGCTCCAGGGCGAAAAACCGGCGCCCCCCGAGCCGCCCCAGCCGGTGGTGCAGGTGCGCAGCCGCCGCAATCCGGCTAGCCGGGGCCCGGAGGTGCGCACCGAGGGCAACACCGTCGATGTGCGGGGCCTGCGGGTGCATGAGGCCGAATCGGCCCTGGAGGAACGGCTGCGCAACGCCAATGGCCCCCTCTGGGTGATCCATGGCATCGGCACCGGCAAGCTCAAGCGCGGCCTGCGCGATTGGCTGGCCACCGTGCCCTACGTGGAGCGGGTCAGCGACGCCGACCAGGGCGATGGCGGAGCGGGCTGCAGTGTGGTTTGGGTGAAATGAGGCCCGGCTAAGCCCCAGGCCCCATCAGCCCATGGGCCGCCTCAGCCCAGCTTGGGCAGCACCGGCTCCGGACCCGCCGACGCCGGCGCAGGCACGGCCAGTTGGGGCAGGGCCAGGCCGGAGGAATCAAACAGGCGCCAGCCCTCGGGCTGCACCTCCAGGTGCACCGTTTGGCCTGGCACCAGGACCTGGTCGGGTTCGGCCCGCACCTGCACCAGGTGGCTGCCCTCCAGCAGGCGGCAGCTCACCAGCTGTTCATTGCCTAGGGCCTCGCAGTGGGTGATCTCGGCGCTGAGGTTGCGGTTGGTGGCGGGCCCGAGGCGCAGGTGCTCCGGCCGCAGGCCGGCGGTGAGGGAGTCCGGGTTGCCCCGCTCCTGCCACTGGGCCAGGGCCGCGCCCATGGGGCCTTCCACCAGGAAGCGACGGCCCTCAAGCTGCAGCTGGGCGCCGCCGGCGGCGGTCACGGGCAGCAGGTTCATGGACGGGCTGCCAATGAACTGGGCCACGAAGGTGTTGGCGGGCCAGCGGTAGAGCTCCAGGGGGGAGCCGAGCTGCTGCAGCTGGCCCAGGTTGAGCACCGCAATGCGGTGGCCCATGGTCATGGCCTCCACCTGGTCGTGGGTCACGTAGATGGTGGTGGTGCCGAGGCGGCGCTGCAGCTCAACGATCTGGCTGCGGGTGCCGCCGCGCAACTTGGCATCGAGGTTGCTGAGGGGCTCATCCATCAGGAACACGGCCGGCTGGCGGGCGATCGCCCGGCCCAGGGCCACCCGCTGTTTTTGGCCGCCGGAGAGTTCCTTCGGCAGGCGGTCGAGCAGGGCCCCCAGCTCCAGGGTCTCGGCCACCTGCTGGATCACGGCTTCGATGCGCTCTTCGCGGCGGGAGGGAAACCGCAGCGGGCCTGGCAGGCCGCGGCTGGCCCGGTGCAGGCCATCGGCTAGCTCCTGCAGGGGGCTGCGCTGGCGTTGGCGCCGCAGGCCGAAGCCAATGTTGTCCGCCACGCTCAGGTGGGGGTAAAGGGCGTAGCTCTGGAACACCATCGCCACATCCCGCTGGGAGGGCCGCAGCTGGGTGACCCGGCGATCGCCCACGAACAGGTCGCCGCTGCTGGGGCTCTCTAGGCCGGCCAGCAGGCGCAGCAGGGTGCTCTTGCCGCAGCCGGAGGGACCGACCAGCACCAGAAATTCACCATCGTTGATGGTCAGGTCCAGGTCCCGCAGCACCTCAACCGGCGCGGCCCCCCGCCGGGGCGGGTAGGTCTTGCTCACGCGCTGGAAGCGAACCTCTGCCAAAACCAGCCCTGCGACGGCCCGATCCTAGGGTTGGGGTTCGGAGTGACAATCCCTCGACCTTCTCTTTTGCAGTTCATTGACCAAGCCCGCATCGCCGTGCACGCCGGCCGCGGTGGCGACGGCATCGTGGCGTTTCGGCGGGAAAAATACGTGCCAGCCGGGGGCCCTTCTGGGGGCGACGGCGGCCGGGGCGGCGATGTTTGGTTTGAGGCCGACCCCAACCTCCAGACCCTGCTCGACTTCAAATACCGGCGCCTGTTCGAGGCCCAGGAGGGGCGCCGCGGCGGCCCCAACCGCAGCAGTGGGGCCGGCGGCAATTCCCTGATCATCAAGGTGCCCTTAGGCACGGAGGTGCGCGATCGGCGCACCAACATCCTGCTGGGCGATCTCACCGAAAAGGGCCAGCGCCTGCTGGCGGCGGCCGGTGGCCGCGGCGGCCTTGGCAATGCCCATTACCTGAGCAACCGCAACCGGGCCCCGGAGAAATTCACCGAGGGCAAGGACGGCGAGGAGTGGCTGCTGCAGCTGGAGCTCAAGCTGCTGGCCGAAGTGGGCATCATCGGCCTGCCCAACGCGGGCAAAAGCACCCTGATTTCGGTGCTGTCGGCGGCCCGGCCCAAGATCGCCGACTATCCCTTCACCACCCTGGTGCCCAACCTGGGCGTGGTGCGCCGTCCCAGCGGCGATGGCACCGTGTTCGCCGATATCCCAGGCCTGATCGCCGGCGCGGCCCAGGGGGCTGGCCTCGGCCACGACTTCCTGCGCCACATCGAGCGCACCCGCCTGCTCGTCCACCTGGTGGATGCCGGCGGCGAGGATCCGCTCGCCGATCTGGCGGTGGTGGAGGACGAACTGGCCGCCTATGGCCACGGCCTGCCCGAGCGGCCCCGGGTGGTGGCGATCAACAAGATCGAGCTGCTCCTGGGCGAAGAGCTCGAGGAGCTGGCGAGCCGGGTGCAGGAACACTGCGGTTCAGAGGTTCTGCTGATCTCAGCCGCCACGTCCCAAGGCCTCCCCCAGCTCCTGGCTCGGGTCTGGCAAGAGCTGGGGATCTAACCCGCTAGCCGGCTAGGGACGCCCCAGCCCCAAAGCTCAAAAAAAGGGCCTCCTGATTCAGCCAGGGGGCCCTTTCTTTGAGGATTTAGCTTTTCAGAATCGATCAGGCGGCCTTGATTTCGCTTAGGCCGCCTGGGATTCCACGCAGTGAAGGCCCCTCAGGGTTCAGTCGTCGTAGATGCGGCACTCGGCTGCTTCGGGGTTGAGGTCGCAGTAGACCTCGAGCGGGCTCGGGTCGTGGGCGTCTTCCGGGTGGTGGGCCTTGTATTCCTGCAGACCCTTGAGCTCCTCTTCGAGGTGGCGCACCTTGCCGTCGTTGCCGACGGCCTTGGCGGCCTCGATCTCGCTCTGGTCCTTAAGAATGTGCTCGTCGATGGTGTTCATGGAAGAGGCCGGAAAACTCCGGCCGCTCATCGTCGCCCACACCTTACGGGCGGCCTGCCTGCCCCTGCGGGCTTTGTGGCCACCTGCTGATTGGTCGTCGCCGAGGCCCGGGGCTGGTCCTCGATCAGCTCGCTAACTCGCTGAGTTCCAACCAGCGCTCCTCACCGTGGTGGATGCGCTCCAACAGCTTCGAGAGCTGCTCGGTCAGGTCTTCGAGGGCCGTGTAGTCGGCCCCGCCGGCCGCCAGCAGGCCCTCTAGGCGACTGCGCTCCTCGTCCCAGGCCGGCAACTGGCGCTCCAGGTCGCCTAGTTCGCGGCTTTCCTTGAAGCTGCGTTTGCGCGCCGGCTTGGCGGCTGCCGGTGGGCTGGTCGCCCCAGCCGCTGGCTTGGCGGCGCTGGTGGTGGCCCCAGGGGTCGCCTCGGGGCCGGGGCTCGATCCAGCCCCGGCTGAGGCCGAGGCTGGGCCAGGGGTAGGGGCCATGGCAGCAGGTGCCGCCGAGCCTTTCGGGCTGGCTAGGGCCGCCTGGCGCTCCAAATAGGCGCTGTAGTTGCCTTCAAAGCGGTGCAGTTCGCTGTTTTCGAAGCTGAACAGTCGGTCCACGGTGCGATCGAGGAAGTAGCGGTCGTGGGACACCACCACCACGCAGCCGCGGAAATCCTCGAGGAAGTCTTCGAGCACCGTCAGGGTCTGGACGTCCAGGTCGTTGGTGGGTTCATCCAGCAGCAAAACGTTCGGGGCTTCGATCAGCAGCCGGCAGAGGTAGAGCCGCCGCCGCTCGCCGCCGGAGAGCTTGCGCACCGGCTGGTGCTGTTGGGCCGGCGGAAACAAAAACCGCTCCAGCAGCTGGGAGGCACTCAGCTGGCTGCCCTCCACCTCCACGGTGCTGGCGGCCTCCTTGACCACATCAATCACCTTCTTGTCGAGCAGCTTGCCGCTGGCGGTGCCGGCCTCCCCTAGCAGGCTTTCGCTGTGCTGGTCGAAGTAGGCCAGTTTCACCGTGGCGCCCAGCTCGATCCGGCCGCCATGGGGCAGGCGCCGTCCGGCGATTAGGTCCAGCAGGGTGGATTTGCCCGAGCCGTTGGGGCCAATGATGCCGATGCGATCTTCGGGGCTGAAGTCGTAGCTGAAGTTGCGCAGCAGGGGCTTGGCCCCGGCGGCGTGGGCGGCATCGGTGGCCCACACGGCCAGATCTTCGGCTTCGATCGCCCGTTTGCCCAGGCGCCGCTGGTTGCTGGCCAGGCTGATCTGGCCCTTGGCCTGGCGCCGCGGCGCCTCCTGCATGGCCTCGATCCGCTGGATGCGGGCTTTTTGCTTGGTGCTGCGGGCCTTGGGGCCCTTGCTCAGCCATTCCAGCTCGCGCCGCAGGGCCCCCTTGAATTTGGCCTCGGTGGCCTGGGCTGACGCCTCCTGTTCGGCTTTGCGGGCCAGGTAATACGCGTAGTTGCCGGCGTAGCTGTTGGCCTCCCCCCGGTCCACCTCCACGATCCGCTGGGTCACCTGGTCGAGCACGTAGCGGTCGTGGGTGATCAACACCAACGCGCCGCTGAAGCGGGCCAGGTAGCCCTGCAACCACTGGATGCAGTCGGCATCGAGGTGGTTGGTGGGCTCATCGAGCAACAGCACATCGGGGTCGGCCACCAGGGCCGAGGCCAGGGCGAGCCGTTTGCGGTATCCGCCCGAGAGGTCACCGACCCGGCGCTGGGTGTCCTGGATGCCGAGGCGATCGAGCACTTCCCGGATCTGCTGCTCCAGGCCCCAGGCCTGGCTCTGGTCCATGCGCTCATTGAGGCTGCCCAGTTCGGCGAGCAGGGCCTCGGTGCAGGCGGCGTTGTCGCTGGCGTGGGCCAGGGCGTCGCTCACGGCCGTGTAGCGCTGCAGCAGCTGCATTTTTTCGCCGCTTTCGGCAAACACCTGCTCCAGCACCGTGCGCTCCGGATCCATCTCCGGCTCCTGGTTCACCAGCACGATGCGGGCCTGGGGCTGGGTGCGCCGTTCGCCGGCACCCGGGGGCTCTAGCCCCGCCAGCAGGCGCATCAGGGTGGATTTGCCGGCGCCGTTGGGGCCAATCAGTCCCAGGCGTTCTTTTTCCCCCACATGCAGGGTCAGGTCGTCAAAAAGGGTGCGGATGCCGAAGTCCTTGCGCACTCCCACCAGGCTGATCAAGCTCACGCGTTGGAGGGTTGGCGTTGGCCCTCTAGGTAAGCAAACACGCTCTTATCGCCCACGTCGGCGGCGGCCTCCATCGGGAATTTTCGCAAGGTGAGCACCAGCAATAGGGAGGCCTCCAAGGCCAGCAGGCTGCCGCAGGCCGCGGCGCCCAGCAGGCCGCTGAGGTGGCCGACCAGGGCCAACGGCAGCAACAGGGTCACGCCGATCGCTTCGGGCCGGCGGAAACAGAAGAACTCCTTGAAGCCGATGCCCGCTAAAGCAGCGAAGAAGGGTCCGATCGCCCAGATCCAGCGCCCATCGGCCGCCAGGGTGGTGGCCATGGCGCCCGGGCCGCCGGCCCAGGCCAGGGCGGCAAAGCCCAAGCAACCCACCAGCCAGAACAGCTGCAGGGCCCGGTGCAGGGGCCGCAGGTAGATGTGAATCCAGCGCAAGGCCAGGCCCACCCCGGCGGCCAGGGGCAGCAGCCAGGGCCAGAGGGCGTCGGGTCCGATCCAGTGCCACTGGGCCAGCAGGGCGGCCTGGGCGATGGCGGCGGTGAGCAGGGCCAGCCGGTAGCCGAGCACCTCGCGCCGGTCCTGCTCGGTGATGCTGAACGGGCCGTAAACGCCCTCAAACACGGGGTCGCCCATCACAGGGGCTTCGCCAATCGCAGGGGTATCGCTCATCGCAGGGGGATCGCTTGCACCAGTCTGGCCAGATCGGGGCCGGCCGGGACGATGCCGGAGGGATGCAAGGGGAAAAGGGCGCCGAAGTAGTCCCGCCGCCACGCCTCGCCGTCGCAGCTTTCGGCCACGCCGGGCAGGGCGAACAGGCGGGCCCGCCAGGCCCAGAGATTCGCCAGCTGCCAAAGGGACTGGCGGCTGCAGCCGAACAGGGGCGCATAGACCAGCTCCCAGCGGATCAAGGTGGCAAACAACTGCAGATCGGCCAGCGTGAGCTCCTCGCCGCAGAGCCAGGGGCCGCCCGCCGCCAGGGCCGATTCGGCCTCACCAAGGGCGGCAAACAACTCCGTTTCGGCCCGGTCGTAGGCCGCCTGGTTGCGGGCAAAGCCGCAGCGATACACCCCATCGTTGACGGCCCCCTGAAACCGCTGGCGCCATTGGTCGCAGGTGGTTTTGGTGGCCTCGCTCTGGAGATTTAGGGCGCCAGCAGGGGCCGGCCAGTCGTTGAGCAGCTCGATCAGCCGGGCGCTTTCGCCCACCACCATCCGCTGCTCGCTAAGGCTGAACAGCACCGGCACCGTGGCCCGCTGGCGGGGATCGGCGCCGGCCAGCCGGTAAAGCTCCAGCAGGGTGCTGCAGCCCTGGAAAGGGGTCACGAAGCGCCAGCGGCCGGCCTGGGGGTCGGGCTCCACCACCAGCAGTTCGATGGTGTCCTGCAGGTGGCGCAGGCTCCACACCAACCGGGCCCGGTGGGCCCAGGGGCAGCTGCGCCCCACGATCAAGACATGGCCGCCCCGCTCGCCTGCCGTGGCCGGCAGGGGCGGGCAGGTGGTGAAAGCGCCGGCCGGACGCCGGTAGTTGCCCTCGGCGTCGGCCGGCCCCAGGCCCGCCATCAGCCGCAACCATTGCCAGTGCCAGGTCGCCCGGGCCGTGGCCACCACACAAGCCGGGATTGCCATCTATGCGGCCCATCAGGGAACTGCTGTCAGGCTGGCGCACAGGTGGCGACTGGACGCAACAGATGGCCGGATCCGGGGCAAGGGAAGGGGTGAAGGCAGCGGCGGAGCTGGGCGAAGCGACGGGAGCAGGGTCGGGGACCGGGGCTGGGGCCGGGACGGCGGCTGGGACGGGGGCTGGGACGGGGGCTCCGCGGGTGCTGGTGGTGGCCGGCACCCACGGCAATGAGCGCAATGCCCCCTGGCTGATTCAGCAGTGGCGCCAGCGGCCCGAGCTGCTGCAGCGCCATGGACTGGAGGTGGAGCTAGAGATCGGCAACCCCGCCGCCTTCGCCGCCCAGCGCCGCTACATCGAGCGCGATCTGAACCGCACCTTCCAGTCCGAGCTGCTCGCGGACTCCAGCCAGCAGGGGGTGGAGGTGCAACGGGCCCGGCAGCTTCTCGAGCGTTTCGGCCCCGGCGGCCCGAAAGCCTGCCCGGTGGCCCTGGACCTGCACAGCACCACCGCCGCCATGGGCAATTCCCTGGTGGTGTACGGGCGCCGCCCGGCCGATCTGGCCCTGGCGGCCGCCCTCCAGCACCGCCTTGGCCTGCCGATCTACCTGCATGAGGGCGACGCCTCCCAGGTGGGCTACCTGGTGGAGCAGTGGCCCTGCGGCCTGGTGATCGAGGTGGGCCCCGTCGCCCAGGGCCTGGTGACGGCCGCGATCTGTCGCCAGAGCCAGCTGGCCCTGGAGGCGGCCCTGGCCAGCCTGGCCGAGGCCAGGTCAGGCCAGCTGCAGCTGCCGGCCGCCCTGGTCGTGCATCGCCACTGCGGCAGCATCGATTTGCCCCGGGATGGCAGCGGCGAACCGATCGCCATGCTTCACCCCAGTCTCCAGGGCCGCGATTGGCAGCCCCTGGGCACGGCCGCGCCGATCTTCTGTCTGGCCGATGGCGGTGTCTTGCGCCTGGGCGACCTACAGGTGGACCGGGGTGATGGGCCCGGGGTGAGCCACTGGCCGGTGTTCATCAATGAAGCGGCCTACGGCGAAAAAGGCATCGCCTTCAGCCTCACTGAGCGCCAGCGGCTGGCCTGTGATCCGGCCTGGGCCCAGGCCCTGGCCGACCTGCTTGCTTAGGGCGATGCGGGCAACTCAGCGGTTGCCCGGGGGCTGGTTAAACACCACCTGCACCACCTGGCGGCCGTCGGAGGACACCAGGATCTCCGTGTCCCAGTTGGGTTGCAGGCCCAGCTGCTGCCAGCCGGGAGCTCCGCCTTGAAAGCGGAACAGGAAGCCCTGGTTGTCGCGGCGGATTAGGCAGGAGCCCCCGGCCAGGCTGGTGTCAAACATGCAATTGGCCGGCCTGTAAACAGTCAGGCCGCCATTGAGCTTCACGGCCGTATCGCGGGCCAGGTTCACGGCCCGCACCCGGGAAAAGCTGACCTCTGTATCGACCGCAGCCGTGGCCGGCTGGGCCTGGGCGGGCCGGGGGGCGAGGGCCAGGGTGCTGGCTACCAGGGTCAATCCGGTGGCCAGGGCAAGGAGGCGGCGAGACACAGGTACGAGGGCAGGGACTGTCTTTCTAAAACGCCATTCAGGCTTGGCACGCCGCCAAAACAAGACCTGCAGAGCCCCTGCCTGGGGCCCTCAGCTTCCCCCGCGCCTAGGAACGCTGGACGATGCTCAAGCTCAGCACAAGGGCGGAGGCGCAGGGGCCCGGGGAATGGGGCACCCCCCGCCGCCCTGGCCAGGTCAGACCGCCCATCAGTCCGCTCTGGGCGGAGCGGACTGATGGGCCTGGTTCGCTCAGAGGGGCTCCAGGGGTCAGCCGCAGGCCCAGGTGCCCTGCTCCTTGGTGCAGGGCAGGTCGCTGGTGCTGCCGTCGGCCCAATAGATCCGCAGCCGGTCGTCTTGGGAGCCCATGCGGAAGGTGAGCGACTTCACCACGCCGGCAGGCGACTTGCCGGAGCGATCACTGGGGTCGTTGGTGTGGGAGAGGCTGAGGCGCTTTTCCAGTTGATCGACCCGCAGCTGCAGTTGGTCGAGCCGCTGGCTCTCAGCTGTTGGACCCCGCTGGCAGGCCGTCACCAGCAGGCTGCAGGCCACAAGAGCCGCGAAGGGCAGGCGAGCCAGCCGCAGGCCCCGTGCATCGATCCGTCTCACGACTCAATCCCTTTGAGGGCCCTTCCAGTCAACCCTGACGGCGACATCCTTGCCGCTGGTCAGCGCTGGTTTGTTGCCTCGCGGTACGGCGAAGGGCGCGAATCAGGTCCTGACGGTCCTGCTCACGGGCGCTTTAAGGGGCCTAAGGGAGGGGCGCAGGGATCGCCGCTGGGCAACTGCGAAACCCCAGGCACCAGCATTGGCGGGGCGGAGAGGCCACTTTCCTGCCCCAACCGGCTCAACCTTTCCTCACGTCCCGCAATCTTCTGTTACGTTGGGTCAGGCGATGGCCAGGCGGGTTCCCGCACGGCCCTTGTCCTACTTACCGCTCCGCTTGGAGCACACCTTCCCCGTTCTCATGACCACC
>CAINZT010000199.1 GCA_903855705.1 uncultured Synechococcus sp.
ACTTGCGGATGATCTGCTCCGCTGTGTGCCTGGTGCGTTTCATGGTGGAGTCCCCGGCCCAGTCTGGCCGGCTGAAGACTCTCATTCACCCTGGACCGGTTGCCGGGGTCCACGTCATTGAGAATGCCCGCAATCTGATCCCTGCCCCAGTACCCCATGAGAAACCCATCGGGCTTCCGTGGAGCTTGCAGATTATTGATAAGGAAGAAGAGATGGTTGCTGAGATGTACAAGCTTAGAAACGCAGAGGATGCTGTTGTTGAGTCGGAGAACTGCCTAGGAGCTCAAGATCACCCCAAAAGGGCAGAGATTGGCAAAATTAAAAAGCGGATTGCAGCTATCCAGATGGACGTTCTCAAGCTGCGTATGCAGGCCAACGCCTTGGGTTAGGTTTTTGAGAAGTTTTGAACTGGATTCTCTACTTGCAGCTACTGCTAGACCTGATTAGACATTTGCGCTGCCAATTTTCGCCGTAGCTGTCTTGACCACCGCCCAGATCGGTTCGACGGCGTCAAGCCCCGTAGTTGTTGCAGTTGCCATGGCCTGGTTGCAGCGTTCCAGGTCATAAAGCACCGGCGAGTTGGTGCTGGGGGTTTTGCGGCGCCAGTGGATGCCGGGTTTGAGCAGGCCGCTGCTGCGCCAGCGGTAGATGGTGCTGATGCTGATGCCTAGGGAGTCGGCGGCCTGGCTGGCGCCAATCCAGATCGGGCTGGTCATGGCGGTTGTCATGGGTGGTTGGGCTTGGGTGGTGGTGGGCTGGTTAGTTACTGGGTCCTGGGATGACGATGGGACCGTCTTTGGCGCTGGGCTAGTTCCGCGGCGATGGCAAGGAAGTAGCAATGGCGAGGGTTGTCATGGGGCAACGGAAAGCCATAGGGGGGTTAGCAACTTCTCGATGACCTTGCGCAGGCTGGCCAGTTGCCTCGGCCCATGGCCGCAGGGGATCTCAGAGAGCCGCTCAAGCAGGTGCTCCTGCATCGACACGGTGAACCTGGCACCCTTGCCCCTCTGATCGCATGGACCACTCCTCAGAACGGCTGCCCGACCCACATCGAAGGGATTGCTAGGCCCAGCCATGGCCCTAGGCCGACCAAGCCGACGAAACGCTCAAACAAGCACCGGTAACCGGGCCGGCTCCTGGGGTTGGAAGTGCAGGCGCCCCTCCTGAACCGACACCGCCACGACGCTGCCCGCCAGGAACTGGCCGGCCAGGATCGCCTTGGCGATCGGCGTTTCCAGCTCCCGCTGGATCGCCCGCTTCAGGGGCCGGGCGCCATAGACCGGGTCGTAGCCGGCCTGGGCCAACCAATCGAGGGCCTCCTCGCTGAGCACCAGGCCGAGCTTGCGCTCCTCCAGCCGCATGCGCAGCCGCGCCACCTGCAGGATCACGATCTGGCGCAATTCATCGCTGCGCAGGCTGTGGAAAATGATCGATTCATCGAGGCGATTGAGAAATTCCGGGCGGAAGTGGGCGCGCAAGGCGCCATTCACCCGCTCCTCCATCTCGCCATGGCGGGCCGGATCCCCCGCTAGATCGAGAATCGACTGGCTGCCAATGTTGCTGGTGAGGATCAACACCGTATTGGTGAAATCCACCGTGCGGCCCTGGCCATCGGTGACGCGGCCGTCATCGAGGATCTGCAGCATCACATTGAAAACATCGGGGTGGGCCTTTTCGACCTCGTCAAACAGGATCACTGCGTAGGGGCGCCGGCGCACCGCCTCGGTGAGCTGGCCGCCTTCTTCGTAGCCCACATAGCCGGGAGGCGCTCCAATTAGCCGGGACACGGCGTGCTTCTCCATGTATTCGCTCATGTCGATGCGCACCATCGCTTCCTGGCTGTCAAACAGCTGGGATGCCAGGGCTTTGGAGAGCTCGGTTTTGCCCACGCCCGTGGGCCCGAGGAACAGGAAACTGGCGATCGGCCGGTTCGGATCGGAGAGGCCCGCGCGGGAGCGCTGAATCGCATCGGCCACGGCGGTGACGGCCTGCTCCTGGCCAATCACCCGTTGGTGCAGTTCGGCCTCGAGATGCAGAAGTTTCTCCATCTCCGACTGCACCAACTTGCTCACCGGAATGCCGGTCCATTTGGCGATCACCTCGGCGATGTCGTCTTCGGTGACCTCCTCGCGCAGCAAGGTCTTATCGCCATGGCTCTCGCTGAGTTCCGTTTCTTTGGCGGCGAGCTTGCGGCCCAGATCAGCCAAGGTGCCGTATTCCAACTGGGCGGCCCGGTTGAGGTCATAGCTGCGCTTGGCCTGCTCCACCTGCAGGGTCACCTGCTCGATCTCCTCCTTAATGGCGCTCAAGGCATCAATCGAACCCTTTTCCTTCTGCCACTGGGCATTGAGGCCGCTTTGCTGCTCCGACAACTCGGCCAGCTCCCGCTCTAGCTTTTCGAGCCGATCGCGGCTGGCCGGATC
>CAINZT010000200.1 GCA_903855705.1 uncultured Synechococcus sp.
AGCAGGGGTTGGTTTGGCCCCTGGGCCCCGGCCTGGACGCCGCCAGCCTGGCCGCTGACCTGGCCGAGGAGCAGGTGGCGGCGGCCCTGGAGCGGGTCGGCCTGCTCGATCAGGTGGTGGCCGATCGGGGCCGCTGGCAGAGTTTGGAGGCGCTGGTCGCCGTGCCCTGGAGCCAGCCATGCAGCTGATCCGCGCCTACCGCAACCCGGGCTACGGGGCCCTCGCCGATGGGGTGATGGCCTTCTTCGATCGCCGCCCCGACCTGCACACCTCCGGCGTCGCCTTTGGCAGCCCCAACGACGGGTCTTCTGACGGCGCCTCTGATGGCCCAAGTGGGGCCGGCCGGGAACCCGACAAGGTGTCCACGGACATCAGCTTGGTAGCGATCGACCGCTCCGATCCAGAGGCCTTCGCCTTGGCCGATGTGATCCGCCGTGGCGTCACGGCGGCCCTGGAGCGTTACCTGCAGGAGCTGCCCCAGCTGCGCCAGTGCTGCCCGGAGCGCAACCTGTTTGTGCTGCCGATCTTCAATCTGCAGCGCTACGCCCCGGGCGAGGGTTTCAAGAGCTGGCATTGCGACTGGACCACCAGCGAGGAGGCCACCGAGCCGGTGCGGCGCGTCCTGGCCTGGATCCTCTACTGCAACGACGTTCCCGAGGGAGGCACCGAGTTCCATTGGCAGGACCACCACGAACCGGCGGAACGGGGCAAGCTGCTGCTCTTCCCGGCGGGGCTCTCCCACATCCACCGGGGCCGGGTCAGCCACCAGCACAGCAAAACGATCGCCACCGGCTGGATCAACGCCGGCACCCTCCCCGACTACGTGGGCCGGCTGGCGGCGGGCTGAGGTTTCATGGGCTGCGCTGATCCGGCGATGCCGGCTTTAGGCCCCGCCCCCGGGGCCCCTTTGAGACCATGGGACAACTAGCCCACCCAGCCGCCGTGTCCGACGCTCCCGAAGGCGCCCTGCCCAAGACCTACGACCCGGCTGGCACCGAGAGCCGCTGGCAGGCGGCCTGGGAGCAGGCGGGTGCCTTCCATCCCGATCCGCAGGCGCCGGGGGAGCCCTTCTCGGTCGTGATTCCGCCGCCGAATGTCACCGGCAGCCTGCACATGGGCCATGCCTTCAACACCGCCCTGATCGACACGATCGTGCGCTTCCAGCGCCTGCGCGGCAAGAACGTGCTCTGCCTGCCCGGCACCGACCACGCCTCGATTGCGGTGCAAACGATTCTGGAGCGCCAGATCAAGGCCGAGGGCCTCCATAAGGACGACCTGGGCCGCGATGCCTTTTTTGAACGGGCCTGGGCCTGGAAGGCCGAAAGCGGCGGCACGATCGTCGGCCAGTTGCGGCGACTCGGCTATTCGGTGGACTGGCAGCGGGAGCGCTTCACCCTCGATCCCGGCCTGAACAAGGCGGTGGTGGAAGCCTTCCTGCGCCTGCACGAGCAGGGCCTGATCTACCGGGGCGAATACCTGGTCAATTGGTGCCCCGCCTCGGGATCGGCGGTGAGTGATCTGGAGGTGGAGATGAAGGAGCTGGAGGGCCACCTCTGGCACTTCCGCTATCCACTCAGCGATGGCTCGGGCCACCTAGTGGTGGCAACGACCCGCCCCGAAACCCTGCTTGGCGATACGGCCGTGGCCGTGAACCCGGGCGATGGGCGCTATGCCGCCCTGGTGGGCCAGACCCTCACCCTGCCCCTGGTGGGCCGCCTGATCCCGATCGTGGCCGATGAGCACGTCGATCCGGCCTTCGGCACCGGCTGCGTCAAGGTGACCCCCGCCCACGACCCCAACGACTTCGCCATCGGCCAGCGCCACGGCCTGCCCCAGATCACGGTGATGGCCAAGGACGGCAGCATGAACGCTGCGGCTGGTCGCTTTGCCGGTCTGGATCGCTTCGAGGCCCGTAAAGCCGTGGTGGCGGCCATGGAGGCGGAGGGCTTCCTGGTGAAGGTGGAGCCCCATCGCCACAGCGTGCCCTTCTCCGACCGGGGCAAGGTGCCGGTGGAGCCCCTGCTCTCCACCCAGTGGTTCGTGCGTACCGAACCCCTGGCGGCCCGCTGCCGCGAGGCCCTCGATCGCCAGGAACCCCAGTTCGTGCCAGAGCGCTGGAGCAAGGTTTACCGCGACTGGCTCACGGGCATCCGCGACTGGTGCATCAGCCGCCAGCTTTGGTGGGGCCACCGCATTCCGGCCTGGTTTGTGGTGAGCGAAACCGGCGGCGTGATCAGCGATACCACCCCCTATGTGGTGGCCCGCGATGAGACTGAAGCCCTGGACTTGGCCCAGGCCCAGTTCGGCGCCGCCGCCGTGATTGAGCAGGATCCCGATGTGCTCGACACCTGGTTCTCCAGTGGCCTTTGGCCCTTCTCCACCCTGGGCTGGCCCGATCCAGAGGCCGCCGATCTGGCCACCTGGTATCCCACCAGCGTGCTAGTGACGGGCTTCGACATCATCTTTTTCTGGGTGGCCCGGATGACGATGATGGCCGGTGCCTTAATGGGTGAGGGGGAAGCCGCAGGCATCCCTTGGATTCCATTTAAAGACGTTTACATCCACGGCCTGGTGCGGGATGAGAACAACCGCAAGATGAGCAAATCATCGGGCAATGGCATTGATCCGGTGCTGCTGATTGAGCGTTATGGCGCCGATGCCCTGCGCTTTGCCCTGGTGCGCGAGGTGGCCGGCGCCGGCCAGGATATCCGCCTTGATTACGACCGCGCCAGTGACACCTCCGCCACGGTGGAGGGGGCCCGCAACTTCGCCAACAAGCTCTGGAACGCCACCCGCTTTGCCCTGATGAACCTGGGCGGCGATACGCCGGCGAGTCTGGGGGCGCCAGAGCTTGCCCAGCTCGAGAGTGAGGACCGCTGGATCCTCTCGCGCCTGGCCCGCACCAGCAGCCAATGCGCCGAGCTTTATGGCTCCTATCGCCTCGGTGAAGCGGCCAAGCTCCTTTATGAGTTCGCCTGGAACGACCTCTGCGACCAGTACATCGAATGGGCCAAGCCCCGGCTTGGCGGCGAGGAGGGCCCCGCCCGCCGCACGGCTCGCCAGGTGCTGGCCACCAGCCTGGAGGCCCTGCTAGTGATGCTGCATCCGTTGATGCCCCACCTCACCGAGGAGCTTTGGCATGCCGTCACCGGCGCGGAAGACAGCCAGTTTTTGGCCCTGCAGGCCTGGCCCGAGGCCAATCCCGCCTGGGTCGATGGCGCCCACGAAACGGCCTTCCAGTTCGGCATTGACGCCGTGCGGGCCATCCGCAACCTGCGGGCCCTCTCAGGGGTGAAACCGGGCGAGAAGCTGGCCATCGGCATCTTCACCGCCCAGGCCGATCGCCTCGCCTTTGTGGCGGCCAACCAGGCCAAAATTGCGCGCCTGGTGGGGGCGGCCGAACTCCACGGGCAGGCCGAGCCGATCGCCGGCCAACTGCTGGGCATCGTCGACAGCGACGGCCAGGTGGGCATCACCGTGCCCCAGCAGAGCCTCGATGCCCTGCGGCTGCGGCTGGAGAAAGATCTCGCCAAGGCTGAAAAGGAAATCGCCGGCCTGGCCGGGCGTCTGGCCAACCCCAACTTCGCCGGCAAGGCCCCGCCCGAGGTGGTGGCCGAATGCCAGGCGAATTTGGCGGAAGCCGAGGCCCAGGCGGTGTTGGTGCGTGGCCGGCTGGCGGAACTGGGCTGAGGTGAGCCATGCAGGAGCTGTTGTTTCCCACCCCGATTTGGCAGTTTCAGCATCCCGATCCCAAGGCCTGTCTGGCCTTTGGCGCCCATGTGCTGGCCCTCCAGGGCCAGGATCCCATTGGCCTGCAGCTCACCAACCAGGGCGGTTGGCACAGTTCCACCGCCCTGCTGCAGGACCCGCTCCTGGCGGACCTGTTCCATTGGATCGCCGCCTGTTGTCAGGGAGCGGTGCAGGAGTGGGGCTGGGATCTCAGAGCGGCCACACCAACCTTTAATAACGCCTGGGCGATGGTGAACCGCCAGGGGCACAGCACCCGGGCCCACCTCCACCCCAACAGTTTGTTGAGTGGCGTGGTTTATTTGCAGGTGCCAGAAGGATCTGGCGCGATTGCCTTTCTTGATCCCAGAGCTGGCGCCCAGATGTTGGTGCCTCCCTGGCTGGCGGCTGCCGACGAAGGGGTGCAGGGCCGGGTGCGGCGCCTGCCGAAGCTGGGACGGTTGTTGCTCTTCCCCTCCTGGCTCTGGCATGAGGTGGAACCCAGCGGTGGGGAAGGTGAGCGCATCTGCATTAGTTTCAATCTCGGCATGCGCCCCACGGCAGGATCTGCCCCGGCTGCTTGATGCCTAATCAAGGGCCGTATCTGCCGTGAATCGAGGGCGTTGGGCCCCGACTTCCGCCGGACGAAGTCAGCCTTTGTTAGCAGGTGGATCGGGCAGGATGGCTGAAGGTAGGGATGACAGCGAAGCCGGCGATGATCTGGTTGTAATTGACCATTTTTTCGGCTGCATGATTTACCAGGAGCCCACGGGCCAATTGCTGGTGGCCGTGGATCAACGACCCCAGGAGTTCTGGGTCACCGACAGCCTGCCGGGGGCCCATTCCCTCTGTCGCCGCCTGCAGGCGCTCCGTTAGGCCGGCCTGAGCTGACTTGCTGCAGAGCTGGCCCTCGATCCTGCGCTTAAAGCCCTCGGCGATCGAGGGCATCGGCCAGACGGGTCACCGCCGAGGCCAGCTGGGCCTGGGTATCTGGTGGAGCCACTGCCTTTTCGCTGCGCTTAAGCGCCTCGATCGCCCGCACGATCAGGAACACCACGAAGGCGATCACGAGGAAATTGATTAGGGCCACGATCACGGCCCCCGCCGGCCAGGCCTGGATTGACGCCACCTGGAGGGCCTTGAGAACGGGTTGCATGACATTGGTCATCACCAGGCTCACCACCGCATCGACGACCTTGCCGAAGGCACCACCGATGACGACCGCCACCGCCAGGTCGACCACATTGCCCTTGTTAATAAAGTCTTTAAAGTCGGACAGGACGCTGGATCGGCGTTGGGCCATGGCTGGAATGTCTCAGCTTTCAGTATAGGCAATGGCGCTGCGTTCATTTATACGGTTGATGCGGCGCAAGCCCCGGCCGTTTGCGCCCCTGGAGCGGCGGCGGTGGCTTGCCAGCCCGCCTGCAAGTTGCGCAGCAGCCGATCACGCTGTTGGGCAAAGGCCTCGCCAGCTGCAAAGGCCTCGCCAGCTGCAAAGGTGTCGCCAGAGGCAAAGGAGTCGCCATCGGCAATCAGGGCCCCCAGCTGGCCCTGGCACCAGAGGGTGGCGAAGCCGTGCACCAGGCTCCAGGCGCTGAGGGCCAACTCCGCGCAGTCGCCCGGGGGGGCTAGCCCCTGGGCCTGGCAGGTGCGCACCGCCTCGTTCAGGTGGGCGAAGGCCTGGGCGCCGATCTCGGCCAGGGCTGGCGGCGGCGGCCCCTCGCTCTCGTGGTGGCGAGGCCGGAACATCACCTGGAGCTGCTCCGGGTGGGCACAGGCGAAATCCACATAGGCCCGGCCGATTCGATAGAGCACCTCGGCCCCATCAACAGGCGGGGAGGCCTCGCCCAGGTCGGCTGGGCTGGCAACCGGGTCCCCAGCGCCTGGGATCGGCGGTTCGGCCGATGGGCCCCCAGCCGCACAGGCGGCTTTGGCCTCGCCCATGGCCCGATCCAGACCCGTAAAGCCCTCCTCGGCCAGGGCGTCGAGCAGGGCGGTGCGGGTGGGGAAGTGGTGGTAGGGAGCGGCGTGGGTGACGCCCGCGGTCCGGGCCACCTCCCGCAGGGTCAGGGCGGCCAGGCCCTTCTCGGCCACCAGGTGCCAGGCGGCTTCCAGCAGGGCACGGCGCAGGTCGCCGTGGTGGTACTTGCGCTTTGCGGCTAGGGAGTCCTGCTTGGCTGCCGGCATCGACCAGGCTCAGTCTTGACAGGAGAAAGATAGGCGGTCAAGATCTTGTCGTTGTCAAGATTCCAGGTGCCCATGGCCCCAGCGACGTTCTCTGGCCCCGTTTTGGCGGCCCCCGCGGCCTCCTCCCCCGGGGGGGTTCGCCCCGGCCAGGCCCCGTCCCTGGCTGGCCTGGATCGGGCGCCGTTCTGCTGGAGCCGGCGCGACCAGGACCGGCTGCCGGTGCGGCTGCGGGGGGCCCTGCCGTCCTGGCTGCGGGGTGACCTGGTGCGCACCGCCCCGGCCCTGTTTGAACACAACGGTTGGCGGGCCGACCACTGGTTCGACGGGTTGGGGCTGCTCTACGGCTTCCGCTTTGACGCCTCAGGGGTGAGCTTCCGCCAGCGGCTCCTGGCCTCCCAGGTGGCGGCCGAGGCGGCCCAGGGCCAGACCCGGTTGGCCAGCTTCGGCACCAGGACCCAGCGCAGCCGGGTTGGGCGCCTGCTCCAGCCCGTGCCCCAGGCCACCGACAACGCCAACGTCAATGTCATCCCCTGGCAGGGGGCCTGGCTGGCCCTCACCGAAAGCCCGCATCAGCACGTGATCGACCCGGACAGCCTGGCCTCCCGGGGCCTGGTTCGCTACGACGACGGGCTGCCGGCCGGCTTATTGATGTCGGCCCACCCCCACTTCGACCACGCCAGCAAGGCCCTGGTCAACGTGGGCACGAGCCTGGGCCGCCGCAACCAGATCCTGGTGTTCCGCCAGAAGCCGGGCGAGTCCAGGCGCCAGATCGAGGGCAGCCTCAGCCTGAAGCGCTCGCCCTACCTCCACGACTTCGGGGTCAGCGAGCGCCATGTGGTGCTGATCGACCACCCGTTGCGGCTCAGCGGGGCCTCGATGCTGTTCTCGAACCGCTCCCTGATGGAGCACCACCGCTGGGAACCGGAGCAGGGCACCCGCCTGCGGGTGCTTGATCGCCAGAGCGGCCGCTGGACGACCTATGAGACCGACACCTGCTTCTGCTTCCACACGGTCAACTGCTTCGACGACGGCGAGAACGTGGTCTTCGATTTCCTCGCCTATGACGACGCCAGCGTGCTTGCGGCCCTGGGCACCGAGGCGTTGGCCTCAGGTCAGCGGCCGGGCCTGACGCCCCGCTACCTGCGGGCCCGGTTGCGGCCGGGTGGGGGGCGCGTCGAGTTGGAAACCCTTTCCCCCCAGGGCTTTGAATTCCCTGCCATCGCCTACCGCCGGCAGCACGGCCAGCCCTACACGGTTGCCTGGGGCGCCTCGTTCGTAGAGACCAGCTGGCAGAGCCAACTGCTGCGGGTCGAGGCAGGCCAGGTGCGTCGTTTTGAGGAGGAGGGGATGACCTATGGAGAACCGATTTTCGTGCCCCGTCCCCAGGGCGATAGCCCCACGGATGGGGTGCTTCTGAGCGTGGGTTGCCACCAGAACGAGCCCCTCAGTTCGCTCGTGATCCTCGACGCCGAGTCGATGCTGCCCCTTGCCCATTGCCAGGTGGATCTGTCGCTGCCGCTTGGCTTCCATGGCAACTTTCAGGCCCGCTGAGGCTCTGGGAAACGATCGCCCCGGGGCGGTCAAGGGCGGTGATGTCGCGGACCCGTAGCTTGCGCTACGGCTAGCGCCCTTCCCTTTCCAGCCCCTGTCGCTAGCGTGGCGCCAGTTGACGTGCCCCCATGGCCCAGTTGCATGACCTGCGCCTGCGGCTCTTGGTGCAACAGGAGAGTGAGCGGATCGCCGCCTCCCAGCCCGACGACCTAGATCTCTCGGTGGTGCAGGCCCGTTGCCTTTGTTGGCTGGCCCTGCTGGCCGAGGCCCACGAGGACCAGGCCAGTGACGCCGAGCGGCGCGGCGATGTGGAACAGGCCATGGGCTGGTTTGCCGATTCGATGCGGCTGCGGGACGTGATTCAGGTGGTGAGCTCGATTGAGATCCCCCTGCCCGGCTCCAACGATCTGCTGGAAGAGGGCGAATGGGACAGCGATGGCCATGGCTTCTTCGGACCCATGGCGGCTTGAGCACCCAGCCGGGCGCCCTTGGTGCCATGATGGAACCTGAATAGTTAAGGGACTGCGGTGCCGGAAGAGCCCTGCCAATGCCCTGATTGCCAGCGGTTCTACCGAGAGCATGACCGCCTAATCCGTGAGAATCCGACGCTGCGTCAGCAGCAGGAGCTCAACTGGGCCGCCTTGCAGTCGTTCCGAACCCTGGCCGGTCGGGCGCTTGAGGAACTGCAGAAAATCCATGGCGATGGCGAGTCCGCGCCCCCGTCAGCGGCGTCGATGGCTCCGGCCGTGCCGCCGGGATCCGGCCATGGCGATGGAGCCGAGGAGGATGCGATTCAGCAGGCCATCGGCGATCTGGAAAACATCAACGCCCACCTGTTCTCGATCGAGGCCTTGATGGAGCGCATCTTTGATGTGCGCGTTCCCGATGAGGTGGAGCAGAAGTTCCGGGAGATGGCTGGCGAACTGGCCCCCGATCCCCTCAATGCCGATCGCCTGCGGCTCAACCGCCTGCTGCACCAAACCCCCGACCTGCCTGATCGCAGCTGAGTTAGGTCTGCTCCGATCCTGTTTTCAGGCTGGGTTGCCTCCAGCTCGCCAGCGGGTTGATCCCTGTGAGGTCACCCTGCCCTTCAACCCGCTAGGGCCGGCTTGATCCAGCTGGTTTGATGCCAAGCCCCCAAGTCCCTGGGGCTAGGGGCACGGCTGGCTCCTGCCTCAGTTGATGTCGCAGGCGATGGTGATCGGGAAGGGTTCGGCTCCCCAGATGCGCTTGGCGTAGTCGCGGATGGCCCGGTCGGACGAGAAGAACCCGGAGCGGGCGCTGTTGAGCAGGGACATGCGGTTCCACTGTTGCCGGTCGGCCCAGGCGCGGCTGACGGCCCCTTGGGCCCGCAGGTAGTCGCTGAAATCGGCCAGCACGAAGTAGGGATCGCTGCCGGTGATGTTCTGGAGCAGGGGTCGGAACAGGTTGCCATCGCCGCCACTGAAATGGCCCTGCTCCACCAGCTTCAGCACTTCCCCCAGTTCCGGCACGGTGGGGATGAGCTCCCAGGGGCGATAGCCCCCCTCGTAAAGCGCCGTAATTTGCGATTCGGTGTTGCCAAAGAGGAAGAAGTTTTCGGCGCCCACCTGCTCGCGGATCTCCACATTGGCGCCATCGAGGGTGCCGATCGTGAGGGCCCCATTCATGGCGAACTTCATGTTGCCGGTGCCGGAGGCCTCCTTGCCGGCGGTTGAAATCTGCTCAGACAGGTCGGCGGCCGGGTAGACGCGCTCGCCTAATTTGACGTTGTAATCGGCCAGGAACACCACCCGCAGGCGCCCATCCATGGCCGGATCGGCATTGACCGTTTCGGCAATGCCATTGAGAAAACGAATGATCAGCTTGGCCATGTAGTAGCCGGGCGCCGCCTTGCCGCCAAAGATCACCGTGCGCGGCGCCTCATGATCGGCCAGGCCATTTTTGATGCGCAGGTAGTGGGCAATCACCTGCAGGGCATTGAGGTGCTGGCGTTTGTATTCGTGGATCCGTTTCACCTGCACATCAAACAGGGAGGCCGGATCCACCAGCAGGCCACTCTTGCGATGGATGTAGTTGGCCAGGTCCCGTTTGCAGGCCAGCTTCATCTGGTCCCAGCGCTCCAGGAAGGCGGCATCGTTCTGGAAGGCCTCAAGGCGCCGCAGGTCGTCGAGGTTGCGGATCCAGTCGTCGCCGATGCAGTCATGGAGCAGGGCGCCCAGGTGGGGATTGGCCAGGGCCAGCCAGCGCCTTGGGGTGACCCCATTGGTGACATTGGTGAACTTATCGGGCCACAGTTCGGCGAATTCGGGGAAGAGCTGGGTTCTGACTAGGTCGCTATGGAGGGCGGCGACGCCGTTGACGTGGTGGCAGGCGACCGTGGCCAGGTTGGCCATGCGCACCGCCTTGCTGCCCTCCTCATCAATGATCGAGAGCTTGGCCAGGATCTGGTTGTCGCCCGGGTAATGGAGCTTCACCTGGGCTAGGAAGCGACGGTTGATTTCGTAGATCAGCTCGAGGTGGCGGGGCAGCAGGCTCCCGAACAATTGCAACCCCCATTTCTCCAGAGCTTCCGGCAGCAGGGTGTGGTTGGTGTAGGCGAGGGAGCGGCTGGTGATCTCCCAGGCGGCGTCCCAGTCGAGGTGTTTGTCATCGATCAGCAGCCGCATCAGTTCGGCCACGGCGATCGAGGGATGGGTGTCGTTGAGCTGCACGGCCCAGTTGTCCGGGAATTGCTCCACCGGGATGCCCCGTTGATCGAGACTGCGCAGCATGTCCTGCAGGCTGCAGCTGACAAAGAAGTGTTGCTGCTTGAGCCTCAGGCGCCGGCCTTCATCGGTGCCGTCGTTGGGATAGAGCACTTTGGAGATCGTTTCCGTGTCGATCTTTTCTTCCACCGCCCCGTAGTAATCGCCGATGTTGAAGGCGTGGAAGTCGAAGGATTCGGCCGCATCGGCGCGCCAGAGCCGCAGCCGATCACAGGTGTTCACCCGAAAGCCCAACACGGGCACATCATGGGGAATGCCGATGGCGTGTTCATCGGGAATCCAACGCACCCGATGGTGCTCCTGGTCATCGAGATAGGTTTCGGTGCGGCCGCCAAAGCCAACAAAAATAGCCTGATCCGGCTGGGGAATTTCCCAGGGCCAGCCGGTTTTGAGCCACTTATCAGTGATCTCTACCTGGCTGCCATCGCGAATCAGCTGGTCGAAGATGCCGAATTCGTAGCGGATGCCGTAGCCCGTGGCGGGAATCTCCAGGGAAGCGAGGGATTCCAGGTAGCAGGCTGCCAGTCTCCCTAGGCCGCCATTGCCCAGGCCCGGCTCTTCTTCTTCCTCCAGGATGTCTTCTAGGTTGTCGATGCCATAGCGCTGCAGGGCGTCTGTGGCGGCCTGCTGGATGCCAAGCATCAGCAGGTTGTTGCCCAGCTGGGGCCCGATCAGAAATTCAGCCGAGAGATAGGCCACCACCCGCTTGGGGGTGGCGTTGATCGCTTCGATCCCCGCTAAATAGCGAGTCATTAGCCGGTCGCGCACGGCATGGCTGAGGGCCAGGTAGAGATCGTGGCGGCTGGCGCTGGGGGCGAGTTTGCCGAGGGTATAGAAGAGGTGTTCGGCCATGCCGTCGAACAGATCGTCGGCGCTGAGGCCACTGCGGATCGGGTCGGTGAAGCAGCCTGGGGTGGGGAGCTGCAGGTTGCGGGGCTGGATGGTGCTCATGCTCAAAGGGTCTCCGTGATCGTCCAGCGCCAGTTGGTGACTTCATCCGCATCCATGCCGTGCTCGTGGGCATAGCTGCGGTTACTCAAGATTGCTTCCTTCATGTGTTCCTTCACATGGGCGGCGCGGGAGCCTAAGGACGGCACCCGATCAATCACATCGATCACCAGGTTGAAGCGGTCAATCTGGTTGTTCATGGCCAGCTCCAGCGGCGTGTTGATGTTGCCCTTTTCCTTGTAGCCACGCACATGGAAATTAGCGTGGTTGCTGCGGCGGTAGGTGAGGCGGTGGATCAGCCAGGGATAGCCATGGAAATTAAAGATTACCGGCTTGTCAGTGGTAAACAGGCTGTCGAAATCCCGATCACTGAGGCCATGGGGGTGTTCCGATGGCGTGGTTAGGGCAAATAACTTGACCACGTTAATGACCCGCACCTTCAGGCTCGGGATTTCTCGCCGCAGGATGGCAACGGCCGCCAGGGCCTCCTTGGTGGGACTATCGCCAGCGCAGGCCATCACCACATCCGGTTCGTCCGGGCTGCTATTGAGGTGGTCATTGCTGGCCCAGCTCCAGAGGCCGATGCCCTTAGCCACATGCTGGCGGGCCTGCTCAAGACTCAGATATTGCAGATGCTTCTGCTTATCTGACACGATGATGTTGCAGACGTTAGTTTCCTGCAGGGCTTCTTCTGCCACCGCCAGCAGGCAGTTGGCGTCGGCCGGCATATAAACCCGCACCACGTCGCCGCTCTTGTTGCCGGCCAGGTCGATGAAGCCGGGATCTTGGTGGGTGAAGCCGTTGTGATCCTGCCGCCACACCGTGGAGGAGATCAGGCAGTTCCAGGCACCGATCGGCGAGCGCCAGGGAGCATGGTGGATGCAGGATTCCAG
>CAINZT010000201.1 GCA_903855705.1 uncultured Synechococcus sp.
AAAGTGTTGGAGCAGCTGCTGCTGGGCTCCTCCAACAAGTCAATTGCGGCGGCCCTACTGCTCAGCCCCCGCACGGTGGAGAGCCATATTGCCAACCTGCTAGCCAAAACCGGTTGCCAGAGTCGCACCCAGCTGCTGCTCTGGGCCCTGGCCAGACGATAGAATCATCCACTGGATCGGTCCGATCCCATGCCGGCTTAGCTCAGTGGTAGAGCAGCGCTTTTGTAAAGCGAAGGCCATCGGTTCAAATCCGTTAGCCGGCTTTTAGGTTCAGATCGGTTGAGGCAGAAGAGAACTGAGGTTTCAGGGTAAGAAAGAGTCAAAGCTGCAGCCCTCTAGGAGTAAAACGATTGGCGGCACATGAATCGCCGTGACTACACTCGGCCCCTAGGTGCGAGTGGGGTTGCCCCGAAATGGTGGACAGGTCTATAGGAGACGCGCCATGGCCCTCAGACTGTCCATCGATTGCCAATCCAACCAAGAAAGGCGCCAGCTCACGTCGCCACCGGCAGCCTGCCGGCCAGGGGGGCTGCCCGTAGGGACAGGTGCACTGGGACGGGGGAAACGGCCTGGCGCCCTGGGCTCTCAAATTCGTCACGCTTCGTCACGAGAGTTGCCAGAATCTGGCCTTTGCTGTTCGGGCCATGGCGACGCCATTACCCCTTGAAGTTGTGGCAGGCATCTGCGCTGCCACCTTGACCGTCGCCATGCTCCGCAGTGGTGGCGAAACAAGCCGGGCCACCGGCGCTTACTTGCAGACCAAACCAACACCTTGGCGACTGCCCCAATCCATCGGCGCCGGGCTGAGGGGTTACCTGTTAGGGCCAGGCAATGCTCAGAGCCTGGGCTTGCTGGCTTTGAGGTTGGCGATCGGGCTGATGATGATCCACCACGGACAAGACAAACTTGGTGATCCCCAAGGCTTTGCCAACAACTACGTCATACCCCTTCATCTTCCTTTCCCGTTACTAATGGCCCACGCGGCCGGATACGCAGAGGTTTTTGGCTCCTGGCTTTTGATCTTTGGTCTGCTAACCCCCCTGGGAGCCCTAGCCCTCTCAGGGACCATGTCGGTGGCGGCCTACCACCACATTCTGACCAGTGGTCTCAATATCTACGTTTTGGAGTTGGTTGTGCTTTACCTGGGCGGGAGCATAGCCCTTCTGCTGGTAGGCCCTGGCAAGTTTTCTTTCGATGCCGGTATAGCCAAGGAACTCATTGAAAGTTCCCCCGAAAATGAAGACTCTGATTTTTCAAATGCTGAAAACTCGAGCCTGATTGCCATTCCAGTTGAATCAAGGGTTTTGTAGGAATTTCGTTCCCAGTGATTGCCTTGCTGCCTGGGCAGCAAGGCAATGGCCAAACGAAATTTGAAAAGAGTTGGGGGGTGGGGGGGGGGACGCGCTGGGGTGATGAAAAATTCCTACACAAATTTCACAGCCCCTAACGCCTAACACCCCTCCTCACCTGTTGTGCATGCCGGGGGCCTTGGTCAAAAACCTATTGGGGCTAAGGCGCCATGCGAGGTTTCGCTGGTGATCAAGCCTCCTCGTATGATTCCAATGACACCTGGCCATACCGGCCCAAAGCCATAGAGCTCAAATCAATTGCCCGAACAGGGGCATCGGCACAGCATCAATTGATAAACGTGATCGATAAACACTATAGTGAAAACGACGAACCCATAGGGACTACGCAGTCTCGAGAAGTATCATTTCAGTTCGCTATAGATCTTTGCTGGTGCAGCCAAGCTGCCGATTGCTGTGCTGTTTGCCAATGCTTGAAAAAGGATTTATAGAAGCATGACTAGAACCGGTACCCGGGAGCTTCAGGGCACAGGCAAAGCAAAGGCTATCGGTTCAAATCCGTTTGCCGGCCTTTATCAGATCTCGCAGGAAACTACCCTCCTGGAGATAACCCAGCTCGCCTAAAGGCGCTGTGGCGCCTTTAGGCGAGCTGATCTGCGGGGGCCCTGCACTAATAACAATGGGTCCAAAAAGCCAAGGCCCTCAAGCGATCCTTGGCCTTTCGGCGCTTAGCGGGCGGCGGCCTGTCTCACCCGCTGGCGCAGGCGCCTGGACCAACCGAAAGCCGCGCCGGCGCCTAGTAGGGGCAGGGGACCGGGGACGCGATTAGGGGTAGGCGAATCGAGAACCCAATACCAGTACTTCTCGCCTGGGTCCAATGATTTTTGGGTACTCTCTAGCCATTTCTTAGATTTAGTATTGTAGTAGACCACCTCACTACTGAGGGCGACCTCCCGGCCCTTGTAATAGATATCCGACAAAAAATAAGGACTGAAATCAGACTGATTCTTCTTGTCACCGATTTTGTCATTGACAAGCATATTTTTGCCAGCAGACGACCAAGTTAAACGGGTGGTATCTTCCGGATCAGGCGTCAATGAATTGGGAATCTCCCAATAGCCATTACTACTTAGACTGTTGGCCCACTCCACCGCAACACTGTTGTCTACACCATCCCCCTGGTGAAACCAGGGCTGAATCGTGAGGTCGGGAAAATAATGATCAATCTTGGGGTCAAGCAGCCCCTTGGTGGGAACAACCTTTCCAGATTGATTCGCGGACATATAAACAGCACAGATCGGGATTGGCCTGTCCGCCCGTGCCGACGACTGGCCAGTCGTCACCCACACAGGGGGCTGGGGGATCGCCGTTGGACTTCGAAGACCAGCAGTCGGGAAGGGCAATGGATAGGCCGGCTGGGTGGAACCAAGCACCGGGCAAATACCACTGAATCCGGCAGCCTGAGCGGGGGTGTCGATTGCAAGCACAAGAGCAATCAATACTGGAGCCTTGAGCAAAGAGGTTGTCACCAGTCGACTGGCAACATTCATTGGCCGCGTTAGTCTTAACATTGCAAGAAAGAACAGCAATTGAATTGAGATTAGAACTGGGATGCACTGGCGTTACCATGAAAAATTTTGATATATTTTTTCCGATCTGGGCCTGAATGGGACCGATTTGCCGCATGGAAGCCACAGAAACGAAGCTGAGTGCCGTTGATCAATGGCCCGCTCAGTGATCGAGGCGACGTTCCAAACCAGGAGATGGAAGCAACCCAACCGCTTTTCAGGAGGCAACCTGGATGAAAACCCAACTCAATCACTAAGGACGTTGCATGACCCAGGCGGCCAACAGTCCGCCGCAGAATCCGGAGGCATGACCGATCCAGCTCACCCCCGCCGGACTAAGAAACGGAATCAGAACAGGCAGTAAGCCGCCATACAACAGCAAACAGCCCAGGGACAACAGCATGGACAGGGGGCGCTTCTCCAGCCAGCCAATCCAAAGCAAATAGCCCAGCAGCCCATAGATCACGCCCGAGAGACCATGGCTCCCCCCAGGCCAAAACAACCAGACCGGAATCGAGAGCAACCAGACGCCAACCCAAACGGCGAGATAATCACGACCGCCCTTGAGCAACACCAGCCAGGACAGGGGCAAAAACCAGAAGGAGTTGCTGATCAGGTGGCCAAAGCCGGCATGGCTGAAGGGGGCGGTGAACAGGCCCCAGACCGGTCCCCCCTGGACTAAGGGCAGGTTCCAGCGCCCAGCAAAAAAGAGCTGGTCAAGCAGTTCCTGAATCCAAGCGATGGAGAGAATCACAACCGGCAGCAGGGCCTTGCCCTTGAGCCGATCGAGGCGCCCGGGGCCGCCCTGACGGCGTAGGTCTTGCGACATCTCCTTCATCCAATCCCCAACAGCGGCAGCCATCCTGGCAAGGGTTCCGCGGGGAGCTGGCTTTCCCACAGGCTGGGTTTGGGCAGTCGGCCCGTTCAGCGCCATGGCGTTAGCGACAGCAAAGCCCAGGAACCGTCCTAGCAATCAGGTGTCTTTCGACCATGCCTGAAGCACAGAACAAACCGAGGGCGGTGTTTCTCGATGCCCTGAGCTTGGAGACGGTGGACCTGGCTCCCCTGCGGCCATGGGTAGAGCTGGAGTGCTGGCCCGGTGCGGATCGGGAGCAACGTTGGCACCGATCAGGTGGATGGGCTGGCCTGGGCCGAACGGAACATCATCGTTCGCAACGGTGACCGCTACGGCAAGCCCTTGGTAGTGCAGATCACCTGGGCCCTGATCCTGGAACTGAGCTGCCAGCCGCAGGAGTGGCGACAGCGTGTGAGGGCAGGGGACTGACGGCGCAGCCCGGTTTTCTCCCGGTGCTAGCGGAATTGGATGAATTGGCTGGGGAGCATCAAACCGTGGATGGGGCCGGCGTTATCGGCAGGGGGGTGGCCCAGATCGGCACCGCCTTTGGCAGGGAGACCAGCCTGATCACCAGCCAACGCAGTCCTCGAGACCTGGAAGCGGCGATGCGTAAAGCCGATGTGGCCTGTCTGCATGCACGCCTGCCCCACCAGACAGAGAGCATGATCAATGGCACCAGTTGGGGATGGCTAAGACCATGTGTTCTGCTGGTCAACATGGCTCGCGGAGCCCTGGTGGACCTGAACGCATTGGTGGCAGCCCTGCAGGAGCAGCGTCTGGCCGGAGCTGCCTTGGATGTGCTGGTCAACGAGCCCCCAGGGGGGAGCTGGACAGCCTGCTGGCCGTTTCCCACCTAATCCTCACGTGCCCTATGGCCTGGAGTTCACGCCAGGCGAGAAAACGGCTAGTGAACACGATCGCCAGCCATCTCCAGGACTACGTGCAGGGCCATGGAGGGCGCCACTAAGCGCGGGCAGAAGCCCGAGCTAGACCCCATGGGAGCCATTGGAGCCACTGATCGAGGATTCAAGTAAGTAGGCCGCCAAGTTGCTCAAGGAACGACCCTCGAGATCACTACGCTCGAGCAGCTGACGATGGATCTCATTGGGGATGGTGATCGAGATGCGCTTAGGTGTCTTGAAAATAGAGTTCATGGAGGAGTGGGCCGCCTGACCGTACTCAGACTTCATGGAGAAGATGTCGAGAAGACGCAATTCTGACTTATAATCTTGCAAGAGAATGCACGAAATACAGGCAGATGTGTGCTCAATCTGCCGCAAACTTCAGCAGCCACGAAGCTGGCTCGCGATTGCAGGCGGTGCAAGAAAGTCCAGGATATCAGCAGCCTCCGTTGAGCCAACCGAGTAGCAACAAGGAGACGAGCAAAGCAGGCGAGGCCATCGCGACATGGGTGGTCAAGCATCATGGACAGATCGTTTGAAATCGACCGAGTAACCAGATCGAAGGGTGTCCATGAACAGGCCAGGAACCGATAGCTGTTCAAACTCACGAACAGCAGCCAAGCACAACCCTTGGCCAGAGGCGGGAACAAGACATGGCCAATCCCGCTGTCCTGCAGGGCTTTCCGGCAAATTCGCAGCAGAAGCGATGCAGTATGCCTGCGGCTGAACCAGTCATCCTAGACCTATAATACCAAAAGAAAAGTTAGAAACACCTAAAAGAAGCGAGACGGACAGTAGCTGCTGCTGCAGACAACCTTACAAAGCAAGCCTCAAACCAATAGACCACAGCCATGTCTAGCTGTGTTTAGGCCAACATTGGCATGGGTCGTCAAAACCAATCCATCAATGGCAATGTGCCAATCATCCAAGGGCAACACCTACAATCCAATGCCTAAACGGGGGTGATGGCATCAGCTAGGGCTGGGTCATGGCCATCAACTCGCCGTAATCAAGCAGTGGGGCAAGCCGGAAAGCTGCGGAAATAACACAAAGCCAGCCATCCACGAATCAGCGCAGAACCTGGAGCTCACTCCAAAAGGAAGGGCGACGACAAATCGAAAGCACCCAGCCAACAACATGGGGCAACAACCGATTGGCAGCCCCGATTGGCACAATTAATGCCAGCCAGGGAGGAACAGCCAGTCAAAGCACCATATAACGATAAAAGCATGAGGCAATTTTAACGGCTGCCAAGGGTAGGCAAGGCCTCTCCATCAGGCCAAGGCAGGGCAGGGAAGCAAAAATGCAGCTAATGGGAAAGTTTCTGGTAAGGCACACAGGATGCAGCTAGAATGGAGCAAATTCGCAGCTTCGCACGTTAATCAATCAAAACAAGCCCACAAAGCGACCAGACTATTTTAATTCTTCTAGTAAAAAATTCATTACAGAGATTTCCATGGCTAGCACACTCACTCGCAACAATAATGGCATTGAAGAAGAGCTCGATTTTCGCAAGGAAGTCATCTATTTTATCATTGTTGATCGCTTTCTAGATGGTTGCAGCGATCACGACGAAGGCACCAAAGCCGAACTATTTGACCGTAGCCGCAGTCACTGGGGCAAATACTGGGGTGGAGACCTCAAAGGCATTATCGAAAAGGCTGATTATCTAAAATCCCTCGGTGTAACAGCTCTATGGATCTCGCCCCTGTTTGAGCAAGTGGATGCCCTTAGGGGGGAATACACGGCCATGCATGGCTATTGGACCAAGGATTTTAAGCGAATTAACCCACGCTTCATCCCCTATGGCGAGTCAAACTCGCTCAAAGAATCGGCAACCCTCAAGGAATTGGTCGACACCCTTCATGCCAAAGGCCTAAAGGTGATTCTCGACATTGTCTGCAACCATAGCTCCCCTGATATCAGCGGCAGTAAGGGTGTGGTGACGGACGACGGAGAGCCCTTGGCAGATTTCAACAATGACCACAACAATTTCTACTATCACTTCCCAGAAATCACAGACTGGGACGATGAATTCCAATTAATCCATGGCGAGATGGCAGGTCTTGCCACATTCAATGAAAAAAATATCGCCTATCGCACTTATATCAAAAGTGCAATGAAGCAATGGCTGGACGCCGGATTCGATGCCTTCAGGGTAGACACTCTTAAGCACATGCCGTTGTGGTTCTGGCAGGAGTTTGTAACAGATATCAAGAAACATGCCCCATCCACCTTCCTCTTTGGTGAATACGGATTTGGCAAGCCATGGGATGAAAGGTCGGTCGCCTATGCGAATCAATCGGGCATGTCGATTCTCGACTTCGGGCTCTGCGATGGCATTCGATTTGCATTTTCCGGCAGCCAGCCAGGTGGCTTTAATAATGTCCAAAAAGTGCTGGACTACGACAGCGCCTATCACCGGGCTAATGAGCTTGTCACCTTCATTGACAACCATGACATGCCCCGGTTCCTCTCAATCACCGATGGCTACAACCTGGAGCTGGCCACCTGCTTACTGATGACCCTTAGGGGCATCCCCTGCATTTTCTATGGAACTGAGCAATACCTGGTTAATAACACCAATGCGGGGCAGGACCCCTACAACCGTCCAATGATGGAGAGCTGGGATCTCTCCAAAAAGATGGTGAGCATCATCCAGACACTCAGCGGTCTGCGTAGGTCTAACCCAGCCATTGCCTACGGCTCCCATGCTACGAAGTACCTCAGCAACGATATTTATGGATTCACACGTAAGTATCGCGATTCTCGCTGCTTCACGTTGATCAACCAAGGTGCTGAAAGCACGCTCACGGTTGACAACACTGAGCTGCCCGATGGCACTCATCAATGCATCCTCAGTGGTGAGCGTATTGATGTGGTAGCAGGCCGAATCAGCAATCTCCACCTGCCTTCCAAGGCCGCCATTGTGCTGAGTGTGGTCGGGGCTCCGGTAGTTGGCAAAACAGTGGTGGCATTCCAGGTGAATGGCTATGCCACTAAACCCGGTGAAGTGCTTGCCGTGATCGGCGATGCTCCAGAACTGGGCGCTTGGGATTTCAACCGCGCCTACGTGCTCGAATATGTCAACGCCAATACTTGGTTCGCCGAAGTGCCATTTGAGGTGGCCGAGGGTGGCGCCAACCTGCGCTACAAGTTCATGATTCTCAAAGCGACCGGCCAAGGACTGCGCCATGGCGAAGATCTTGATCCAGAGCTGCAGCCGATTCCAGAGGCACTCACCAGTCGCCACTGCCTGCTACCCGAAAGTGGCCGACTCAAGGTGGAATGCCTCTGGAACTCCCTGGAGATTGCACTCTAAGCAAAGGTCAAAGGCCCCTCACGAACGCCCCACTGCCGATGACAATTGGCAGTTTGGGGCTAAAGCTAAAGGGGCCTAAAACAAACGTAGGCAATAGCAGCGATTGGTCTCCAAAGGGGTTCAGGAGCTTGAAACATTCAAGACAAACAGAACTTGATCCTGCTTGAAAAATTGATGGAGGATGGGATCAACAACACCCCTTAAACGATTCGTTCTAATCACAGAAAGGGGATCCGCTGGGGCGCTCTAACGGTTTTCTAAGGCCCTTAAACGGTCTACAGAAATAACAACCCAGAGGCGCTTCGCTCGGCCACCCCGGTCTCCCTGATCAAGTCCCACATAAATGGCAGCCATCTTGTTGGCTCCCTCCTTGATCAAGCCCAAGGGATAGCCATGACGGCTACCAAAGCCAGCCAAAGTGGCGTAGGAACGATACTCCAAGGCCTTAGCAGCATGGAAGGTGGGGATGCCAACCTCCCCTTGCAAACTGGCCAAGGTACTGGTGCTGACAATGGCCACATCAGCGGCAGCCGGGGGCGAAGCAGCCACTGGGTTGGTCTGACGTACCGCTGGCTTGGATGGGGACTGGCTTGCCATAGGAGCCGAAGAAGCAGAACTTCGGCGACGCAAACGGCGTTCACCAGACATCGACGTGCCAGGACGCACGATGTTGGGAAGGGGTTCGGCTGCAACGGCTTGGGCTAAATCGGAGACCGACTCCCGTACGCCGCTTTGTATAGGGACCGAACGGCCCTCAAGGGAGTCGAGCCGCTGCAGAATTTGATGCAACAGGTCGGATGTGGGGGATGCCTGCTCTTTGGACAAGGGCGTCGAAGGGGGGGCCGCATCATCACTATTCACCGCTGCTGGGACAGGATGCTGAGCTGCGGCGCTCGCATCATCTGGTTGGGTCTGGGGAACGATCGAAGGAGCCGCTTGGATTGCAGGGGCGGGTGGATCTGGGATACGACGCCTAAAGAACATCATCAACAGACTGCCCAATGGGTAAATACCCACTAACGACCAGCCCTGCTGGCCATGGCCATTGAGGAAGTGTTGTAGCTGCAAAGCCGGGTGATTGGACTGCTGTTGGGGCTGCGGCTGCTGCTGCGGTGGATTGTTGTAAAAGTTGGGAAATTCCTGTTCTAAATAGGCCTTGGAGAACACCGGCTGTCCGGCAACGGGCGTAGGGGGCGCAGGGGGGGCAGCCGGTGCTGGAGGTTCAGGAGTACTGGCAGGTCCTTGAACAGGGGGATGGGAGGCCTTGCTGGAGTCTTCCACATTCAAGTGGATCACCTGGTATTCCCAGCGGCTCACGGGCAAAACAAGAAGCTATGCAATGACACTAGGCCCTTACGGCGAGCGATGACAATGGGGATCAAGGCCAACGG
This sequence comes from uncultured Synechococcus sp., assembly GCA_903855705.1. Lineage (GTDB taxonomy): Bacteria > Cyanobacteriota > Cyanobacteriia > PCC-6307 > Cyanobiaceae > BAIKAL-G1. The sequence goes on from CAINZT010000201.1 coordinate 9,347, forward strand.
GCCTTTCAGAACTTCCACCTGAGCTCACCGCCATAGCCGAACTGGCTGCCCGTGGAGTGCTTATTTGCAGTAAGCCTGGCCAAGATCAAGCTAAATGCCTCATTCTTAAGCACAACCATTACGGGAGTTGGCTGCGAATCGACAGAAATCTGCTGCCGTTCACAAACTCATACAAGGGAGCTGCTTGAGGGTCATTTACGCCGTTCCCAGGCCGCCGGAGGGGCTGGAGCACGGGCCGGCAGCCCCCTGACCAAGCGGTTGCGCAGAAACGGGCCCAGGGCCTGTTTCACGGATCGGATCACTTCAGCCCAGCTGCCGCCTGGGCTCTGGCGAAACAAGCGCATCGATGGATACCAGGCGGTGCTGGTGCCAGCAAGGCCCCAACGCCAGTCGGGCACTGGGTGGAGCAGCAGCCAGGTGGGCACCCCCAGGCCGCCGGCCAAGTGGGCCACGGCGGTGTCGGAAGTGATCACCAGATCGCAGGCCAAAATGATGGCGGCAGTGTCAACAAAATCCCAGGTTTGATCAATGAGGGGCTGGCAGGCAATAAAACGATTGGCAAAAGAGGCTTGCTTGAGTTGTTCGGAACCGGCGCCTTTTTGCAGGGACACCAACTCGATCCCCTTAGTTTTGGCCAGGGGTGCAAGCTCAGCCAGGGGCAAGGAGCGGCCCCGAAGGATGTTGGTTTCGGTGGGGGGGGCGCCCTGCCAGTTGAGGCCGATGATCGCCGCTTCGCTGGTCTGGAGGCTGGCCTGGAGCCGGTCGGCCCAGGCGGCCCGCCGCTGCTCGGGCACCCGCAGGTAGGGCTTGTTCACCAGGGGCTGGGTGGCCGTGACCCCGAGCAGGGCCGGCACCGAGAGCAGGGACAGCCAGCGGCCCGTCTCCAGGGCCTGGGCCTCTTCCAGGCTGCATACCCGCTCGGCCAGGCCGGCGAGGCGGGTGAGCTCCAGCAGGGGCTCGGGCACACAAAGCAGCAACTCGGCGCCGGTGCGCTGCTGCAAGGCGGGGGCGTAGCGCAGGAATTGCAGCCCATCGCCGAGGCCCTGTTCGCAGACGAGCAACAGGGGTTCGCCGGGGGCCAGGGGAGGGCCGGCCGGATCCCAGGCGGGCAGTCGGTCCATCAGGGCCGGCCGTTGGATCTTGCCGGTGCGCCAGCGCCACTGGTATTCGATCCAGCCCTGGTCGTAGTCGCCCTGGGCGAGCAGGGCCATGGCCAGGTTGGCGTGGGCGCCGGCATTGGCGGGATCCAGGGCGATCGCCTGCTGATAGGCGGCGATCGCCCCGGCCCGGTCGCCGCGGCAGTGCAGGGCCATGCCGCAATTCACATGGGCCTGGGCAAAGCCGGGCCGCAGGGCCAGGGCCTGGCCGTAGGCGGCGAGGGCGCCCTCGAGGTCGCCCAGGGATTGGAGGGCATTGCCGAGGTTGGAGTGGGCCTCGGCAAAGTTTGGGCGCAGGGCCAGGGCGGCGCGGCAGTGGTGGGCGGCCCGCTGGAACTCCCCCGCTTCCTGCAGGGCCGCGCCCAGGTTGGAGTGGGCCTCGGGGTAGCTGGGATCGAGGGCCACCGCCTTGCTGAAGCAACCGATGGCGTAGGCCAGGTCGCCCTGGGCCTGGAGGCTGATGCCCAGGTTGGAGAGGGTTTCGGCGTGGTTGGGATCGAACGCCAACCGTTGGTAATAGGTGGCGATGGCCGCTGCCGGATCGCCGAGGAGCTGGAGGTTGTGGCCGAGGCTGGAGAGGGCGGAGAGCTGGCGCGGGTCGAGGGCCAGGGCCCGTTGGCTGGCCTGCAGCGAGGCCTGCAGGTCGCCCTGCTCCTTGAGGGCCATGGCCAAGTGGGCGTAGCCCTCGGCCGCCTGGGGCCGCAGCCGGATTTGGGCCTGAAAGCAGGCGATCGCCGGGCCAACCTCGCCACTGCGCAACAGCAGCAGGCCCAAATTGCCGTGGGCCTCGGCGAAGTTGGGTTGGAGGGCCAGGGCCTGGCGAAGCAGGGCCACCAGCTCAGCCGTGGGGGCACTGCTCTCAGACAGCACGGCCAGGTTGGCGTAGGCCACGGGGCCGGCCTGGCCCGCAGCGATCAGCTGGCGATAGAGCTTGGCCGCCTGGTCAAGCTGGCCGGCTTGGATCAGGGCTGCGGCCCGCTCCTCCGCTTGGGAGGCACTCAGCGGACCCGGATCCGCCCCCAGGGGGCGGCTTGGTGAGGCCCCACTGCTGCTCTCCACGCCGCCCGAGCTCAGCAAGATTTGAATTTAGGTGTTGGGCCGGGCGCTGTCCTGAGATCACCAGGCCCTAGGGAGGCCCGGCAGCCAGGCTGCATCCAGGTCGCAGATCAACTTGTATCACTAGCAGAATCTTGGAGATCTTTGGTAAATTGAGTGCAAGGAGATTCTTTGAATGAACGAGCAAAACCCCCTGATGCGGATTCTCGGCCTGGAGCGCCGAAAGGGCTCTGATCGCCGCCAGCAGGCGTCCCCAGGGGCCCCGCCTCCGCCACCGCCTCCGGCCGCAACCACCAAACAATCCTTAGACATTGACGCCCCAACTCCTTCTCAATCACTCCTTAGCGACCCCTTAGCGAACCAATCAGTACCCACCCAATCATTGGCAAGTTCGTCCTTACTGAAAGACGGCTTGTTGCTGCCTGAAAACGCCATCCCCCAGCCCCAGGATCTGGGCTCCCAGCGGCGCCTGTTTGCCCGCAAACCCATGCCCTTTGGTGGCGTGGCCCCCGTGGGTGAGATGGAGGGTCCCAAGGGCCATAAATGGCACATCAGTCTCTGGGACGTGAGCATGGGCGGCATTTGTGTTGTGGTGGATAGTCCGGTTGATGAGCCCATGGGCAGCCTCTTTGCCATTTCTGTGTACGAAAGCTTTGGGCTGGGCAGCGCCTTTTTCAACGCCCACCTGCGTTGGCGCACCACCGAGGCGGACAACACCTATTTAGGTCTTGAATTCGAAGACCAAGACCTGCTCAACAAGGACTCCTTCTTGATCCATTACGTCAACACCGACCTGACGACCTAAGGGCCAGGTGACCCTGGGCCCAAGGGCCAGCAGCTGCGCGCCAGCAGGCCCTCCTCATCGGCCGGAATCACCACCAGGGCAAAGGGGGTGAGCCAGTCCAGGGCTTGGCGGAGCTCCTCGGTGAGCTGGGTGTCGTGTTCGCCGATGCCGCCGCTGAGGGCGATCACATCCACACCCCCCAGGCTGGCGGCCATGGCCCCAACGGCCTGCAGCAGGCGATGGCGAAAGACGGCGATCGCCAACTGGGCGCCGCCGTGGTTCGCGGCGGCGCCCACCCGCAGGGCTTCCATCGAGCCGCTCAGGCCGGAGAGCCCAAGCAGGCCGCTGTCATGGTTGAGGGCCTGATCGAGGGCCGCGGGGCTGAGGCCCTGGCGCAGCAGATGCAGCAGCAGGCCCGGATCAAGGGAGCCGCTGCGGCTGGCCATCACCAGGCCCTCTAGGGGCGTGAAGCCCATGGTGGTGTCGATGCTGAGGCCATCGCGGATGGCACAGAGGGAGCAGCCCGCCCCCAGGTGGCAACTGATTAGGCGCAGGGGCCGCAGGCCCGCAAAGCGCTGGGCCACCTGCTCACTGATGTGCTGGTGGTTGAGGCCATGGAAGCCATAGCGGCGCAGGCCCTGCTCCCGCCAGACGGCGGGGATCGCGTAGGTGGAGGCCGCCGCGGGCAGGCTGCGGTGGAAGGCGGTGTCGAAGCCAGCCGCCTGGGGCCAGGCCGGTTCAATGGCTGCAAACCAGCGGATCGCCGCCAGGGCGGGGCCGTTGTGGAGGGGCGCCAGGGGCACCAGAGCAGCAATCGCACCGATCTCCTCCGGACCGAGGCGGCTGGGAGCTGCAAACCGCTCGCCGCCATGGACGACCCGATGGGCCACTAGGCGGATGGCAGCCCGCCAGGGCGCCAGGGCGGGCTGCAACCAATCCGCCAACAGCTCCTCAAGGGCCCCAGCGCCAGCGCAGGGCCGTTGGTCGCGCCAAAGCGGGATGCCCTTTGGCGTCATCAGGGCGGCTTTGAGGCTGGAGCTGCCGGCATTGATCACCAGCACCAGGCCCTCGGGGGCTTCAGGCGTTGGCGGTGCCGGGCGCGGGCCAGGGGCGGGGGGCGGGGCGGGCTCTCGGCGCTCGGGGCTCATGCACGTAACGGCGACGGGGCCCGGGCTCAGGGGCTTGGCGCAGGTTGGCCGAAGGAGAGCGGGCTGTCTGCCCCGCCCGTCGTCCCCAACACCCGAACACCGGCCAGCTCACCGGTGTCGGCCACCAGGCCGGCGCGGCTGAGGTTCCAGCGCTGGATCGCCACGGCCAGGCCGGAGCGGGCCGCCTGCAGGTCCCGTTGGGCGATCAGCACTTCAAGAATCGGCGCGATCGAGGCCCGGTAGCGCAGCTGGGCATCGGTGCGGGCCTGTTCGGCGGCCCTCACGGCGGCCCGGCCGGCCTCGATTTGGGTCTGGGCGGCCTGGTGCACGGCCCACCAGGTCTGCACACTCAAGACAATCGCCTGGCGGGCCTGCTCTAGGGCGATCTCACTGAGGCGGGTTTGCTGCTGGGCGCCGGCGATCGCCGAGCTGGCCGCGCCGCCATCAAAGATTGGTTGGCGCAAGGACAGCACCACGCCCCAGTCGTAGAAGCTGCCGCTGCTGCTGCCGGTGGAACTCAGGCCAGGGAGGCCCACCGAGCCGGCCCCCTGCAGCGCCAGGCTGCCCGTGGAATTGAGCACGGGCACGTTGAGGCTGTCGCCGCTGTAGCCGGCGCCGAGCAGCAGCCCCAGGGTTGGCAGCCGGGCCGAGCGGGCCAGCCGCACCTGGGCGAGGGCCGCCTGGCGTTGCTCAACCAGGGCCTGGAGGCTGGGCCGGTCCTGCAGGGAGCGCTGCAGGCTGGTGGCCAGGTCGAGGGGCCAGGCGGGTTCGGGCCGCAGGGGATCGCTGGCTTCCAGGCTTTGGCCTGCCGGCAGGTTGAGGAGCCTCGCCAGGCTGCTGGCGGCGATCTGGCGCTGGGCCAGGGCCTCGGCCAGGCCGGAGCGGTCGGCCCCCACCAGGGCCTCGGCCTGGAGGCTGTCGATCCGGGCCGCCAGCCCGTGGCGGCGCAGGGCGCGGGCGTCGCGCAGCAGGGCGGTGGAGAGCTCCAGGGAGCGCTGCCACACCGGGATCAGGCTGCCTGCCAGCTGGAGGTTGAGATAGGCGGCCGTGATCGCGAAGCGGCTGCGCCGCCCCTGTTCCTTGAGCTCGGCGCCCCGGACCTGGCGCAGGGCCTGGGCCTGCTGGCGCAGGGGACCACGGGCGAAATCAAGCAGGGAATAGCTGAGGGCCAGGCCACCGTTGGCAAAGCTGTTTTGCACCACGCCATAGCCCTGGGCGCTGATCGCCAGGTTGAGGTCGCCGATGCTCGGCACATTGCTAATGAAGCCGACGTTGCCGCCCACCTGGCCGCTGGTGGCCAGGCCCACCAAATCGAGGTGGGGCCAGAAGCGGCTTTGGCTGAAGGCCACGGCGGCCTGGGCCTGATCCAGCAGCACTGCCGCCTGGCGCAGCTCCAGCGACCCCGAAAGACCCTGGTCCAGGGCCTGGGGCAGGCTCAGCCGCAGGGGGGCCGGGGCCATCACCGGGGTCGCCAGCGGTGCTGGCAGGGGGGCCGCCTGGAGGGAGCAGCCCAAGCCCGGTGCCAGCACAACGGCGCCCATCGCCAGGGCCCGGCGGCCGAGGCGGGCCAATTTGGCGGCTACGGTGACGGCCATGCCGGGTCCAAACTTGCGTGGAGTCTGGGGCAGAAGCGCAACAGCGGGCGACGGACAGCCAGGGAGTGTCCCAGGCCAGCGCGGGAGGCCCGGGGGGCTCGCCCGACTCGTCCTCTCCTGGCCCCTGGGTCCTGGCGCCGATGGTGCTGGTCACGGGCCTCTGCCTGGCCTGGGCCGCCAACCCCAACGTGCCGGTGAAGGTGGAGGGGGCCGCCCTGTTCCTGACCCCCGGCAGCCGCATCGGCCTCTATGCCCGCAGCCCCGGCCAGATCCAGCGCCTGCCGGTGCGGATCGGCCAAACCGTGGCCCAGGGCGACCTGATCGCCAGCATCGAGCGGATCGACCAGGCGGCCCCCGGCGGCGGCTGGAGCGCCGCCAACCCGGACGCCCTGCGGCGTCAATCGCTGGCCCTAGAGCAACAGATCGGCGCCCTGCGCAGCCAGATCGCCACCCTGCGCACCAGCAACGGCCCGATCGGCAAGCAGCTCGCCGCCCTCGATGACCTGCGCCGCGAAGAGGTGGTAGCCCGCTACAGCCCCCTTTGGGTTGGCGCCCAAGACCTTTATTTGCGTAACGCCAGCCAGATCAAGGCCCTGGAGGGCCAGATCGCCCAACTGAAGGTGAGCCAGGCGGAACTCCAGGCCCAGGGGGCCAGCCAGCTGGTGTTGGCGCCCCAGCCGGGCCGGCTGCTGTCCCTGGCCGTGACCCTGGGCCAGGCGGTGCTGCCCGGCCAGCGCCTGGGCACCTTGGCCCTCACGACCCGGGGCGAGGGCAAGGAAGGCGAGCGCGATCTGGTCGCCCTATTCACCAGCGCTGATGCCTCCCAGCTACGAATCGGCGCCGAAATCGAAATTGAACCCGAATTGCAGAGCCGTAACCAATACGGCGGCTCCAACCAGCGCTATGGGTCCGTAGCCGGACGGATCTTGAGCCTGTCGCCCACGGCCCTGGATTTGGCGGCGATCACGGCCGTGGTGGGCGACGCCGACCTGGCCACAAGCCTGATGGCCCGCACCCGCGAGGAGGCCTTTGGCGCCGGAGGCGATCCCCTCGAAAAGCTGGGCAACCAGAGCACCGCGCCCCTGGTGCTCGTAGGCGTGGCTGTGGAGCGGGCCCCTACCGCTAGTGGCATGCGCTGGAGCCAGGGCCAGGGCCCGCCCTACCGCTTGGACAACGGCACCCCGGCCGCCGCCAAGGTGACCGTGGAACGGCGCCCGCTGTTCAGTTTTGTGCTTCCGTTTCTGCGCTGGCTCGGGGGTAAAGCCTGATGGCACTGCCGCGCCGTTCGCTGCTTTCCGCCTGGCGCCAGCCAGCCCCCTGGATCGCCCTGGTGCTTTTGGCGATCGTCAGCATCAGCACCCAGCCTCGCTTGTGGTTCTGGGTCGCCCTGTTGGTGGTCGTGTTGGTGGTGGGCTGGATCCAAGCCATGGCACGCCTGCGCCGATGAGCCCCAGCCGCTCCGCGCCCAAACCGGAGCGCCCGGGCCTGGCCCCTGACCCGGGCGCTGCCAGGGGCCGGGACCGCCCGGGCAAGCAAGGCGGAGGGCAGGGTCGATGAGGGAGTCGCGCCTGCTCGGCCTGCGCTCAGCCCTGGTGATTGGCCTGGCCTGCAGCCTTACCGGCCCGATCGCCTCCACCCTGGGCCTGGCCGGCGACAGCACCGCCTATGGCGTTGTCGTGGCGGCCCTGGTGGTGCGCCCCGATTTCGAGCGCTGGCCCCTTGCCCTCTATCCGGCTTTGCTGGTGACGGTGGGCTTCGGCATGGCCCTCGGGCTGGGCGTCCTCATGGCATTGCCGGAGGCCCCAGATGCCTTGCTCTTCGGCCTGGTGACGGTGGTGTTGCAGCTGCTCTCGCTGCTGCTGCCCGCCAAGTTGAAGCTCCTGGCCACGGTGCTTACGGTGGCGGGGGTGCTGCCCTTACTCAGCCCCGGGGCCAGCTGGTCCAGCCTGGGCCAGAACCTTCTTGCCATCGCCCTGGGGCTGGTCATCGGCACCACCACCCAGGTGGCCCTCAGCCCCGCAGGTCCGGGCACGGGAGCAAGCCAGGGCCCGGACGACGAAACCCTCCCAGGGGCTGCCGAAGCCTCGGCCCGGCAACGGTTCATGGCAGGGCTGACCTCCAAGGCTTTCTGGCGCAAGCTGGTGCTGGCCGCCCTGGCCCTGGCGATCGGCGAAGGCCTGGGCGCCGTCACCCCCAAATACCTGTATTTCGGCGCCGTGCTCCTGCTTAACGACAGCATCGGCGCCACCTTGCTGCGGGTGAAAGACCGGGTGTTGGGCGTCAGCCTCGGGGTGTTGATGCCCCTGCTGGTGTTCAACAGTTTTGGCCTCTCGCCGCTAGCTGTGGCCCTGGTGATGGGCGGCACCGCCGCCCTGGTGATCGCCCTGCGCCTCGATCCCTACCTGCGCACGGCCCTGATCTCCAGTGGCGTGTCGTTTGTGGGCTACGGGCCTCTGGTGGGCTGGTACATCCCCAACCGCTGGATCGATTACTTGATGGGCTGCACCCTGGTGCTGCTGGTGGGCCTGCTGGTGGCCCCGGATTCTGCCCTGCGCCGCTACCGCCAGCTGCTTGATCTGCCCGAAAGCAACGCCCGCACCCAACAGCTGCAAATGCTGTATCCGGAAGCCCTCGAAGAGGCCCGCTGGCTCGCCCAGCCCCTGGCGCCGCCGGAGCCGCCACCGCTCCAGACCCAGCCGCCAGCCAGCACCGCTGCCCCAGCCCCATCCCAGCCCTAAGCACCGGCGAAACACCTCCGGCCAGCACCCCAACACCAGCACGGATCTCGGCGCTTCAATCCCAGTAGCCTGCGCCCACTGCCAACCCCCCGCCAGGCCCAGCGATCGCCATGACCGATATCCCCCTCACCGCAGCCCCCGCCGGCCAGGCCCACCAAAACCTGGATCCCGGCGCCCTGCTGGCCGCCCTGCACTGGCGCTACGCCACCAAGCTGTTTGATCCCGAGCAACCGATCAGCGCTGAACTCTGGGCCACCCTTGAGCAGGCGCTGGTGTTGTCGCCGTCGTCCTACGGCCTGCAGCCCTGGAAGTTTCTGGTGATCACCGATCCGGCGATCAAGGCCGAGCTGCGGCCCCATTCCTGGAACCAGTCCCAGATCACCGATTGCTCCCATCTGGTGGTGTTGTTGGTGCGCCGCAGCATCGACGCAGCCGATGCCGACCGGCTGATCAACGCCACCGCCCAGGCCCGGGGCTTGCCGGTGGAGCAGCTGGCCTTCTATCGGGGCATGATCGAAAAAGACCTCATCCACGGCCCCCGCAGCCAGGCGATCGGCCATTGGGGCTCCAACCAGGTGTACATCGCCCTGGGCAACCTGATGACCTGCGCAGCCCTAGTGGGCGTGGACACCTGCCCGATCGAGGGCTTCGTGCCCAGCGAATACGACCGCATCCTCAACTTGGGCGACACCCCCTATCGCAGCAGCGTCGTCTGCGCCTGCGGCACCCGCAGCGCCGACGATAAATACGCGACATTGGCCAAGGTTCGCTTCCCCTTGGAAGAGTTGATTGAGCGGCGTTGAACTAGAGCCCTTGAATGTTGTTCAAGCCAGAAACAAGCGGATTAAATTCCTGCCCTATTCTGGCATTAACAGCCCGAAAGCTGATCACCAGTTCGTTCGCAAGGGCGACATGGCAAATCCTTAGAAGGCAGCCTACCAATAGGGCCGTAAGCCCATCAAATCAAGGGGGGCAAGCTGCGCTGGCGGGTTGAATAGATGAGGGCATGAAGCTCGGGATCCTGCATGTAGCCAAGAATCCTGGCGGGATAATCAAGCTTGCCGTTATGGAGATAGGCAATGGTGGCGGCAATCTTGGCATCGCGGCGACTGATGCTCACCTCCATGCGGTGGCCCTTGGCAACTCCCAAAAGTTTCTGCAGACGAGCCAGTTGGCCTGCTAATACCTTGACATTTTCACTAGGAGTTAAGAGCTGGTCCAAGGCAGCCGCCACTTCAGCATCAGTGGCATCAGCCCTGAGCTTGCCTTGCTTTTCCAATTCACTGATGCTGAGCTGGGCCAAGCCGTGATCATGAAACAGGCCCGATTCAGCCAGGATCGGCATATCTTTACCGGGCTTGGCATGCTGCATCTCATCAAAGAGAATCGCAGCCATTAACATGGCATTAACATGCTGTTTACGGCTCTGCTCGATCACAATCGGCCGCATGTCTTCCAGCCTAGCCAGGGTGTGGGCCCGTAGCGGTGCCAGGTGGTCAAGGCCCTTGGTGAAGAGCTGGCCCAGGCGCGGCTGGGCGCCATGGACGCCAAAGCGACGCTGCAGTTCGCGGATCTCCTCAGCACTGAAATAGGAGGGATTAAGATCTTGGGCCTCGGCCACCAGCCGGTCCACCGGGCCCAAGCCGGCCATCCCACCCGGATCGGCCATGGCGCCTGCCAGGGCCTTGGCGGTTGCGGGGGCCTGGGCCCGGTCGACCACAAACAGGGGCGACTGGGATGGCAACCCTTGAACCAGCAGGGCTGAAACCAGGCCCGCCAGTAGGGTCCCTGGCCTGGGCAGGGGCCACCGCCGCGTCGAAGCAGGCGAGGAGCTGGCCAGCCCCTTGAGCAAAGACAAGGCTCCGATCACAGGGGTTGCGATGGGGAACGATCCATCAATCGGACCTGCCGGAACAATGGCGAAAAAATCTTTCGTTAAAATTAGCATCCTTTTCCTGACGACCTCCCTGGAACAAGCGATAGGCGTTAGCCCCGATCGGCCCAATTCCACCTACGGCCCTCGGGGGTGAAGCCGCCCAGTGCCTGCTGCGCTCAAACCCTGGCGGGGCGCCGCTGGCAGGGGCCCCGCCAAGATTGGCCCCACCGATGGCTGAAGCATGGAGATCGACGGGCCGCTTGCTGGTGATCCCCTCCAGCCCCTACCCCTTGGGGCCTTGCCCCCGTTGCCTCCGTTACGGCTCGCCGTGGTGGGCCATGTGGAGTGGGTGAGTTTTATCGGTGTCGACCACCTGCCCGTGGCCGGAGAGATCCTGCGGGCCAGCCACAGCCAGGACCTGGCCGCCGGCGGCGGGGCGGTGATCGCCGTGCAGCTGGCCAAGCTCACGGGCCAGCCCATTCCCTTTTTCACGGCCCTGGGGCGGGATCGGATCGGCGAGCTGGCGGCGGAACAGCTCCAGGGCCTTGGGCTTGATTTGCAGGTGGCCTGGCGCGAGGGTCCCAGCCGCCGGGCCGTGACCTTCATCGACACCAGCGGTGAACGCACGATCACCGTGATCGGGGAACGCCTGAGCCCGACGGCGGCCGACCCCCTGCCCTGGGCCAGCCTCTCGGCCTGCGATGGCGTGTTTGTGACCGCCTGCGATGGGGCAGCCCTGGGCTTGAGCCGCCGCGCCCGCCTACTGGCGGCCACCCCCCGGCTGGGCCTGGAGCTGATCCAGACAACAGGCCTGCAGCTCGATGCCCTTATTGGCAGTGCCGCCGACCCGGGCGAGCGCTATCGCCAGGGGGATCTCGATCCGGCGCCAAAGCTCTATGTGGGCACCGAAGCGCAACGGGGTGGTTTCAGCTGGCCGGGCGGCCGCTATGCCGCCTTCGAGCTGCCAAGCCCCCCGGTGGATTGTTATGGCGCCGGCGACAGCTTCGCCGCGGGGGTGACCGCCGGCCTGGCCGCGGGCTGGAGCCGCCACCAAGCCCTCAGCTTGGGCTGCCTTTGTGGTGCCGCCTGCGTTGGCGGCCGCGGCCCCTACGACAACCAGCTCCAGTTGGCCGCGCCCTGAACGGCCTGAGTAGAACTGTTGGCTGAACGGTTTGGGGTCCTGCGGTGAAGGGCCCCAGCCCGTGGGTTACGGCCAAGGCCGAAGGGGTCTGGGCTCAGCGTCAGGCTTGGCCTTGAGGGAGCCGTGCTTAAGCCTGGGGGCGGCAGCGCCGGCGAACAGCCAGATCCCCAGGGCCAAGAGCAACCAACCGAGCCAATGGAGCTCCAGCAGCCCCTCACCGAGCTGCAGCAAGGGCTCAAACAGCCAATGGTTGAAGGTCATCACGAGCAGCAACAACCAGACCATCGATCCCCCACCAGCACGTCAGGCCGCTGAACTCCAAGGGTTAAGCCCCGGGCAGCAAGTCCAGGGGCATCAGAGCACCGGCCCGCAGGATCTGCCAACCGCCAGTGGCTCCAGCGGCAGCTTTTGCGGCGGCCTCAGTGTCCCATTCGCCAAAGCTGCCGCCGGCCCTTGGTCCTGCTGGCTCTCCTGGCCGTTCCGGCCTGGTCCGCCCTTCCAGGGCGGCTTCTGGGTGCCTGGGGCCTGAGCGATGGGGATCACTTGGGGGCAGGCGATCGCAAGCTCCGGCATCCACTCCAGGCCTGCCTTCGGCTGGCCCAATCCAGGCCAGCACCGTGCTGGGTTGGCCGCTGCCCTGGGGCCAGGGAAGGGGGCCCAACAGCGGGAGGGCTGGGAACAGGGCCGCCGCCTCTGCGGCCGTACGGCACGGCGGTTCGCTGGACCGGTTGGCGCTCGTGGTGGCGAGCGGGCCGCTGCGGCGCAGCAACTCCAGGGCCCCAGGGCAGGCGGGGAGGCGCAGACCAAGGCTGGAGCCTTCGCCCTGCAACGCCCGGGCCAGGGGGCCCCGGGCCGGCAGCACCAGGGTCACGGCCCCTGGCCAACAGCGCTCGGCCATGGCCCGCC
>CAINZT010000202.1 GCA_903855705.1 uncultured Synechococcus sp.
CCACGTGGACAAGCCCCGAAATCTGATTTGGACAGGGCCTCACCAAGTTACTGGCCATGGCCTCGCTTGGACGCAGGACAACGTCGGCCCCACGTTCAACGGCCAGAACCTCTCAATTGTCGGGGTTTTGAACTGATGCCCACCTAGGTGTTTCACGAGAGGGGTTTTTGAGATCGCGATTTTTTGGGGTTTCATAGCAAACGGCCCAACCTGCCTTTAACGGTTGGATTCGGCATTCCAAGTATCAGCAACTTCGAGGCCAGCCCTGGCAGAAACACCACAAGAACCAACAGCTCGCGAGCAGGAAGAAAGCCCCCATTCGTTGGATCCCATTCGTTGCATCCCACGAGTAGCAGATAAGACCCTAAATTGGTCTTGCAGAAATTCTTGGATGGGAATGACGGGACTCTTGCTTGTCCCAATTGCGTCTCGGAGTGGGTATGGCAACACAGGGATACCTTCTGGCTAGTCGCACATAGGACTCTTTTCAAGTCTTGGAGTGGGACTTGGATGAGGTAGTCGAGGTCCATGTTTGGGCGTTGTCCTGGCCGCTCAGGGCTTATCGCGGTAAAGCTCCTTGAGCAATTGATAGGCCTCGTTGAGGCGGCGCATCACATCGGCGGAGCCACCGGCGTCGGGATGGTGGCATTGGGCCTGCTCCCGGTAGGCCTCGCGGATCTGGGCCAAGGAGATCGCCACATCAGGTGCTGTGGGCATTGTCAACAGTTTCAAGGCCCCGAGCACCGTCAGGGTGTGGTCGATGGTTTGGAAGGATTGGTGTTTGCGCCGTTTGCGTAGGCGTTGCACAAATCGGCGGATCAGGGTGGGGATCCGCAGGGGCAGGGTTCTGGCGCTAAAGGGATCTTCGAGAATGCCAGCCGCCACAATCACTCGCTCGAAGCTGGCAGAGCCAAGGGGCCAGCTGGGGGCCACCCCCTGAATCACCAGTCCCAGCAGGGACCACGTAAAGGTGCGTCCCTCGCTTTGTTCCGCCTGGGGCCAGACGTCCTGGGCCATCCAGACCATGGCAGCCTCCAGCACCGCTTCCGTGGCCGGCTGTCCGTAGAGATCGAGCCAGTGGTCCCGGGCAGCACCAAGGGCTTCTTCGATCGACGGTCCGTCAATCAGTTCAACCCCCTGGAGGGTTTGGTTTGCCCCTGGGCTGGGTAACTCCAGGCTTCGCTTCAGTTGGACCGATTGGCGGCGCACGAATCCGGGTAGGTCGATACCACCACCCCCTGGACGCTTCCCCTGGACCCCAGTCCCCCTGGAGCGATTCGAGGATTCGAAGTCAATCTCTTCTGTCTCGTCTGGGGCTTGAGCTTGGTCCTTTAGCGAGACCAGATCGCGATTGATGAGAACCATGGCGCCGGTCTCGTTGAGGTTGCCGGGCGGCTCCGCTTCCGTTTCGCCCTCTTCCTCGCCGCCTGCCCCATGGACGAATTGCTCTAGCAGCCGCTCCAGGATGTCGCCGCGGCTTCTGAGGCCCCATTCGGCCTTGAACCCATCCATCCAGGCCAGCAGCTCTTCGCTCAGCTCCAGGCTGATGCGCCGCCGGGTCTGGTCACTCTTCTCGACCACGGGGACGTCCTGACCCCTGCAGCCTATCGGCCGCCAAGGGATTTGATCACCAGTTGCTGAGTCTCAAGCGCCTGCTGGTAGCGGTCCATCAGGGATTGGCTCATGCGAGCTGGTGAGATCACCACCGGGCCTGGACCCTGCCATTCGACCGGGCCCGGGGCGCCCGACAGGTTTGCGGGAGGCAAGGGCGGTAAGGCTTGTAAAACCAGCCGATCCAGCATCCCCTGGGAACCGGTGCTAACGGTGGTGGTTGGCAGTTTGGCCACCAGGGTCTTGGGTTTTGGTGGCGTTGCAGCCTTGGCTAGGGAGGATACCGGGACAACCGGGGCCAGGTTGCTCTTGATCCTGGGCTTGGCGGGAGTCGCTGCCGTGCGATGGGCTGAAGGTTGGGCCGTGGCCCGGGACGCAGTGAACCAGGCTGGGGCGTCGCCAACCAAGGGGGCCCTAGTCGGTGCCGTGGCGATCGTTGCCGGGGCCAGGTCTCTAGGGCTTTGGACCCGGCCGGTACCGGTGTCCTGCTGGCCCGTAGCGATCGCCATGGGGCCCAAGCCAGGACCAGCAGAGATGGCGAGTGGGTTGTTTTCCATGGCAAAGGGATCGGGCGCCATGGCGGGTAGGGGTGGCTGATTCGGCCTGGGATTCGGCCGGCCGGAACGGCTCCGGGCCAGGGCTATTTGCCTGAGTTGCTCCTGCACCCGGGCCAATTGGGAGCTCGGCACCACGCTCAGCAGGTGGCCCGGAGTGGCATCGGCGGGGTACACCAGGGTGAGGCGTATTGGATTGGTTTGTCCTGCGTTTAATTCCAAGGAGGTGAGGCTGAGACTTTCACCCGAGCGCAGGCCCACATGCACTTCGCGATAGCCACTGTCGGTGGTGATGCCGATTGAACCGCGAAAGGCGGTGAAGGTGCGGCCATTGGGACTGGGGTGGCTGAGAACCAGCTCGTAGGGACCACTCCCCTTGAGGTTAAGGGTGATATCAAAACGCACGCCGTAGGTCCCGACGTTATTGATGGAGGAATCAACCATGCGACTGGCCAGGGGGTTCACCTGGATTTCATCGGTGCCAAAATTGTGGCGCACCGTGCTTGTAAGGGGCACATGCAGGGGGCCATCATTGAGGTCGTAATTGATGCTGGCCTGGTAGGTATCGCCGATCGCCACTCCTGCCACCCGGGAGAAGACATAGCCCGCCTCGATTTCCCGCAGCCGCCGCAGGTAGGTGCGTCCTGGAGCTAGCTGTCCGCTGTCGAGCACCGCCAGTACATCGTTGTCATCGCGGGGTTGACGGGCGGCGACCACAGCCACCTGCAAAGGTCCATCGCTGCGCCCCCGCAGCAGTCCGTTGGCGATCCCATTGGCGGGAAGCTGGGTCTGAAATAACACATTGCGACCCCGCGGTGGAATCACAATCCGATCGGGCAAATTGCCATCGAGCTTGCCCCGCAACATCGCAATGGCGGTAGCGTCGCCTGGACCCGTGTTCCAAGGGCGGGGGCCTAGGGGCTTGACGCCCATCAAGTTGTTTGGCAAATAGGGCGCTTCAAAGCTGTTGCGGACCGATCCCTGATCAAATTTAACGGTAAGGGTCTGGTCGCTTGGATTTATCAAAATGGCCGCTAATGTGAGCTCTTCGCGGCGACCAGCGGCCCCATTCCAATCGGAGCCAATGGGATTGTATTTATGGTGTATGTGCAGGCCAAATTCACCATTGAAGGTGTAGGTGGCATTATCCAGCAACTGGTTGATTTCTGTGCTGTAGGACTGACCAGGCATGGTGGTGACCAAGATGCCGGCCCCTTGCACTTCTTCCGGTTGGTTGGAGTGGAGCACCGGCACCGTGTTGAACTTGCCCACTAGGGGCCGGGCCTGCTGGCCGGCCATTAAGGCCACATAGGCCTGGGCCGGGGAGGTCCCCAGTAGCAGCGTGGCCAGGAGCACCAGCGTCAACGGCCGTGGGCGACCTATAGGACTGTTTGGTCTCAACTGTCTCCGTCTTGATGGTTGCTGGATCGGGGCTGGATGGGGCCCCCGAAACCGGGGCGACTGGTGGGCCTGGAACGGCTGAAGGCGCCTGGGCTTTGGAGGGTCGCGGCTGGCGCTGGTGGCCGCGACCCGGGGGGTGGCTGAATACCGCACTCGCGCCAAGGGGCTGGCTAGAACGGCGGAACTGTCACCATTTTCCCATGATCCCCCCCTTTGCCTGTTGCTCGCAATCCGACTCACCTGAAACTTTCCGGCGCCGCCATCAGGAACGCAAGTTGCGGATGCTCACCTTCTGGCGCGAGGGCCTGGAGCGCCAGCTCGCAGGCCTCGATGCAACGATCAGCACGCTAAAGCGTCAGATGGAGAGTCCAGGCGACGCCTGAGCTCGGCCAGCCCCCGGTGCAGTTGCCGGTGGACCGTGCTGGCACTCACCTGCCAGTGGCTCGCCACCTCTCGCAGGCTGCGGCCGCCCAGTACCACGGCCTTGATCGCTTCGGCCTGCTGGGCCGGGAGCTGATCGAGCAGGGCCATTGCCCTGGCGCCGCGGGGATCTTCAGAAACCTCCTCCTCTGGATCGGCAGCGAGGGGTTCGGCCGTTTCGTCCAGGGGCACAATCCGCAGGCTGGCGGGTGCAGAGCAAAGACGCTGCCATTGGGCATGGCTCAGTCCCATCGCCTGGCGAATGGCCTCTGGGGCTGGTGCCCTTCCCTTTTCTCCTTGCAGGCGGCTTTCGCAGCGCCGCCGATGCTGCTCCAACTCCTGACGCCGACGTGGAATCCGCAGCAGGGGAGCCTGGTCGCGCAGGTAATGGAGGATGGCCCCCCGGATGTGCTGGCGTGCAAAGGGTTCAAACGGAAGGCCCCGGCTAGCGACATAGAGCTCGGCTGCGCGCATCAGGCCGAGCAATCCCACCTGGGTGAGGTCATCGGCTGATTCCCGGGTCAGACGGGCGTAGTGGCGGGCGATCGGCCCCGCCAGGGCCAGGCAGGCCTGGATGCGCATCCTTCGCTCAGCCAGGTGGCCTTTGTCGAGCCCAGGGCGCCTGCGCGGCAGCTCTGGCGATGGGTTGGTCTGGATGCAGGCGGGTTGAACAGGAGTCCGCCCTGCGGCAGATCCTTTGCTGGCCAATGGTTTGTTCAGAGATCCCTGGATGGGAGGTCCCTGGATGGGAGACCGCTGTAGGGCAGGTCCTTGAAAGACAGAAACTTGAGAAGCAGCCATGAACTGGCAAGACAGGGTGTTGTAAAGGGGCAGGGACGGGGATTACCCAGCCCTCCCTTTTCCAGGAACTGCCCAATTGCCATTTGGCGCCAGCGTGAAATTACGGAACTTTGCTGGCCACGGTTTCCAGCAGGGCCCAGGGACCCTGGGCCCGGAGCCAGTGCAGATCGGCCCGATCGGTGACCAGCAGGTAGCCGGCAAAGCCCAGGGCATTGACCGAGAAGCCCGCCCAGTCGTCGCGCCGGCGTCGCACGGTCAGGAACCACTGATCGTCGAACAGCAGGTTGTAGGGATGTCGGGGTTCGTGCTCGAGGCCCGGTTCACCGAGGCCCAGGGCCCGGGCATGGTCGCCATAGAGCGCCTGCAGTTCATCTGGGTCGCCGCTCTGGTGGCGGCGGCTGAGCCGGTAGTGCCAGGGCCAGGGCCCCTGGTCACCGTTCAGTTGGGCGAGGAACTGGGGGGCCATGGGACAGCTGGGGGTGCCGGCCTTGCGCGGCAACAGTTGCAGATGGCGATGGGGCTGGCTGGCGCCCGCGGCAGGGGAACTATTGAAGAACCAAAGCCCACCTGTGTCCCGATCGACTTCAGCCACCGCAGCCCAATCGGCGGGTCCGAGCCATCCCTGCTGGGGCTGCCACTGCTGGGTGATCACCAGTACATGGCCAGCCTGTACCGGGTATTTATTGAGCAGCAGAAGGTGGCTTGATCCCAAGGGCGCCACGGCCAGGTCCTGGTCCCAGGGCAGAAACGGATTGGGGCGGGGGCCGGCTCGGGTCAGATGCTTGGGCGTCGCCGAGAGCAGCCGCCGCACCACAAAGGGACTCCAACCAGCTGGGCAGCTGCCGTCGCCTGATGGGTCCTGGGAGGCGGGCAAGGCGGTGCCGGGGTCGATACCGGGTCTTGCCAAGGACACCGATCTGGCCTTTAGGCCATGGGGATCGCTTGTTCCATGCCGCGCGCTGGACACCTGGCTGGCGTTGATCAAAGCCTCCAGCTCCAGGATCTCGGTGTCCAGCGGAACCAAACTGCCGCTGGTCGCCGCCGTTTGGCTGCGCTCCAGGGCCTGTTGCCAATAGCGTTCAGCCCGCACCGATCTTGAGGCGGGCCAGGGACGCCCCCTGGTAATAGTGGCCGAGGATCTGGGGGTAGGGCTGGCCCTGGTTGGCCAGGCTGTTGGCGCCCTCCTGGCTCATGCTGGCCCCCAGGTTGCGGTGGGCTTCCCAGCTGATCTGGCTGTTTGAGGCATAGAGGCTCTCCACGATTCCCCCCTGGTAGCTGAGGATCAGGCCCGCCGTGGCGGCCGTGGCGGCCCGGGTGCGGCCGTTGACCGACTCCAGGCCCAGGTAGGCCTGCCAGCGGGTGGTGTTGCCCAAGTGCCAATGCTGGCTCGGTGGCCTGGCCATGTGGGCCAGGGCGTAGGAACGGGCCGCCACCGCCTGGGCCTTGAGGGCCTCCAGGTTCCAGCCGCTGGGCATTTCTGAACCCACCACCGAAGCGATGTAGTCCTCCAGGGGCAGATGGTTGATCACTTGGAGCCCTTTGCCCTGCTGCACCAACCGCAGGCGGCCTGCATAAGCCTGACCGTTGACCAACACGGCCTGGCCGCTTGCCGGCTCCAGCCACAGCTCCGGTTGGCCCAGGGCATCCCCGACGAGGGAAACCGTCTGGCCAGGGCCGCCCTGGTCGAGGACGCGGCCATCGCGGCTGCGCAACCACCAGCCCCCGGTGCTGCCCAGGCGCAGGTCTTGGGGCAGGTCCAGCAGGGCAATGCGGATCTCCAGGTTGGGGGCAGGTCCCGCTTGGGGGACGGCCAACTCCGGTGCAGCCAAACTGGCCAGACCGGGCCCTTTGCCGAGCCGTTGGGCGGCCACCCCCTGGAGATCCTGGCGGGCATCGGCGCGCACCGGTTTGGCCGCTGGCGGGGCCTCCTGCAGGGCGGTGACCAGGGCGGCGCTCAGGGGCGTTGGGGCCGGGATCAGGCCTTCAGCGGCAAAGCCGATCGCCAGGGCCCCCAGGCCGAGGGGCAGGCCAATCAACAGGGACTTGAGGCGAAGCGGGGGTGCTGTTGCCATCGTCAGGGACCACAAACGCTCCAGTTGGCCAGGTCCGGGGCGCTGGCCCCCCCCTCAAGCCTCCCATCCCAAAGCAGGTGGCCCCTGCCCGTCAAGGCAATGCGGCCGGGACCCGCCTCGGCGCAGACCATGCCGCCTGCCGATGGCGACGCTTGCCACCCCACCACGGACCTTTTGCCAAGGCGCTCCTGCCAGTAGGGGGCCACCAAGGCATGGGCGGAGCCGGTGACCGGGTCTTCGGCGATCCCCAGGCCAGGGGCGAAGAAGCGCAGCTGGTAATCGGCCGGTTGGCCCAGTACCTGGGGTTGCCGGGAGCGTCCAGGTTGGATTTGGCAGGAGGCCAGCGCCGGCTCAAGGGCTTGCATCACCACCAGTCCTTGCCGGTCCTGGCCCCCTAACTGGGCCGATGGCAGCGGCAAGGCCGCCAGGTTGAAGGAGTTCGCCATCAGGGCCACCCGGTAGCCCAGGGGCGAGCTCCAGTAGGCCAGGGGCGGCTCGCCTAGCAGCTCCGCCAGGTAGGGGGGCAGGGCCTGGGGCTCGAGCCCGGAACTGGGCAGCACAATCCGGGCACTGGCAGGCTCCAGGGACTCCAGGCGCACGGCCAGGGGGCCACTGCGGCTGTGCAGGGCTAGGTCCTGGCCGAGGGCCAGCCGGCCCCAGTGGCCGAGGGCCAGCACCGCCGCCAGGGTGGCGTGGCCGCAGAGGGGCACCTCACAGCTGGGAGTGAACCAGCGCAGGCGCCACTCCCCATCGGCGCCAATCCAAAGAAAAGCCGTTTCCGATTGCTGTAGGCGGGCGGCCACGGCCTGCATCCAGACGGGTTCCGCCGGCTCCTGCAGCAGCACCACACCGGCCCCATTGCCGCCAAGGGGAGCCTCCGCAAAGGCTTCTACTAGGGCGGCTTGGAGGGGTTCCCTCATGGGTTGAATCGGGCGGAGGCCGCTAGGTCGGGCAGCCGCTCTTCGCGCAACTGGCGCTCCATCAGGCGCCGCACGGCTGCCGCCGGACTGGCGGTGCCATCGACGAGATTGAGCACTTCAGCGCTGATCGGCAGCTTCCAGCCCCGCTGCTCGGCCAGTTGCATCACGGCGCGGGCGGTGGGGACCCCTTCCACCGTGGCGCCGATCCGCTCGATCGCCGCGGCGCTGCTGAGCCCTTCGGCCAGCAGCAGGCCAAAGCGGTAGTTGCGGCTCAGGGGGCTGGTGGCCGTAGCCAGCAAGTCCCCCAATCCAGCCAGGCCATAGAGGCTATTGGGATGGCCGCCGAGCTCGGCCAGCACCAGGCCCATCTCGACCAGGCCCCGGCAAAGCAGGGAGGCCTTGGCGTTGGCCCCCAGGCCCAGGCCATCACTCACGCCGGCCGCCACGGCCATCACGTTCTTGACGGCTCCAGCCACCTCGGTGCCAATCGGATCGGCGCTGGTGTAAAGCCGCAGGCGTTCCGAACTGAGGCCGTGCTGGAACGTCCGGGCCAGGGCGCTATCGCTGGCCGCCAGCACACTAGCGGCGGGCAAGCCCTGGGCCAGTTCGCTGGCCAGGTTGGGGCCACTGAGCACCAGCAAGGGGATGGCGGGATTCGCTCGCTGCCAGAGGCCCGAGGCCGTGCAGCCCAACTGAAGATCGATGCCCTTGCTGCAGCTCACCAGGGGCAGGCCGGTGGGCCAATGGGGCGCCAGCTGGCGGGTCAGCTCACCCACGCCCGCCATGGAGACGGCCACCACGATCAGGTCCTGGTGAGCGAGTAGGGCGCCTGGATCGCCGCCATCGCGGCGGCTCCAGCCTTCAACCCGGTGGCCCCGGTCCTGCCAAAGCGCTGCCAGGGTGCCGCCCCAGGCCCCCAAACCCAAGATGCCGATGCGCAGCTGGCCCATCGGGGCATCATGCGGCATCAGCACCGCCTTCCCCTGTAGCCGCATGGCCTTGCAGCACCTCCAGGGGGATCACGCTGAGGGTGCTCTGTTCGCAGGCCTCCAGCCGCACTGGCGGTGCCATGCCGTCCTCATAGGCCTGGAGCCAGCGGCGGGCGCAGAGGCACCAGTGGTCGCCGCTCTTGAGGCCGGGGAAGCCGAAGGCCAGCACCGGCGAGGAGAGGTCGTTGCCCTGGGCCCGGCTGTAGCTGAGAAAGGCCTCACTGACGATGCAGCA
Organism: uncultured Synechococcus sp.; assembly: GCA_903855705.1. Lineage (GTDB taxonomy): Bacteria > Cyanobacteriota > Cyanobacteriia > PCC-6307 > Cyanobiaceae > BAIKAL-G1. The sequence continues at coordinate 9,004 of CAINZT010000202.1, forward strand.
GACCGTGTGCATTCCCTGATCCTGGCCATCGGTGCGACAGCTGCCATCCCGATACCAACCGGTGAGGGGTTTACAGCCACAGATCTCCAGCGGTTGGCCGAGGACGTTGAGGGCGGCTGGGCTGGGGTCGGGCGCTTGGCTCATGGGTTTGGCGGGCGGGCGACGCCCGGATCGGGGCGATTCTGGCGAAGCTCTGGCACAAATTCTCGCCAAGAGGTTGACGGATTCGGGGGGGAGCGCGTTAAAGGTCATTCAGCAGACCCCCCTAAATGAGCTGGGAATTCAACGAAGACGCGGCCTTCATGGCCTTGTGTGACGCCTTCAAAGAGAGTGGTGAAACCTCCGCCATGGAATTCCTGGCCAATGGTGAAGGCGCCTTCCACTTCCAGGAACTCAGCCAGAACGCAGCCGGTGAGGGGATCGACCTCAGTGACTCGACGGATCTTGAGGAGTTCCAACAGGAGGTGATCGACGCCCTAGAGCAGATCTGCCTGTGAGATCGGCAGGGCGGTCCTGCAAGCGCCTGGGTCTGCGGACCGTGATCAGGCTCGATCAGGACACCCCGGCCAAAGCAAGCGGGTTTCGTTAAGGGATTGTTGCGTTGCCAATCCAGGATTGATGTCCTGGATTGGCAACTAGGGGCTGGACCCAGGTGGGATGCGGGCCCGCTAGCCCCGTTGAACCGATGGTTTGACTCGAGGCTCAGCCGTAGAAAAAGGCGATCTCCTTGGCCTTAAGACCCTCCCAACCGGCCGCCTCGAGACGGGCGTTAAGGGTCTGCTGGTCGAGGTGCTTGGAGCCGGTCTTGACGATGCGGTTGCGCATTGATTTGGTCACACCACTGCGGGCCCGACGGCTTTCCAGCTCCATGACCTCGTTGTAGAGGCTGAGCATCTCGGCAGGAATGGGTGAGCCGTCTAGGTCGAGACCTGCGGCAATGGCGTCATCGACGCCTCCGGGACCAGCAATGGCCATGGCTTCAGGGGGACGGGGTGGAGAGCTCCCCGAGCCTGCCATGGCTCCAGTGACAAGGGGCCTGGGGCAGGGCCCCGCTCCCTCATGCGCTGAAGTAGCGGGCCTGGCTATGCAGGGCCACCAGGGCCGTGGTGCTCTGTTCGGGATCCAGCTGGTCGCTGTCATCCATCTGCAAGCCGATCCGCTCCGCCCCCAGCCAGGCCAGCTGCTGGCGGGAATCAGCCACATTCGGGCAGGCCGGGTAACCGAAGGAATAGCGGCTGCCCCGGTAGCGCTGGGCCAAAACATCGCGCAGCTCGGCCGGCTCGCTGGCGCCGAAGCCCAGCTCGCGGCGGATGCGGGCATGGGTCCATTCGGCCAGGGCTTCGGCCATCTGCACGGCCAGGCCATGGAAGTAGAGGTAATCGCTGTAGCGATCGGCCTTAAACAGCTCCTGGGCGACGCTGGTGGCCCGTTCACCCATGGTCACAGCCTGCATCGGCAGCAGGTCGGCGGGGGCCAGGTCCCCTGGCTTTGACTGGGTGGGATCGGCGGAGACCAGGTCCCGGTAGAAGTCGGCGATGCAGTAGCGGTTGCCAGAGCGCTGGCGGGGCAGTTGGAACCGACCCAACTCAGGTCCTGCAGGTAGGTCATTGCCGAGCGGGGCCGCAAACACCACCAGGTCATTGCCGCTACGGCCGCAGGGGAAGTAGCCGTAGGCCACTCGGGGCGTGAGCAGGCCCTCCTCCAGGCAACGGCCCAGCCAGTGCTCCAGCACCGGTTCGGCCTTCTCCGCCAACATCGCCTCGTAGTCGGGGCGGCTTTGCTGCTGGGTTTTGCGCAGTTGCCACTGGCCGGCGAACAGGGCATTGCGGTCGAGGTAGCCGAACACCTCGGCCAGGTCGATGTCGGCCTCCGTGAGGATGCGGCTGCCCCAGAAGGGGGGCGAGAGGGCCGGCTCCTCGGGCACGGCGGCGGAGCGGCTCGTGTCTTGCGCTGTTGGGGCCGAGGGGGTGGCGGGGTCGCCGCTGGCAGGGCTGCTCTGCGACCCAGCCTTGGGGCTGGATGGGAGCTCGGGGCTGGGAGATTCAGGGGGTGCCCCGTCGGGCGACTCAGGGGGCTCCCCATTGGGCGATGCCGGCTCTGTGGTCAGGCCGAGGCCCTCAGGTGCGCCCTGCAGGAACCCCTGGCCGTTGTCCCACTCGCCCTCGGCTCGGGCTGCCACATAGGCATCCATGAAGCGCAGGTCGGCAAAGGCATCGCGGCCATAGATCACCTGGCCCCCATACACCTGCCGGCAGTCGTTGTTGACAAAGCGGGGGGTTAGGGCTGCACCGCCCAGGATCACGGGCACATCGATTCCGGCCTCATTGAAGGCCTGCAAGTTGTCCTTCATAAAAGCCGTAGATTTCACCAGCAGGCCACTAAGGGCGATGCAATCGGCCTGGTGCAGCTTCTGGGCCTCGATGATCGCTTCCACCGGCTGCTTGATGCCCAGGTTGATCACCTCATAGCCATTGTTAGTGAGAATGATATCGACAAGATTCTTGCCGATGTCATGGACATCGCCCTTGACGGTGGCAATCAGGAACTTGGCCTTGGCGCTGCTCTCGCCCTCGGCCCGCTCCATCATGGGCTCGAGGAAGGCCACGGCAGTCTTCATCGTTTCGGCGCTCTGCAACACAAACGGCAGCTGCATTTGGCCGGAGCCGAACAGTTCGCCCACCACTTTCATGCCGTCCAGAAGGAAGGTGTTGATGATCGTTAGCGGGGCATGGTTGAGCAGGGCCTCCTGCAGGGCAGGTTCGAGGCCGATACGTTCGCCATCGATGATGTGCTGCTTGAGCCGCTCTTCCACCGGCAGATCGGCGAGGGAGGGGCCCGATTCGCGGGCCTGCTTGGCACTAACCCCCTCAAACAGCTTGGTGAGCTCGGTAAGCGGGTCGTAAGTGCAGACAGGCCCATCAAAACGGCGCCGGTCGTAGATCAGGTCGCGGCAGATCTGTTGGTGGTCTTCAGAAATTTTGGCCAGGGGCAGGATCTTGGCAGGGCTGATGATCGCCGCATCGAGACCGGCCTGAACGCAATCATTCAGGAATACGGAATTGAGAACAATCCGGGCCGCGGGCGAGAGGCCAAAGCTCACATTGCTGACACCCAGCACCACATGAACGCCAGGTAAATCGCGGCGGATTCGCTCGATCGCTACCAAGGTGGCAGCTCCGTTGTTGCGATCCTCCTCAATGCCGGTGGAGATCGGCAGGGCCAGGGGGTCGTAGAAGATTTCGTGGGCGGGGATGCCGAATTCGAGGGCATCGCGGTAGGCCCGCTGGGCAATCGCAAATTTGCGCTCGGCCGTGCGCGCCATCCCCTCCTCATCGATCGTGCCGATGACGACGCCAGCTCCGTAGGAACGGGCCAGTTCCAACACCTTGAAGAAGCGTTCATCGCCATCTTCATAGTTGGTGGAATTGAGGATGCATTTACCGCCGGCCACCTTCAGGCCAGCTTCCATCTTCTGCCACTCGGTGGAATCGAGCATCAGGGGCAGATTCACATTGGTGACGAGCCGGCTGACCAGCTCATGCATATCTTTTTCCCCGTCTCGTCCCACATAATCGACATTGACATCGAGCACGTGGGCGTTTTCCTTCACCTGGCCCCGGGCCAGGGCCACCAGCCCATCCCAATCCTCGACGCTAAGCAAGTCGCGCACTTTTTTAGAGCCGCTGGCATTAAGCCGCTCGCCAATGATCAGGAACGATTGGTCCTGGTGATACGGGGTAACCCCATAGATCGAGGCCAAGGCCGGCTCGTAGCTGAGGGCGGGCCGTTGCCGCTGGAGTTCGGGGCGGCGCACCTGGCGGGCTGCGGGTTTGAGCTCCTTGGCCAGCTCGGCGAGGGCGCCGATGTGGGCCGGGGTGGTGCCGCAGCAGCCGCCGATCACCTGCACGCCGAGATCTTCAACGAAGTGCATCAGCTGCATCTTCATGGCGATCGGCGTGAGCCGGTAATGGGCCACGCCGCCAATGTTTTCCGGCAAACCCGCATTAGGGATGCAGCTGATCACAAAGGGGCAGTGTTCGCTCAAATAGCGCACGTGCTCCTTCATCTGCTCCGGCCCAGTGGCGCAGTTGAGCCCGAGCACATCGATTGGGAAAGGCTCCAAAATGGCCACCACAGCGGCAATATCCGAGCCCACCAACATCGTGCC
>CAINZT010000203.1 GCA_903855705.1 uncultured Synechococcus sp.
CAAGTGGTGCCAGCAGCTCCCCTGAGCCTGCCTACCCCCACCGCTCTTCGTGCCGGCTCGCCCCAATCCCTGACCCTGGAGCAGGCCCTGGCGATCGCCTTTGCTAACAGCGCCACGCTGCAGGCCCAGCGCGAACAGGTGGCCGCGTCCCTGGCCCAGCTGAGGGCCTCGCTGGGCCAGTACTGGCCCACGATCAGCGCCGTGGCCAGTGGCAGCAGCGGCCAATCGGGCTCTTCGTTCTATGCGCCCGTTGGCAACACTCAGCTGGGGTTTGGCGCTAATTTCGCCACGCCCTTAGGGGCGTTTGCCGTGCCCAATGGCGGCGGTGCCTACCTCAATTCCTATAGCAATAGTGGGAGTGCCAGCCTGCAGCTGGGCTACGCCCTGGTTGATTTCGCCCGCAAGCCAGCCGAGCAGGCGGCCCGGGCCCAGTTGGGCGGCGCCCGCACCAGCTATGCCTCCCAGCTGCGTAGCCTGCAGTTACAGGTGAGCGAGGCCTATTTCCAGCTGCAACAGGCCGACCAAACGGTGCGCATCAACCAGGCCACCCTGGCCAACGATCTGGTGATCCTGGCTGAAAGTTTGGATCTGCAGAAGGCGGGCCTGGTGCCCCGGCTTAATGGGCTGCGCCGCAATGCTATCAGCGCCAGCGACCAGGAGACCCTGATTCAGTCCTTGGCTGACAGGGCCGTGGCCCGACGCCAGCTGGCGGTGCTGCTCAACCTGCCGCCCCAGATCACTCCCGCGGCCAGGGATCCGATTCGCCCCCTAGCCCGCTGGCCCTTGAACCTGGAACAGAGCCTGCTAGCGGCCTACCGGGGCAATCCGGAACTGGAAACAATCCTTGCCACCCGTGATGCCCTGCTGCGCCAACGGGATGCAACCGCCGCCGGCCTTCTCCCCCGGTTGTCCCTGTTTGCGGCAGGCGGCCTGTCGGCTAGTAGCACCAGCTCCTTCGATATTGGCGTCAGTGGCGGCGGCTGCTGCGGAGCCACCGTGATCCCGATGCTGAATCAGAACGGTTACGACTGGTCCGTGGGATTAACGGTGCAGTGGTTGCTGTTTGATGGCGGCAGCACCGCCAACCAGGCCGAGGCCTTGGCCCGCCGCGCAGCAGCTAGCGGCCAGACCTATGCGGCGCAACGCAACGCCATCCGCCTGCGGCTGGAAACCGCCTTTTTTAACCACGAGGCCAGCCTGGCCAAGTTGGCGGCCGCTAGACGGGGTGTGACCGCCGCGCTTGAAGCCTTCCGCGATGTGAAATTGCGTTACCAGAGTGGACTCTCTAGTGAGGTGGATCTCTCCGATACCCAACGCCAACTGGTCACAAGCCTGCTGCAGCGCCTCAATGCCGCCGTGGGTGTGAATATCAGCTATGCCCGCCTGTTGCGCGAATTGTTGCCCATGCCCCAGGATCCGACCCTGCCGATTCAACCCCGGTTGACCTTGGACGGGCTGCTGCCTTTACCCGGTTCCCCAGGCTCGGCCGTGCACTCTGGCCAGCCCTAATCCCGATGCCTAGTGCCTGCTTCTCTTCGTTAGATCAGGCCCCAGCCCATGGCCTGACTTGCGTGGCAGCCGTTCCCTAGGGATAGAGCAA
>CAINZT010000204.1 GCA_903855705.1 uncultured Synechococcus sp.
CTTGAGCACCCGGTCGAGCACGTTATCGACGTGCTTGGCGGGGTCGTAATCGCGAATCATCGCGATGGCAGCGTGGGCGCCGGCACCGACGATCAGGAAACCACCAATCCAGGTGTGATGGGTGAAGATCGAGATCTGGGTCGGGTAATCGACGCCGATGTAGGGATACGGAGGCATCGCATACATGTGCTGGGCAACGATGATGCTCAGCGAACCCAGCAGGGCAAGGTTCACGGCCAACTGGGCGTGCCAGGAGGTGGTCATGAACTCATAGAGACCGTTGTGGCCGTTGGGGGCCGGGAACAGCAGGGGATCGCCCTTCTGCCCCTCAAGAATCTCCTTGATGCTGTGGCCGATGCCCCAGTTCGTGCGGTACATGTGACCGGCCACGATGAAGAGCACCGCAATCGCCAAGTGGTGGTGGGCGATATCGCTCATCCAGAGACTGCCGGTGACGGGATTCAGCCCACCTTTGAAGGTGAGGAAGTCGCCGTAGGCCGCCCAGTTGCCACTGAAGAATGCCGAGATGCCAGCGCCGAATCCGGGGTACAGCTGAGCAATGAGGTCCTGGTTGAGGAACTCATGGGGCAGGGGGATATCGGCCACTGAGGCGATGGTTTTGCCATTGAGAACCAGCGGCTTGCCGGCATCGATGGCATCCATCAGGGCAGTGGTGGGCAGGGACACATGGATCAGGTGCCCCGTCCAAGACAGGGAGCCCAGGCCAAGCAGACCGGCCAGATGGTGGTTGAGCATGGACTCAACGTTCTGGAACCACTCGAGCTTGGGAGCTGCCTTGTGGTAGTGGAAGACGCCTGCATTGAGCATCAGGCCGGCCATCACCAACGCACCGATGGCCAGAGCCAGCAGCTGGGTTTCGTTGGTGATGCCCCATGCCCTCCAGACATGGAAAAGACCGGAGGTGATCTGAATGCCGTGGAAGCCGGCACCCATATCGCCATTGAGGATTTCCTGGCCGAAGATCGGCCAAACCACCTGCGCACTCGGTTTGACGTGCGTGGGGTCGGCGAGCCAGCCGGAATAGTTGGAGAAACGGGCCCCATGGAAGAAGGCGCCGCTTAGCCAGATGAAAATGACGGCCAGATGGCCGAAATGGGCCGAGAAGATCTTGCGAGAAACCTCTTCAAGATCGCTCGTGTGGCTGTCGAAGTCGTGAGCGTTGGCGTGGAGGTTCCAAACCCAGGTGGTGGTTTTGGGACCTTTGGCGAGGGTGCGATCGAAATGGCCGGGCTTGCCGAACAGTTCGAAGGTGGCCGGGTTGTTCACCCGGTCGACCTGGGCCTTCGCCGTTTTCCCACGCTCTGGTGGGCTGATGGTCATCGAGACGTTCCTCGAGGGACGGGATCGAGGTGGAGGTCCACCCCTCCGATTCCGGCAGGGGGCCGGACCGGTGGAGCCGCATGGGGCCCGGGACCGAAGTCCGAACCAACCACGGGCGCCAGCCTTGGCAGCGGGATCGGCAGAAGCCGAAACCTGTTGCCGTGGCTGGAGCTTGGGCCCCAATGAGGGGACCGCTGGCGGAAGCATAAATGCGATGACAAAGGTTTCAGGGTCTTCAGTTACAAAGGTTCAATCCGGGGCCAAACCAGTCAGGGACTGAGCTCTGGGCAGCGCTGTGTATCAGCGAAAAGGACAAAAATGCAGCAGGTCTGTTATTGCAAAACCAAGCCCAATCCTCGGCCGTTTCGATCAGGACTGGGCCGCCATGGCCAGCCGGTCACAATGGGGCGACACGTTTGTATTCACCAGGGAGATCGGCTGGCATGGGGGCTGCGCCACTTCGGGCTCTAATTGGCTGGGTTCTCGTGGCCCTGACACTGCTGAGCGCAGGCTGCGACCGCCTCGGCCGCCCAGCAAGCTCTGCCGTCATTTCCGGCCAACCGCTCGCCCCCACCGCCCCGCGGGGCGCCCTGCAGGAGGTGGCACCACCGCCGATGGTGCAACAACTGCGAGCCCACCTGGATCGCCATGACCCCCAGCTATCGATCCTGGCCCCGGCCGATGGGGCCCTGTTGCCGGCAGGACCCTGGACCTTGGAGCTGCAGGTGCAGGACTGGCCCCTAGTGGATGCTGGCCCGCTGGGACTTGGGCCCCATCTGGTGGTGCAACTCGATGACGAGCCGCCCCTGCAAATCAGTGACCCAGCCGCGGCCAGGCACCTGACCATGGCCCCCCTCAGCCCCGGCAGCCATCGCCTAACGGTGGTTGCCGCCAGGCCTTGGGGTGAAGTGGTGAAAGCCCCCGGGGCTAGCCGCCAAATCCGTCTCGATCGGGTGGCCGCCAACCTCCAGCAGGTGCCGGCCCCGGGCTCGCCCCAACTGCTGGCGGCCCTGGCCAGCCCGGAAGCGGGCAGTGAACCGGTGCTGATCGACTGGCTGCTACTCGATGCCCCCCTCCAACACCTCAAGGACGACGACGGCCGCTGGCGGCTGCGGGTGAGCGTGAACGGCGACAGTTTTTTGGTTGACCGCCAGACCCCCCTCTGGCTGAAGGGATTCCATGGCGGCAGCAACGCCGTGCAACTGGAACTGCTCGATGGCCGGGGCGAACCGCTGAATCCGCCCTTCAACAGCCTGGTCGAGGAAGTGGTGATCCAACCGGGCCGCAGCGCCGCCTGGCAGCGCCCCAGCCTCACGGCCCAAGAGCAGGCCCAGATCCTGGGCGAAGCGCCCTTGGCGCGCGAGCCCCGGGCCGAAATCAACCCGGACCCCTTGCAGAAGGCCTCTGAGCCGAGATCGGACCTGCAGGCCAAGCCCTCCGCCGATCTCCCGCCCGCTCCCGCGGGGGATCCAGTGACGGTTCACGTTACGGATTCATCGCCTGATCTCCTAGCTAGGGCCCAGGCCTCGCCAACGGATCAAGCCACCCCCTTGTCCGGCGCCAGCATCAGCGAACCAGCCCAGGGGGCCCAGCCCGGATCCCCAGCCCCTGCCACGGCAGCGGCCATCGATGCCACCCTGCCGGCCCCGGGCCCTGACCCAGCTCAGGCGAAGCTGGCGAACCCCGCGGTTGAGCTTTCAGCGAACCCCGCCATTGAGCTTTCAGCGAACCCCGCCATTGAGCTTCCAGCCAATCCAGCCGCTGATCAGCCAAGGACGCCGCTGAAGGCAGCCGATGACCCGGAACCAACCCCGAACCCTGAAAACCCCCTGGCCCGGACACCTAGTAATGGAGTGCAAACGGCCCCAGCCATCCCCGCCTCGGCCGCCGGGCCAGGCAGCAGCCTGGCTGCCGACGAGGCCAATGTGGCTGCCACTCCAACAGCCCCGCCCCCAGGGCGCCTCAGCGCTAGCACCCGCCTGAGCGGCCGGGCCCGCGACCAGGTGGCGGCCGATGGTTCCCTGCTCAAACCCCGGCCTGAGGGCCCCCTGGCCCGGTTGCGCCAACGGTTCCAACCATGACGGCCCAAGCACTGCGCTGGGGATTTGGCCTCAATCCAGCCAGTTTTTCCCTCTTGCAACGGCTGCTCCATGCCGGTCTGATCGACCGAGTGGTGCTGCCGCCCGAAAGCATTGAGTCCGAACCCTCCCAGCATTTGGTTGCCGCTGGTGGTCTTGGGGCGGCGGGGGCCAGTGGCGATCCCGAGTGGCACCGGGCTACGGCCGCCGAGCTACTCGACTCCGAGTGGGATCGGAGCAGCGCGTTTGTGGCGATCGGCGCCACAGGCGCCATCACCCGGCTGATCGCACCCCACCTGAAGGCCAAAGGCCAGGACCCCGCCGTGGTGGTGCTGGATCCCCATGGCCGCTACGCCATCCCCCTGCTCGGCGGCCATGGGGCCGGGGCCGAGGAGCTCAGCCGGGCAATCGCCGCCCTGCTGGAGGGCCAGGCGGTGCTGACGGGCAGCAGCAGCGGCCAGGGGCGCCTGGCCCTAGACAGCTTCGGCAGCCGCTGGGGCTGGCGCCGCGGCAGCGGCGACTGGGACTTGCTGATGAAATCCGTAGCCAGGGGCGGCCCGATCCAGCTGCAGCAAGACAACGGCAACCAGCGCTGGCAGGGTCTCGACGGGGCCTCCAACTTGCTCGAGCCCAGTAGCTCCATGGGTTTGCCCCTAGTGATCAGCGCCGAGCGGGGCGAGGGCTGCCGCTGGCACCCCCCCTGCCTCTGGCTCGGGATCGGCTGTGAGCGGGATACCAGCTTGGGCCTGCTAGAGCGCCTCGTCGACGAGAGCCTGGCCCAACTTGGGCTCGCCCCGGAGGCCGTGGCAGGCCTGGCCAGCGCCGACCGCAAAGCGGACGAACCGGCCCTCCTGGAGCTGGCCCAGCAACGGGGCTGGCCCCTGCGTTGCTTTGGGGCCGCCAGCCTGGCGGCCGTGGCGGTGCCCAATCCCTCCGAGGCCGTGGCCCAAGAACTGGGCACGGCCAGCGTGGCCGAGGCGGCTGCCTTGCTGGCATCCGGTCCAGGGGCCAACTTGCGCCAGGAGAAACGGATCGAACGGTCCCGCGACGGCGAACGGGGCGCAGCCACCCTGGCGATTGCCCAAACTGCCAGCCAATGGGCCCCGGGCCAGGGCCAGCTCCACCTTGTCGGCAGTGGACCGGGCAGCCTGGACCTGCTCACCCCCGATGCCCGCCGGGCCCTGGCCGAAAGCACGGTCTGGGTGGGCTACGGCCTCTATTTAGACCTGCTCGAACCCCTGCGCCGCCCGGACCAGCTGCGCAGTGACGGCAAGCTCACCCTGGAACGGGAGCGCTGCGCCGAAGCCTTGGAGCTGGCCTGCCAGGGCCTGACTGTCGCCCTGGTCTCCTCCGGCGATAGCGGCATCTACGGCATGGCCGGCCTGGCCCTGGAGCAATGGCTGGCCCTGGAGCCGGGAGATCGGCCCGGATTCACGGTGCATCCAGGCATTTCGGCCCTGCAACTGGCCGCCGCCCGGGCCGGGGCACCCCTGATGCATGACTTCTGCACGGTCAGCCTCAGCGACCGGCTCACCCCCTGGCCGGTGATCGAGAAACGGCTGCAGGCTGCGGCAGCGGGTGATTTTGTGGTGGCGCTCTACAACCCTCGCTCCCTCGGCCGCGACTGGCAACTGGGCCGGGCCCGGGAGTTGCTGCTCGACCACCGCCCCGGCAGCACACCGGTGCTGTTGGCCCGCCAACTGGGCCGGGCCGAGGAAACCCTGAGCCTGCATACCCTGGCCGACCTGCCCATCGAGGCCGTGGACATGCTCACCCTGGTGCTGATCGGCAACAGCAGCAGCCGGGTTGAGGCCGGCCGGATGGTGACCCCCAGGGGCTACCCGGGGGCGGAGCTGGCCTGAGCCCCCGGGTAGCCAATCCTCCACGTTCGGGACTTGGCTGCCCAAGTAAAACGGGGCCTGCAGTGGGGCCAATCGTCCCCTGCCCTAGGGGTTAGGGGAAGCCCTTGTTCAATCAATCGGGATGACAGGATTCGAACCTGCGGCCCCTTCGTCCCGAACGAAGTGCGCTACCAAGCTGCGCCACATCCCGATGGGGGGAGTGTAGGAGATCGCCCTGGCCCGGGGCCCTTCCTAAAGTCGGCCCACCCCACCACCGCCGCAGCGCCGCCCCTTGCAGAAACCCGACTGGTTGCGCGTCAAGGCCCCCCAGCGGGAACGGATCGGCGCCGTAGCCGACCTGCTGCTGGACCTGAAGCTGAACACGGTCTGTCAGGAGGCCAGCTGCCCCAACATCGGCGAATGCTTTGCCGGCGGCACCGCCACCTTCTTGATCATGGGGCCGGGCTGCACCCGGGCCTGTCCCTACTGCGATATCGACTTCGACAAGAGCGTGCGGGCCCTCGATCCCAGCGAACCGGAGCGGCTCGGTGAGGCGGTGGCCCGCCTAGGCCTCAAGCATGTGGTGATCACCTCGGTGAACCGGGACGACCTGGCCGATGGCGGCGCCAGCCAGTTCGTCGCCTGCATCGAGCAGGTGCGCCAGCGCTCGCCCCTAACCACGATCGAACTCCTAATCCCCGATTTCTGTGGCAACTGGCAGGCCCTCGCCGCGGTGATGGCAGCGGCGCCCGACGTGCTCAACCACAACATCGAAACCGTGCCCCGGCTCTACCGCTTAGCCCGGCCCCAGGGCATCTACGGCCGCTCCTTGGAGCTGCTGCAGCGGGTCCACGACGGCTGGCCACGCACGTACACCAAATCGGGTCTGATGACAGGCCTCGGCGAAAGCGATGCCGAAGTGCTGGAGGTGTTAGGCGACCTACGCCGCCATGGCGTCGACATCGTCACGGTCGGCCAATACCTCTCACCGGGGCCCAAACACCTGGCGGTGGATCGCTTCGTCAGCCCAGAGAAATTTGAGAGCTTCCGCCAGCACGGCGAAACCGAGCTGGGCTTCCTGCAGGTGGTGAGCAGCCCGCTCACCCGCAGTAGCTACCACGCCGGCGAGGTTCAGCGACTGATGCAGCAGCACCCTCGCTAACCCCCGGGTTAAGGCGGAAGCGCCTGATCAGGCTTCCCCCGATTAGGGCGGCCCAATCAGGGGAACCCAATCAGGGGAACCCGATCAGGCCGCGACCGCAGCCCGCTCGGCCAGGCCCATGGCGGCCTTCTCACTGGGGGGCACCAGCAGCTTGAAGCGGGTTTTCCAGTGGCCCCAATCGGCCAGCAGGGCGGCGGTGCGCTCGCTGCCGGTGCACTCCCAATGGGCCTCGAGCAGGGGCTTGAGCAGGGCCTCCTGTTCCGGGGTGGTGAGATCGCAAAGGGTCACGGTTTCCGGGTTGAAGCGCTCGGCCAGGCCGCCGTCCCCATCGAGCAGGAAGGCCACCCCGCCGGTCATGCCGGCGGCCACATTGCGGCCGGTGGAGCCCAGCACCACCACCACACCGCCGGTCATGTATTCGCAGCAGTGGTCACCAGCGCCCTCCACCACGGCGCGCACACCGCTGTTGCGCACGGCGAAGCGTTCGCCGGCCCGGCCGAGGGCATAGAGCTCCCCGCCCGTGCCGCCGTAGAGGCAGGTGTTGCCCAGGATCACCTGGCTGCCGGGATCCTTCACCCCTGCAGGAGGCACCACCGTGAGGCGGCCGCCATTCATGCCCTTGCCGACGTAGTCGTTGGCCTCACCGACCAGCTTCACCTGCATGCCCTGCAGCAGGAAGGCACCAAAGCTCTGGCCGGCTGCCCCTTCGTAGTTGAGCGCTAACTGGCCGGTGAATCCCGTGTTGCCATGGCGGGCGGCGATCTCGCCGGCCAGGCGAGCGCCAACGCTGCGGTCGGTATTCACGATCGCCAGGCTGCGCTCCAGGCGGCCATGGCCTTCGATCGCGGCCAGCACCTCCGGATCGGCGAGCAGCTGGTCTTCCAGCACCGGGCCATTGCCGTGGGCCGTGGGGCTGTGCTGCAGCCAGGCGCGGCCTTCGGCTTGGGGAATGGGATCGAGCAGGCAGGAGAGATCGAGGGTGCTGGTTTTGGCCAGGGCCACCGATCGGGGCTGCAACAGCTCGGTGCGGCCGATGAGGTCTTCGAGCCGGGCTACGCCAAGCACGCTCAGCAACTGGCGCACTTCTTCGGCCACAAATAGGAAGAAATTGACCACATGGTCCGGCAGACCCGTGAAGCGATTGCGCAGGGCTTCCTTCTGGGTGGCCACCCCCACGGGGCAGTTATTGGTGTGGCAAACCCGGGCCATGATGCAGCCCTCGGCAATCATCGCCACCGAGCCAAAGCCGTATTCCTCGGCGCCCAGCAGGGCCGCAATCACCACATCCCAACCGGTCTTGAGGCCGCCATCGGCCCGCAGCAGCACCCGATCGCGCAGGCCATTCTCGAGCAGGCTGCGGTGCACCTCGGTGAGACCCAACTCCCAGGGGCTGCCGGCGTGCTTGATCGAACTGAGGGGCGAGGCGCCGGTGCCGCCGTCGTGGCCGGAAATCTGGATCACATCGGCATTGGCCTTGGCCACGCCGGCGGCAATGGTGCCGATGCCGATCTCAGCCACCAGCTTCACCGACACCTGGGCGGCCGGATGGACCTGGTGCAGGTCGTGGATCAGCTGGGCCAGGTCCTCAATGGAATAGATGTCGTGGTGGGGCGGCGGTGAGATCAGGGCCACGCCCGCCTTGCTGTTGCGCAGCCAGGCGATGTACGCGTCCACTTTGGGGCCGGGCAGCTGGCCGCCTTCGCCTGGTTTGGCGCCCTGGGCCACCTTGATCTCCAACTGGCGGCCGCTGCGCAGGTATTCGGGGGTGACACCAAAGCGACCCGAGGCGATCTGCTTGATGGCGGAGCAGGCCGTATCGCCGTTGCGCAGCCCCTTGAGGCCGGGCAGGGTGGCGGAGCGGCCCTCGCCATCCACATCAGAGAGGGCATGGAAGCGGGCCGGGTCTTCGCCGCCCTCGCCGCTGTTGCTCTTGCCGCCAATCCGGTTCATGGCGATCGCTAGAACCTCATGGGCCTCGCGGGAGAGGGCACCCAGGCTCATGCCACCGGTGCAGAAGCGGGCACAGATGCTCTCGATGCTCTCCACCTGGTCGATCGGCAGGGGCACCGCCGCCGGAGTGAGTTGCAGCAGGTCACGCAGGGCCGTCACGGGCCTGTTCTCGAGCAGGGTTTTGTAGGTGGAGAAGTGGTCGTAGCCCGGGCCGGCCTTGACGGCGGCATGGAGGGCCTTGGCCATCTCCGGGCTGTTGAGGTGGTATTCGCCACCGGTGCGGTATTGCACAAAGCCCATGAACTCGAGCTTGGTGCGATTGAGTTCTGGGAAAGCCTTGGCGTGGAAGGCCAGGGTTTCACTGGCCAAATCGCTGAGGCTCAGGCCCGCCACCCGGCTGGTGGTGCCGCTGAACGCCAAGGCAATGAGGTCGGCGCCAATGCCAATCGCCTCAAAGATCTGGGCGCCGTGGTAACTGGCCAGCAGGGAAATGCCGATCTTGGAGAGGATCTTGCGCAGGCCATCTTCGAGGGCCTTGCGCACATTGGCCTGGGCCTGGTCGGCCGTGAGGGCTGGCAGTTTGCCCCGCTCGATCAGCGACTGCACCTTGGGCTGGGCCAGCCAATGGCGGGTGGTTTCCCAGGTGAGCCAGGGGCAAACGGCACTGGCGCCGTAGCCGATCAGGCAGGCCAGGTGGTGGGTGCTCCAGCACTGGGCCGTGTCAATAACGAGGGAGGCCTTCAGGCGCAGTCCCAGGTTGAGCAGGTGGTGGTGCACCGCCCCCACCGCCAGCAGGGGCGGGATCGAGCTGGTGGTGGCATCAATGCTGGAAGGCTGGCCACCCTGGCCCCGGCGATCCGACAACACCACGATCGCTGTGCCGGAGCGCACGGCCGCCTCGGCCTCCCGACGCAGCCGCTGCACGGCGTGCTCAAGGCCCCCGGGGCCCTCTAGTACCGGGAACAGGGTCGAGAGGCTTGTCACCGCCAGGCCCTGGTTGCCGATGGCCACCAGTTCCGCCTCATTCAGCACCGGGGAGTCCAGGTGCAACACACCGGCGGCGGCCGGCTCCGGGCGCAGGGCCGAACCCCGCTGGCCCAGGTGCATCTCCAGGCTCATCACCAGCTTTTCGCGCAGGGGGTCGATCGGCGGGTTGGTGACCTGGGCGAAGCGTTGCTTGAAGTAGTCGTAAAGCAGGTGGGGCTTGGCGGAGAGCACCGCCAGGGGGATGTCATCCCCCATGCAATAGGTGGGTTCCTTGGCGGCCCCAGCCATGTCGTCGATGACCAGCTCCATGTCCTCGGCGGTGAAGCCGAAGGCGGTTTGCTGGCGCAGCAGCTCCAGCTCACCCAGGTGGCGCTCCTGCAGCCAGGGCTGGGGATCCAGCTGGCGCCGGTGCTCGGCCAGCCAGGCGCCATAGGGATGGCGGGCGGCCGCTTCGGCCTTCACCTCCCAGTTGCGCAGCAGTCGGCCCTGCTCCAGGTCGACGGCCAGCATCTGGCCAGGGCCCAGGCGCCCCTTTTCAAGGATGCGGCTCTCGTCGAGCTCCACCACACCGGTCTCCGAGCCCATCACCACGTAGCCGTCGCTGGTGATGCAGTAGCGGGCGGGACGCAGGCCATTGCGATCCAAGGTGGCGCCCACGCTGCGGCCATCGCTGAACACGAGCAGGGCCGGCCCATCCCAGGGCTCCTGCAGGCAGGCGTTGTATTCGTAAAAGGCCTGGATCTCGGGGCGGCTTTCGAGTTCGGGTTGCTGCCGGAAGGCCTCCGGCACCAGGGTCAGCAGGCTGTCGGTGACCGGCCGGCCACTGCGCACCATCAACTCGAGGGTCGCATCGAGGTTGGCCGAATCGCTGAAAGCCGGATTCACCACCGGCTTGAGGTCGCCGGCCGCCTCACCCCAGACCGCATCGAGGTTGGCTTCAGCGGCCCGGGCCCAATTGAGGTTGCCGAGCAGGGTGTTGATCTCGCCGTTGTGGCCCAGCAGCCGCATCGGCTGGGCCAGGGGCCAGCGGGGCAGGGTGTTGGTGCTGAAGCGGCGGTGGTAAACCGCAAAACTGACGGCGAAACGGGGATCGCGCAGGTCGCCGTAGAAGGTGGCCAACACCTGGGAACGCACCATCCCCTTGTACACAAGGGTGCGGCTGCTCAGGGAGGCGAAATAGAGGTCGATGGAGCCAGCGCCCCAGGCCTCCCGGGCCCGGTCGCCAACCCGGCGCCGCAGCCGGAACAGCAGGGCTTCCAGGGCATCTCCCTCAGGGGCCGATCCGCCGGGGGCGGACCCAATTAGCCACTGCTCGATGGCCGGGGCCGTCGCTCGGGCCATGGGGCCGAGCACGGCTTCATCCACCGGCACCTCGCGCCAGCCCAAGCTGGCCAAGCCCAAATGGGCCGCTTCGGCATCGCAGAACTGCCGGGCCTGCTCCCGCCGGGCCGGATCGGCGGGCAGGAACACCATGCCGAGGCCCCGGGCGGTGCCACTGCTGGTCTGGGCCTGGGGCCACACCGCTTCTAGGTAGCTCCAGGGAATGCCGCAGAGGATGCCTGCGCCATCGCCGGAATCGCCATCGCCACCGCAGCCGCCGCGGTGCTCCATGCAATCGAGGGCCCGCAGGGCTTGGGCCAGGACCCAATGGCTCTGCTCACCCTGCAGATGGGCGAGGAACCCCACCCCGCAGGCATCCTTCTCGCCAGCCACGGCGGCAGGGGCCGGGCTATCGCTATGGGGCCACTGGGGACGGGAAACAAGCGCCATAGCCAGGCAACAACCTGCGGATGGAACGGGCCTTCAGCGGGTGACTTTCACCTGCTGAAAATCCGTATTAAGGAGCTTCGGATCTTAGGCAGAGGGACGGCACGGGATCCCCCGGGCGCAGGGAGCCTGGACAACCGGCTTAGCGTGCCGCCATCTCCCGGAGCTTCCTTGGCGGCCCTGCTTTCCCTGCTGCGGCTCCTGCCCATGGGCCCCCTGCTCGCCGGCCTGCCCAGCCCGCCGCCGCCCCTGCCGCCGGCATCCATCAACGCGCCCCATCCCAGGCCAACCACGGAGGGGACCCGGGACCCCAGGCTGGGCGCCAGCCTCCAGGGGGGCCTGCTCGAGGGGGGCCTGCTCGAGGGGGGCCTGCTCGAAATCCATGGCCAGCGCCAAACGGCCCGATGGCGATGGAGCCCCGCCGGCCCGGGCCAGGCCCAGCCCGAGTTGTGGCTGCCCCTGGAGGTGCTGCAAGGGCAATTAGGGATGACTAGCCAATCGCGGCCGGATGGCAGCGTGAAACTGGAGTGGTATGGCACCAGCCTGGAGCTGCCCGCCGGAAGCCAGCGCAGCCTCGAGGATGAGGTGGCCCTGCCGGTGGGCCGGCTGCTCCAGGCCGTCGGTGCCCGTCTGACCCCCCGGGGAACCCTGCTGCGGCTCGAGATGGCCCCGGTGCCCCTGCTGGCGGTGCGATCCCGGGAGCTGGGGACCGCCCGGCGCGTCGTGCTCGACCTCGGGGCAGCGGCCCTGCTCTATCGCGGGGAGCGCCAGCTGGTGTTGGGCGTCAGCAGCAGCGCCGATCAACGGCTGAACCTCGAAGCCCTAGGCCTCAAGGCCCAACAGGGGCCAGAAGGCCTACACCTCACGCCGCCCAGCGACGCCCCGCCCCACCTGATGACCCTGGGGGGCCCAGCCCGGCTGGTGCTCGACTTCGGAGACAGCGGCGTCGCCCCCAACCCGAGCGCCGAGTCCAGCCCAGGCAGTCCTGGACTGCCGCTGCCGAGCTTCGATCCGCGGCTGAAGGCCCTGATCGGCCATGGCATCGAGCTGGAGCGCAGCGTCAGCCAGGTGGATGGAGAGCCAATGCTGATCAACAGCGTGCGCTTCGATCCCCGCCTCACCCCCATGGACCTGCGGCCCCTGACCCGCGCCGATGGCATGGAGGGGCTCAGCACCCTGTCCCAACTGGCCCAGGGGGAACAGGCCCTGATCGCCATCAATGGCGGCTATTTCAACCGGATCAAACGGTTGCCCCTCGGCGCGGTGCGCGATGGCGGCACCTGGCTCTCCGGTCCGATCCTCAACCGGGGTGCCGTGGGTTGGGGGGCAAAGGGCCTGCCCAATTTCGGACGCCTGAGCCTGCAGGAATGGATCAGCGATGACCAAGGCCAGCGCCTGCCGGTGCTCAGCCTCAACAGTGGCTTCGTTCAGCGCGGCCTGAGCCGTTACACGCCCAGCTGGGGCCCGACTTACCACGCCCTCAGCGATGGCGAAAGCGGCCTGATCCTGCAGGACACCCAGGTGATGCAAAAGCTGGGCGCTGGCGCCATGGCCGCGGGGGTGCCCCTGGCCCCCGGGACCATGCTGCTGGTGGCCAGGGGGGACAGCCCGCTGCCCTGGGGCCCCGGCAGCCAGCTCAGCCTCACCAGCCAACCGACCAACCCCCTGGGCTTGCAGCCCTACGTGCTGGGGGGTGGGCCGCTCTTACTCCAGGACGGCCAGCTGGTGCTCAATGGCGCCAGCGAAGGCTTCAGCCCCGCCTTCCTCTCCCAAGGGGCACCCCGCACCGTGATCGGCAGTGATGGCCAGAAGCTCTGGATGGTGACGATCCAGGGAGTCGGCAACCTGGGCCCGACCCTGCTGCAGACGGCCCAAACCTTGCAGCGCCTGGGTCTGCGCGATGCCCTCAACCTTGATGGCGGCAGCTCCACCGGCCTGGTGCTGGGGGGAGTTCAGACGGTGAAGGGCCGGGGCGTGGTGGCGTCGGTGCACAACGGCCTGGGCCTCATTCCCCGGCCAGGCAGCCCCCTGGCCAGCCCCTGACAGACTGGAGACCGTTTCGGCCTCGCCATGCCCAAGGGCCACAGCCTGCGTCTCACCGCCGCCGCCGCCGCCGAGCTGGGGCGGCAGGCGGCCGTGGCCGGCACCCCGGGGGTGATGCACATCGACCTGATCGATGGCAGCTGCGAGCGCTGGGTGATCCGCATCCGGCCCGGGCACCTGGCCGGCGTAGCCATGGCCCGCGCTGACGGCATCACCTTGTATGCCCCCGCCGACCAAACCCAGCGGCTGGCGGGGCTGAGCCTCGATTACAAGGGCGACCTCAGCGGCGGCGGCTTCCTGATCCGCGCCAGTGGCCAGGTGCGCTGCTGCGCCTGCGGCGCATCCTTCAGCCCCATCGCCTGAACCAGGACGACGACCGCGTAAGGTGGCGGATTGTCGAATGTGGTCGGACTTCCGGCCCTAACCTCCGGCCCTCGATGCCCACGATTCAGCAGCTGATCCGCACCGAGCGGCAGCGCCTCACCCGCAAAACCAAGTCCCCGGCCCTGCGCGCCTGCCCAGAGCGCCGCGGCGTGTGCACCCGCGTGTACACCTCCACTCCCAAGAAGCCCAACTCGGCCCTGCGCAAGGTGGCCCGGGTGAGGCTCACCTCCGGCTTTGAGGTCACTGCCTACATCCC